>NZ_PDYV01000004.1:0-247183 GCF_002743235.1 Sporosarcina sp. P25
CGTGCTTGTTCTTTTAAGGTAAACAATCGTTCAGTCACATTCATCCGCTCCCACATCTTTTTATTCATTATAAACAAAAGTACCCTATAGGATAGACTTTTTTCAAAGTGTCTATCTTATAGGGTACATTTTACCTGACAGTCGGGACTTTTATTAGATCGTATTAGCGTATTTTCACTGCAATCACTAAGACGCTTGCGAATGTCTCTATGCTAAGCTAACTTTGAAGGAACGTTCATTTGGTTGGAGTGGGAATCTATACACGTTACTATTATACGAGACGTAAACTAGTTGATCGACATTCCAGGCGGCGACTCCCGATGGATCAGCGTGAGTCTTGAGACCCTGGACGAAGCGAAGCGTAGGAAGCGGCTCAAGCCACGCCCATGGGAAAGCGTCCGCCTGGAATGTCGGTCAACGGTGCCTGCCCCTCATACTATTTCTCTAGCAACATACGCGAGAACAAAAAAACTGCCACAAGAAATCGAATGAACGACTTCTTGGACAGCCTTTAGTTGCATTAGCCTTGTAGATGTTCTGGAGTACGTACAACAAGTACATCACACTTCGCAGAACGAACGATATTCTCAGAAACACTTCCGATTAAGAAACGTTCTACACGGTTTAACCCTGTAGCACCACAGATGATTAAATCTGCATGAAGCTTCTTCGCGATATCACGTGGAATCAACGTCTTAGGAGAACCATATTCTACGTGAATCTCCACATTCGCTACACCTGCTTCAACCGCTTCTTTACGGTAATCAGTTAACAATTCTTCAGCGTATTTCTGTGCACGTTCTGCGATGGAACGATCGTACGCTTCAACCGCCGCGTAAGAACGCGTATCAATGATATTGATCAAGTGAAGAGTTGCATCGTTACGATCTGCAATTGCGATCGCTTTCTTGAAAGCCCATTTTGCCTCATCTGAACCATCCACGGCTACGATGATGTCTTTGTAAGTAAGTGCCATTTTATCACTCCATCCTTAAAAATAAAATCTTTCTACAGTATTCTTATTCTCCATAGTTTATGAGAGTCCTTCTTTTTTTGTCGAAATATTTTATCAAAATTTAGAAAATGAAGTTTATATGGAAAACGTTGAAAAAAAGAGGTAAAATCATCTATTTTCTGATAAGATTAAATAGTTATTAATCGACAAAGAGATCAGAAAATAGGAAATTTAAAGAAATTACAATTCTAGGAGGATTTTGCATGCGTATAGGTGTTCCGAAAGAGATTAAAAATAATGAAAACCGAGTGGCAATAGCCCCTGCAAGTGTTCTAACTTTACTAACAGCTGGTCATGAAGTAGTAATCGAAAAAGGTGCTGGAATCGGCTCAAGTTTCCAAGATGAAGAGTATAAAGATGCGGGCGCGACAATTGTCGACACAGCGGCTGAAGCGTGGGAAGCGGATATGGTACTGAAAGTTAAAGAACCCGCAGAATCCGAATATCAGTATTTCCGTGAAGGATTAATTCTATTTACGTATCTTCATTTAGCACCCGAGTTAAAACTAACACAAGCATTACTCGACAAAAAAGTAACAGCAATAGCTTATGAAACAGTTCAATTACCTAGTGGTGGGTTGCCTCTACTAGCACCAATGAGTGAAGTGGCAGGCCGGATGGCAACGCAAATCGGTGCACAGTATTTGGAAAAGACAAAAGGCGGCAAAGGGATTTTGCTTGCTGGAGTACCAGGTGTATCGCGTGGGAAAATCACGATCATTGGTGGCGGACAAGCAGGTACGAATGCTGCGCGTGTTGCAATCGGGATTGGTGCGCATGTAACGATCTTGGATTTGTCGGTTGAGCGTGTACGTCAGCTAGATGAAATCTTCGGAGAGCATATTCAAACATTAGTATCCAATCCATTTAACATCGCTAAAGCAGTAAAAGACGCAGACTTGGTAATCGGTTGTGTTCTGATTCCAGGTGCAAAAGCGCCAACTCTCGTAACAGAAGAAATGGTGAAATCCATGAGCCCAGGCTCTGTAGTGATTGATATCGCCATTGATCAAGGTGGAATTTTTGAAACATCTGACCGTGTCACTACGCACGATGAGCCAACATACACAAAACATGGTGTCATTCATTACGCAGTAGCGAACATGCCAGGTGCAGTTCCACAAACATCTACCATGGCACTGACAAACGTCACGATCCCTTATGCTCTTCAAATAGCTAACAAAGGTGTCAAAAAGGCATGTGCAGACAACGAAGCGCTGCGCAAAGGGATCAACACACTAGCTGGGCACATTACGTACCAGGCAGTAGCAGAAGCACAAGAACTGGAATACGTGAATGTTGAAGATGTACTAGAAACTATTTAAACGATTGAAAATAGGCCACTACATAATGTAGCAACCTAATACTGAAGACAACTCCCTGAATGGGAATCTGTCTTCAGTTTTTTCTTTTCCCTTTTTACTCCCCGACAACTAGCAAATCCTTAGGGAACTTTGTTAACACTTCGACGCCATCGTTTGTCACATACAAATCATCTTCAATCCGTACGCCTGTGATGGTCGGATCATAAATACCCGGTTCAATTGTAAATACCATGCCTTCCTGAAGTGGCATATCATTCGTACCCGTTAAAGAAGGGAACTCATGGACAGAAATACCAAGACCATGGCCAATCCGATGCGGGAATAACTCACCATAACCCGCTTCTTCAATTATGGATCGAGCGGCAAGATCGACTTCTCTAGCCAATGTACCCGGACGTACTACGTCAATCGCTGCTTGCTGTGCTTTCTTGACCGTCTCATAAATCTTACGCTTCTCCTCTGTAGGCTCGCCAAATGCAATCGTACGCGTGATGTCAGAGCAGTATCCTTTATACACAACGCCTAAGTCAAATAAGATGAAATCACCTTTTTCAATTCTTTTCTCGCCTGGAATACCATGCGGAGAAGCAGTTTTCGTGCCCGAAACGATAATTGTATCAAATGACATCTTCTCTGCACCTTTTTGTTTCACGGCTTGCTCTACAGCTTGGACTATTTCCAGCTCGGTTTTACCTTCCGCGATTTCATTGCAACCTACTTCTATCGCATAATCTGCCAATTCAGCTGCTTTACGTAAGTGTTGAAGTTCCACATCATCTTTGATTAGACGATTATTGGCTAGTTCATCATCTAACTTGGCAAACTGTAGAGTTGGAAAACGCTCTTGCAAAATTTCGTAACGATCAACCGTTACATGTTCTTTTTCGATTGCGAGTAACGAGAATGTGGAGATTCGTTCATTGATGGCTTGCTCTAAAAATTCGAACGCATTATCCGTATCCTTATAGCCGATAGCGTCATACTGCCAACCGATTGCTTTTACATCCGGAACTTCCATCGCAGGACAAAGTACAAATGGATCCGCTTCTTTAAAAACGACTACACCTAGTAAGCGTTCATGAGGATCGCTACGGAAATCAGTCAGATAAAATATATTATCCGGGTTCGTTATGAGTGCTGCTTCAATATCATGTTTCTCTAAGAAATTTTGTACTTTTTGAATGTTCGTCAAAATAAAACCTCCTCTGTAATGGTTAGTATAACAAAAAAGAGGGTTTTAAGCTGTTTTGTAGAAGGTATAGATAGAGTAGTTCATTAGAAAGAGGAGTGTGATCGTTGTGAAAATCTCATACCATGGTCATTCGATCGTAAAAATTGAGACAAAAGGAAAGACGATTTTAATCGATCCTTTCATTACAGGTAATAAATTAACGGATCTACAAGCGGATGATGAAAAGCCTGACGTGATTTTATTGACACACGGACATAATGACCATGTAGGCGACACGCTGGATATTGCCAAAAGAGAAGATATCTTAGTCGTGGCCCCGAATGAGTTGGCCGTATACCTTGGACTCCAAGGATTGAATACGCATGGAATGAACATCGGCGGAGCAAAAGAGTTTGATTTCGGCACTGTGAAATATACACAGGCATTCCATAGCTCTTCCTATACAACGGAAGACAATGAAATTATTTATACAGGTATGCCCGCTGGTTTACTATTGACGATAGAAGATCAAGTCATCTATCATGCAGGAGATACTTCACTGTTTAGTGATATGAAACTGTATGGGGAAGAAGGAATTGATGTGGCATTCTTACCTATTGGCGATAACTTCACAATGGGTCCTAAAGATGCTGCAAAAGCAGTCGAATTGCTAAAACCGAAGCTAACCGTTCCGGTCCACTTCAATACATTCCCGCCAATTGAAGTAGATCCTGAAGATTTCAAATCACTCGTCAAGAATCATGAAGTGAAAATAATGGAACCCGGGGAATTCATCGAACTGTAAAACATAAAAAATAATTACGGTCTAAGGCGCATTGTTCGTGTCTTAGACCGTTTTTTGGATGAATTTATGGTATGATTATCAAAAAGCCGAAACCTTACATCAGGTCGAAGAAAAAGGTGAAATCATGTCAACTAAACACGAGCAGATTTTGCGTTATATCGAAAGCTTGGCAGTGGGAGAAAAGATCTCCGTTCGCCAAGTTGCGAAAGTATTAGAAGTCAGTGATGGAACCGCTTACCGTGCAATAAAAGAAGCGGAAAACCAGAAACTGGTCAATACAATTGAACGTGTAGGTACAATCCGAATTGAAAAAAAGAAAAAAGAAAACATTGAACGTCTAACATTTGCAGAAGTCATCAACATCGTAGACGGTGTTGTGCTGGGTGGCCGTGATGGATTACATAAAACATTAACGAAATTTGTAGTAGGAGCCATGCAGCTCGAGGATATGATTCGCTATATCGATGCGGGCAGTCTGTTGATTGTAGGAAACCGTTTGAAAGCGCATGAAATTGCGATTAAAGCAGGGGCAGCTGTCCTCGTAACGGGGGGCTTCGATGCGACGGATGAAGTGAAGCAACTGGCAGACGAAATGAATTTGCCGGTTATTTCCACAAGTTATGATACGTTCACAGTTGCGACTATGCTGAACCGAGCGATTTATGATCAGTTGATTGAAAAAGAGATTTTGTTAGTGGAGGATATTTTGACACCACTTGCCAGTACGGTGACATTATCGCCTGAGGATTCAGTCGATCAATTTTACGAAGTGAATCACCAAACATCGCACTCAGCCTACCCTGTTGTAAAATCCGACGGAACATTAGTCGGGATTATTACTTCGCGCGATGTCGTCAGCAACCCAGACGAAGAAACGATTGGGAAAGTGATGACACCTGAACCGATTACTGTAAATGGGAAAATGAGTGTTGCGTCAGCAGGACACAGTATGATTTGGGAAGGTATTGATTTAATGCCTGTCGTGAATGATGCTGGCGTTCTTGAAGGAATCATCAGTCGTCAAGATGTCTTGAAGGCATTGCAAATGACACAACGTCAACCGCAACAAGGGGAAACAATTGACGACATCGTCAAGAATCAAATGAAAGCCATTGCCAATTCGCCTGAAAAAATAGAGTTTTCCGTTGTGCCGCAGATGACCAATCAATTTGGTTCATTATCTTACGGAGCGATGCTGACGATCTTGACAGAAGCAGGCAGCCGTACGATTAAGCTTCAAAAACGTGGCGAAAGCGTGCCCGAGAATGTGACAATTTATTTCATCAAACAAGTTCAGCTGGGCGCAACGGTAACAGTAGAGCCAAAAATTATTCATTCAAGTCGACGATTCATCAAACTGGAAATCGAATTAACATCAAACGATGGTATTGTAGCGAAGGCTATGGGGACTTTCCAGCTCTTTGAGAAATAAAAAACTGATGTCAATTGACATCAGCTTTGTTTAGATTACGTTCTTCCGCAACAAACTGCTTATAATGTTTCTGGGCGTTAAAGTTAAATATGGCAACATATCCGCCGAATAAAATGAATATAGCTGACACGATATAGGTTAGTGTGCCATCAAAAATGAGCAATTGATTGATTCCAAAGAAGATCAATAGGCCGCCAAGTGCTGTGCCTGCCAAACTTGCATACATCTTTTTACGGATGGGAAACATATGGTTCGTGCGGAATTGGCGTGTTTTGAAAACGAAATAGAATACGCCGCAAGCGACGATACCAAAAACAAAAATAAAATTAACCATTTCCATCAAAAAAAGCCTCCATTACATACAAAATAACCTTCTACCTACGCGTTAAGGTTCATTATATATTGTAGCGGCTTTTAATGGGAAATGCGAATACTTGTACAGAAACCTGGGGGAATATAGATGAAACGACAAATCATTGACACAATTGAGAAATACGAAAAAATTATCATTCATCGTCACGTCCGACCTGATCCAGATGCATACGGGTCACAAATGGGGTTGAAAGCACTTATTGAAAAGAATTATCCGCAAAAGCAAGTACTCGCAGCCGGTATGCATGATGAGCTGTTGAGTTATTTAGGTGAACCGAATACCGTGACAGAATCAGACTACGAAGGTGCGCTTGTCATCGTTACGGATACGGCGAACACGGGTCGAATTGATGGATCATCTTATGACAAAGGTGCATGGTTATTGAAAATCGATCATCACCCGAATGAAGACCCGTACGGCGATGAGCGTTGGGTGAATACAGAAGCAAGTTCTTGTTCAGAAATGATTTATACATTATATGAAGAAGGGCAAGCATCATACGGGTGGGAAATCTCCCCGGAAGCGGCACGCTTTTTATTCGCAGGAATTGTTGGGGATACAGGCCGTTTTATGTTCCCGAGCACAACTGAAAAGACTTTTGAAGTAGCTAGCTCGTTAATCAAGCAACCTTTTGATCGAACGAAATTGTTCGCGGGCATGTATGAGATGGACCGTAAAATCTTGCATTTGCAAGGATATATCTACCAAAACTTTACGATTGATGAAAATGGCGCGGCTTATATTAAATTAACTCAAGAAATCTTGAAGCAGTTCGATGTAACTGTATCGGAGACGTCTCAGCTAGTTGGGTCACTTGGAGAAGTGAAAGGAATTTGCGCGTGGATCATCTTTATTGAAGAACAGAACCAAATCCGTGTCCGCATACGTTCGAAAGGTCCTGTTATCAATACATTAGCGATGCAGCACAATGGTGGCGGTCATCCATTAGCGTCAGGCGCTTCCGCATATTCATGGACAGAAGTAGATGAAATCATCGTTAAACTGCAAGAACTTTGCAGAAACTATTAAGCAGAGCTGAGGGATTGAAATGAACCTGATGTATCCGCAAATTATAACTGGCGCAGATCTATTGCGTGGAATCGTAAAGTTAGATGAACTGGCTCCTCTTTTGCAAAAAAGAGGGGCTTCTTCTGCTGCTATCGTCAATAGCAAATTATACGGTGTTCGATCGTTTAGTAAAATGTTAACTAAATACGGCATCCGACCGATAATTGGCTTATCCGTTATGTTAGAAATCGAAGATCATGAAGTGCTTGTATACATATATGCACAAAACGAAATAGGTTTTTCCAATCTAATGAAAATGAGCAGCGCTATTTCGACACGTCAAGAAGAAAACTTACCGCTGAATTGGCTCCAAGCCTATAGGGAAGGATGCATCATCATCTGTGCGATGACGGACTCATCATGGGCGAACGCGCGTAATCTACACGTACTGCAGAACCTGACGGAGAACGTTTCTAGCGCGTCAACATTTATTGGAATTAGCCGACCGGGTGGAAGAGCACATACTGATGAAGAAGCGATCATTCAGTTGAGTGAAGAAAGTCAGTTGTCAATAGCTGCTTGTCACGAAACACGCTTTCTACATAAAGAAGATTTTCCAGCTTATGAAGTCGCAACAGCCATTCGTAAAGGCTATAAATTAAATGATTCAAAAAAACCGCCTAATCGTTATCGACAAGCATTTTTGCCTGAACAACAAGAACTTTCTAATTGGTTCAAAGAGTATCCAGAATGGTTACAGACAACGGAACACATTATGAATTCCTGTGATGTAGCGATCCAGAAAGAAGATTTTTTACTTCCAAAGTTTCCTGTGGTAGAAGGCACACTACCCATTGATTTGCTGGAAGAACATTGTCGGTTAGGATTGCAACAACGTTTTCAGACACTATCTTCAGAATATGAAGAACGACTGCGTTATGAATTAATGATTATCGAACAAATGGGCTTTACAGATTATTTCCTAATTGTAGAAGACTATGTACGTTACGCAAAAACGGAAGGAATTTTGGTTGGTCCGGGACGTGGATCTTCAGCTGGCTCTTTAGTTGCATTTGCACTTGGTATCACAGAAGTAGATCCTATTAAATACGGATTGTTATTCGAACGCTTCTTGAATCCGGAACGAGTGACCATGCCCGATATAGATATCGATTTCGCAGATCATCGCAGAACGGAAGTCGTAAATTATGTGGCGGATACGTACGGCAAACAATATGTCGCACAGATTATCACTTTCGGTACACTTTCAACGAAAGCCGTTGCACGAAATGTGGCCAGAGTATTGGATTTTACACCTGAAGAAGTTCGTTTCATGTCCAATGAATTGAATAGTGGACAATCGTTTAAAGAGACGATCAGGCAGTCCAAGAAATTACGTGACTGGATTCAAGTGGAGCCACGAAGAGAAATGTGGCAACAAGCAGCAGAACGTTTAGAAGATTTACCGAGAAATGCATCCACTCATGCTGCTGGTGTTGTTCTTGCCGCGAAACCACTTGTTCATTACGTTCCACTGCAAATGGGATCTGACGAAGTGTTCCTGACGCAATGGGCGATGAAGGACGTAGAAGAAGTCGGTTTACTGAAAATGGACTTCCTTGGGTTGCGGAACTTAACTCTACTCGATAGAATCCGTGCCATGATTCAATATAATAAAAAGCAGGTTATTGACTTCGAACAGATACCACTCCATGATCAAGCGACATATACATTATTCAAAGCAGGGGATACAACAGGCATCTTCCAGTTTGAATCACCTGGCATGCGCCGCGCCTTGCGAACGATACAGCCAGATAACTTTAAAGATATATACTCAGTCAACGCCTTGTATCGTCCGGGTCCTATGGAGTTTATACCACTTTATAGCCGTCGGAAAAATGGACACGAACCGACTGTATATGACATACCCGAGGTCGAACCGATTCTAGCTGAAACATTCGGGATTATTATTTATCAAGAACAAATCATGAAAATCGCTGTGGATATTGCAGGCTTCACCATGGCGGAAGCCGATCTTCTGAGACGCGCAATCAGTAAGAAGAATCAGCAAGTATTGGAAGAAGAAAGACAGCACTTTACTGCGGGAGCGCGTAAAAAAGGATTTGATCAAGTGAAGGCAAACAATGTCTATAATTTGATCGTTAAATTCGCGGATTACGGATTTCCCAAAAGCCATGCGGTGGCTTATTCATTGATTTCCTATCGGCTGGCATTTTTCAAAGCAAATGAACCGACGTATTTTTATGCAGCTTTTTTATCTTCTTTAACTGGAAGTAAAGATAAAATGACAGAAGTAATTCGTGAAATGAAAGCAAAAGGTATTCCGATACTACCTCCGTCTGTCACGAAAAGCCGCTATTCACATACAGTCGAAGGACATGCGGTTCGTCTTGGCTTAGGCGCTATAAAAGGAGTCACGTTCGCTTTTTACCAGCAATTAGCTGCAGCGCGTGAAAAGGGGAGCTGGTCTTCCATGTTTGACATGGCGATCTCGCTTGGAGCTGATCATTTCACAGAAAAAGCTATAATTCCATTAATTAAAGCAGGTGCACTTGACGATTTTAAGCAGAAGCGTTCAGTGCTCCTCGCTTCAATAGATGCTGCACATTCCCATGCGCTCTTCATAGGAGATGATGCATTAAGCGATCAGTTTCAATTTAATTCGCAACCGAAATATACACCGGGCGGCACAATGGATCAAATGACTATGCTCGGTTTTGAACATGATACTTTAGGTTTTTATTTGTCTGAGCATCCTGTTGAACAATTGAAGCGAAATACACCCAGTCAAATAGCGACCATATCTTCTCTATTTTCTTTACAGCAAGGAACCAAAGTGCAGTGTATGGGAATTATTTTGTCGATCAGGAGGATTCGTACCAAAAAAGGTGAAGCGATGGCATTTCTTACGTTACAAGATGAGACTGATGAAATTTCTTGTACTATATTTCCGAAACAATACACGCAGATTAGCGTCCACTTAAAAGAGGGAGCATTTGTTCAAATTTCAGGAAGCATTGATTTCCGAAATCAATCCGTACAACTTATAGTAGAACAAGTATTGCCGCTCAATCTTTCGGGAGAATAAAAAAACGTTAAGAAAATACTAGTACAGTCCACTCTGGTCAATCATGACGCAATCCACGTCACGATTGACCATACTTCGACTTTTTACTAAGCGAGCGTTCAGTCGGTAAGAAAAATGACGAAATAAAAACACTTGTAATTTCACGAAATTGCTTTACGTGGTGCCGACTTTTTTGTATGCTTGTATGCAGGGTGGTCAGACCACTCTGTTGAAGGTATGAAAAAGGAGTTCTCCTCATGCAAAATTCACAATCATCATCCAAGCGTTTTTTGGATATTATCGGAGAACTGCAATCACTGATTAGCGAACAAAAAATCGAATATGGCGATAGGTTACCATCTGAACGTCACCTAGCAGAAAAGCTACAAGTAAGTAGAACAGCAGTACGCGAGGCGTTAAGAAGTATGGAATTGCTAGGCCTCATTGAGACGAGGCGTGGTGAAGGGACGTTCCTATCCGATTTCAAAAAACATCAATTAGTGGAAGTTCTCTCGACGTTTATTATGCAGCAAGCACGGTCCATCCAAGATGTAGTTGAAACTAGGATGATCCATGAGCGGGCCGCTATTACAACGGTCACAGAAAATGAAGAACTGCGCATGCTGCCTGTTTGGGTAGGTATGCAAAGTAAGTTGAGAGAAGGAGAATCCGTGTTTTTGCGTGAAGATATGGTGCGCGAAACCATTGTCGCTACTGAAAATCGACTCTCCTTGAAAATTTGGTTTTTACTGAAACAGTATAGCGGTGTTTCTTTTGATATAGCTATTGAGGCTGATGAGGAAATAGCTATAGTGCATGAACTGCTGGATGAAATGATGGCAGGTAATAAGGAAAAAGCCTTAATTTGTTATGAAAAATGGATGAATCAAGTTGAGGGAGAAAGAAGGGAAATAGAATGAGTATCAAAGAATTATTCAAAAAGAAACCAAAAGTTGACCAACATACAATGCCTTCTGCCAAGAGTAAAGCAGATGTGCCAGAAGGAATTATGACGAAATGTCCGGAGTGCAAGCACGTGATTTTGACAAAAGACTTGTTGAAGAATGGTAAAGTTTGCCCTTCTTGCCAGCATCATTATAAGATGACGGCACAAGAACGGATCGATCACTTATTTGATGAGGGTAGCTTTGAATCAATGGACGATCATTTGAAAACAGAGAATCCGCTAGATTTCCCTTCTTACACAGAAAAAGTAGAAGCCGATGCAAAAGCAACAGGTTTAAATGAAGCTGTGCTAACGGGTGTCGGAAAAATTCAAGGTACACAAGTAGCTGTTGCGGTCATGGATGCACATTTCCGTATGGGATCAATGGGATCGGTTGTTGGCGAAAAAATCACTAGAGCTGTAGAGAAAGCTACTGAATTAGGGATTCCAATGATGATCTTTTCCGCAAGTGGCGGCGCCCGTATGCAAGAAGGCGTAATCAGTCTGATGCAGATGGCTAAAGTAAGTGTTGCGCTTGAAAGACATGCAAATAAAGGTTTATTGTATATTTCCATCATGACGTACCCAACAACAGGTGGCGTATCTGCGAGTTTTGCCTCAGTTGGTGATATTAACTTAGCCGAGCCAAAAGCTTTGATCGGATTTGCAGGGCGTCGGGTAATTGAACAAACCGTACGTGAAAAACTGCCTGAAGATTTCCAGACAGCCGAGTTCTTATTGAGTCACGGACAATTAGACGCAGTAGTCCATCGTAATGATATGCCAGAAGAAATGAGTAAAATCTTGAAGCTTCACGCACGAAAGGGGGCTGTACTTGTATGAGTAAGACACTTGCATTTGAAGAACCTATCGTAAAACTACGTGAAAAAATTAATGAACTAGAAGAGTATACTGCAGTTAATGACGTAGATCTTTCCTCTGAAATCGTCAATTTGAAAAATCGTCTAGCTAAATTGGAAACAGATATCTATGAAAGTATGGAGCCTTGGGATCGTGTACAAGTTGCGCGACACCCTGAAAGACCGACGACAATGGATTATATTACTCGTTTGTTCGAAGATTTTATCGAATTTCATGGAGATCGCAACTTTGGAGATGATGAAGCCATAATCGGTGGAATCGCTTCATTTGAAGAAATGCCTATAACCATCATTGGACATCAGCGTGGAAAAGACACCAAAGAAAATGTTAAAAGAAACTTTGGTATGCCACATCCTGAAGGATATCGCAAAGCGCTTCGCCTAATGAAGCAAGCAGAAAAATTCCATCGTCCTATTATTTGTTTCATCGATACAAAAGGTGCATATCCTGGTAAAGCGGCAGAAGAACGTGGACAGAGTGAAGCAATTGCACGTAACTTGGTTGAAATGGCTGGTTTGAAAGTCCCTGTAATCTCCATCGTTATTGGAGAGGGAGGTAGTGGAGGTGCGCTCGCTCTAGGTGTAGCAAACCATATCCATATGCTCGAAAACTCCACGTACTCTGTTATTTCACCTGAAGGTGCAGCGTCTATTTTGTGGAAAGATCCTTCACTTGCTAAACAAGCGGCGGAAGCGATGAAAATCACTGCACCCGATTTGAAAGAGATGAATATTATTGATGAGATCATTCCCGAAGTACTTGGCGGAGCACATCGAGATGCAAACAAACAGTCTTTAGAAATCCGTTCTACGCTACGAAGATCATTGAAGACATTATGCGAATTGACAGCAGATGAATTGATAGATAATCGATACAATAAATTCCGGAATATTGGCGTCTTTTCGGAATAAAAGATGCGGGCAACCGCATCTTTTGCTCGTACATACAAGTCATGATTAAAGGATGGGATCGACATGAAAAAAATTGCGGTCTTAACGAGTGGTGGCGACGCGCCAGGAATGAATGCGGCAATTCGTTCCGTGGTCAGGAAAGCCCTTTTTGAAGGAGTAGAAGTTTCCGGTGTATTCAATGGCTATCAAGGATTGATTGACGGTAAAATCGAACAATTTCAACTGGGTTCAGTCGGAGATATCATTCAGCGTGGCGGAACGATATTGCGATCTGCAAGATGTCCGGAGTTCATGACGGAAGAAGGTCGTGCCAAAGCGTTGGAGCAAATCAAGCTTCACGCGATTGAGGGATTAGTTGTCATTGGTGGAGATGGGTCATTCAAGGGGGCCAATGAACTCGTTAAATTGGGTGTTCCTTGCGCGTGTGTACCTGCTACAATTGATAACGATATTACCGGTACAGAATTCACGATCGGGTTTGATACGGCATTGAATACTGTAGTCGAAGCAATCGATAAAATCCGAGATACTGCCACATCGCATGAACGTTCTTTTATTATTGAAGTAATGGGCCGTGACGCAGGTGATTTAGCATTATGGGCAGGTCTTGGTGGAGGGGCAGAATCGATTATCCTACCTGAGAAGCCATTTGACGTACACTCGATTGTTAATCGCCTCAAGAACAGTACAGATCGCGGTAAAAAACACAGTATTATCGTACTAGCTGAAGGTATGATGTCCGCTACGCAACTGGCAGAAATCTTGAAAAAAGAAGCGGGCGTCGAAACTCGTGTATCCATTTTAGGACATATACAACGGGGTGGCTCGCCATCGGCACGTGATCGAGTAATAGCCAGTCAATACGGCGCAAGAGCTGTTGAAATATTATTGTCAGGAAAGAAAAGTTCTGCTGTTGGTATGAGAAATCATAAAGTGGTAGACTATAATTTAGAAGAAGTCTTTATTAAACGAGAAAAGTTGGACTTGTCATTAGTGGATTTGGCAGAAACATTATCTATCTAATTAGTCAGAGTCGACATGACGCAGAGGAGCGATAAGTAGTGAGAAAGACAAAAATTGTGTGTACAATCGGCCCGGCAAGTGAATCATATGATGGACTTTTAAAGCTGATTGACGCAGGGATGAACGTAGCACGCCTGAACTTCTCCCATGGCACCCAAGAAGAGCATAAAGTACGTATCGAAAGAATCCGCAAAGCGGCAGCTGAAAAAGAAAAAGTAGTAGGAATTTTACTTGACACTAAAGGTCCTGAAATTCGGACGCATAAAATGAAAGATGGTCAAATCGAATTGGTACGTGGACAAGCAGTAGACATTTCGATGCAAGAAGTACTCGGTACTGCTGAAACATTTTCTGTTACGTACGAAAAGTTAATTCATGATGTCGACCGTGGTTCGTTTGTCCTTTTAGATGATGGGTTAATTGAACTTGAAGTAACAGGCAAAGATACGGAAAAAGGTTTGATCCACACAAAAGTGATCAACGCCGGTCCTTTAAAAGATAATAAAGGTGTCAACGTTCCGAATGTTTCCGTTCAATTACCGGGAATTACGGATAAAGACAAAGAAGATATCTTGTTCGGTATTGAACAAGGCGTCGATTTTATCGCGGCTTCGTTTGTACGTCGTGCATCTGACGTCATTCAAATCCGTGAACTACTTGAAAATAATAATGGTGGACATATCCATATCGTACCGAAGATTGAAAACCAGGAAGGTGTCGACAACCTCGATGCAATCCTGCAATTATCTGATGGTCTGATGGTTGCTCGTGGAGATCTAGGAGTAGAAATTCCAGCTGAAGAAGTTCCTTTAGTACAAAAAATGATGATTCGTAAATGCAACCAATATGGTAAGCCGGTTATTACCGCCACTCAAATGTTGGATTCTATGCAAAGAAACCCACGTCCTACACGTGCGGAGGCAAGCGATGTTGCCAATGCCATTTTGGACGGTTCAGATGCTATCATGCTTTCGGGTGAAACGGCGGCTGGATTATATCCGGTCGAATCTGTAAAAGTAATGTGCAAAATTGCTTTATCTACTGAAGAATCCATGGACTTCCATTCTGTCGTTTCCACAAGAACGAGAGAAAAAGAAGGGAATCTGACAGAGGCAATTGGACAAGCAGCGGCTTATACAGCACTAAACTTGAATGTAAAAGCGATTTTAGCACCAACTGAAAGTGGTCATACCGCGACGATGATCGCGAAATACCGTCCTGGTGTTCCCATTATTGCGGTTACACGTTCTGAAGTTATTTCCAATAAACTAACACTAGTTTGGGGAGTGTATCCAATCATTGGAAAGAAAGCGCTCGACATTGACGGGATCCTTCAGGAATCAGTCGAAGAGAGTGTAAAAAACCAATATGTAACGCATGGGGATGTAGTCATAATCACAGCGGGGGTACCGGTTGGTGAAGCGGGTACAACGAACTTGATGAAATTACATGTGATTGGTGATTTAATTGGTCGTGGACAAGGCATCGGCAAAACCGTTGCTTTCGGTAAAGCGAAAATCATCAAGAATTCACAAGAAGCATTGACACAAATTAAAGAAGGCGACATCATGGTTACGCATTCTACAGACCGTGATATGTTTGCGGCGCTCGAACGATGTGCAGGTATCATTACAGAAACGGGCGGTTTGACTAGTCATGCCGCGGTAGTTGGTTTGAGTCTTGGTATACCTGTTATCGTAGGTGTGGAAAATATTACATCTGTTATTAAAAATGGCAGTGACATCACAATGGACGCAGCGAGTGGCGTCATCTACAACGGTCACGCAAAAGTATTGTAAAAATATACAGACCGCTTCTCGTTAAGAGAAAGCGGTCTTTTTTGGAGGTCACTATATGAAATGGTTAGTAGCATTATTTATTATTGTACCGACAACTGAGCTGGCTTTATTAATGGTTTCAGGCAAAACACTCGGTATCCTGCCTACGATTTTGATTATTGTCGTAACGGGAGTTGGTGGCGCTTATTTAGCAAAGAAACAAGGGCTTCGTGCATGGCGCGATTTACAAGTCCGTATGGCCAATAGAGAAACTCCAGGTAAAGCATTAGTAGACAGTGTGTGTATTTTACTAGGTGGTTTATTATTGCTAATACCTGGTTTTATTACGGACATTATTGGATTCGTATTATTGTTCAGTGGCCCGCGCAAAATACTGTACCCATTTATCGTCAAGTGGATCTACAATAAAATACGCAACGGTCAAATCCGTGTTATGTAAATGTAGGATGTTCTTTAACTTTCAACGCGATAAATAAGAAGAATGGTAAAAACATGATACCGTATAATCCGAATAAATAAACAGCACAAGCGGTAATGACAAATGAATGGACAGTGCGTAATTTAAATGCATGTGCCCAAAGAATGGATTCAATCATTTGCCTACACACTAATAAAATGATGTACAGAACTAATAAGCCAATAGCCGAATGCATGTCATCAATATAGAAGGAAAAGGCAATCATCGGTAAAAACACCAGACCGATCCCAAGGAATGGAATACTATCGACCAATGAAATCAGAAATGCTTTAGTTAAGAAGGACTCGAAATCCAACAGCCAAAAACCGGCGGCCATTAGAATAAACGTCATGAAAAATAATCGGATCTGAACGGAAAAGAAATGTCCCATCAAACGGCTTGACCTATCGAAAATCCTACGTGCTACCTGTCTGAAGTTTTTAGGAAAGTACACTAAAAACCAAAAACGATTGGTAGCACTTTCTCGTAATGCGAAGAAGTACGCGATAATAAATAAAAAAGTACTAAAAATCTGCTGGAACATTCTTTGTAGTAAACTAATGATTCCTTCCATCGCTTCATGACTTAATTGGATAAATTGTTCTGCCGCCGCGTGTAGGTTCCATCCTTGACTATCCATCATTTCGATAATTACCCCTAATTGATCTTCCATCGTCCAAATGACAGAAATCAATCCATTGATTGATAGGAATAGGAAGGTGTATACTAAAGAGGCAAGCACCCCCATTATGAGTAAAGCAGCTAAAAAAGCCGGCAGTTTTGTAAGGGCAATTAAAGAATTCATGAGCGGAGCAGTGAAGAAAGCGAAAACTATCGCAAATCCTACGGGTGGAATCACGATGAGAGAAATGACGATTAATACAGCCGGTAACCATTGACGGACATAGGTTTGGAAACGCTTGGAGTCGACGGAAATCATGCGGATTTGTCCATTCCTTTCGGGTAATAATAAATAAAAAACATCTTAACCATTCACAAAACCGTTAAAGTTGCTTATAATGGTCTTTGTAAGCGTTTTAGATAAAAATATAATTTAGCAGATGGTCATCGTTCTGCACTCCGCTTCAGGAGATGACCAAACTGGGAAGAAGGAGCGAATATCATGACAGCAACAAAAGGTTTGGAAGGTATCGTGGCAGCACAAACTCAAATCAGTTCCATTATCGATGACACTCTTACATACGTAGGATATGGCATTGATGATTTAGCAGAAAATGCTAGTTTTGAAGAAGTAGTTTATTTACTTTGGCACAAACGTTTGCCAAACGAAAAGGAACTAGCTGAATTGAAACAGCAGTTAGAAGATAACGCAGAAGTTCCACAAGGGGTTCTAGATCACTTCAAAACGTATCCAATCGACAAAGTGCATCCAATGGCAGCACTTCGTACAGCCGTCTCACTTCTAGGATTATACGATGAAAAAGCGGAAGATATGTCACCAGAAGAAAACTACAATAAAGCAGTTAAGCTTCAGGCTAAAGTTGCAACGGTAGTTACTGCATTCGCACGTATCAGAAAAGGACAAGAGCCAGTAGCACCTAAAAAAGGTTTAAGCTATGCGGCAAACTTCCTTTACATGCTTTCTGGGGAAGAGCCTGCTGATATCGCTGAAGAAGCATTCAATAAAGCACTTGTACTACATGCAGACCACGAACTGAACGCATCCACGTTCACAGCGCGCGTATGTGTAGCTACTCTATCTGATATGTATTCCGGCGTTACTGCTGCAATCGGGGCTCTTAAAGGTCCATTACATGGCGGTGCAAACGAAGCGGTTATGAATATGCTAATGGAAATCGGCGATGAAGATAAGGTCGAGCCATATATTCGTGAAAAGCTAGCTAACAAAGAAAAAATCATGGGCTTCGGACACCGTGTATACCGTCAAGGTGATCCACGTGCGAAGCATTTACGTGAAATGTCTAAGCGATTGACTACTCTTCGCGGTGAGGAAAAGTGGTACAATATGTCGGAAAAGATCGAAGCAATTGTCACTGGAGAAAAGAAATTGCCTCCAAATGTTGATTTCTACTCGGCTTCGGTATATCATTCATTAGACATCGATCATGATATTTTCACACCTATTTTTGCTGTTTCTCGTTTTTCAGGATGGATTGCACATATCCTGGAGCAATACGAAAACAACCGCTTGATCCGCCCACGTGCAGAGTACGTTGGACCAGGCATGCAAAAGTATGTTCCAATCAATGAACGATAAAAAATAGTAAATTCGTGGGGCGGTATCTCGTATACCGGCCCACTGATTTTGAACTCAGGAGGATATCAATAATGGCTAACGAAGGAAAGATTACAGTAACTAACGGTGTTTTAAACGTCCCAGATCACGCAACGATTCCTTTCATTATAGGTGACGGCACAGGTCCGGATATTTGGCATGCAGCTTCACGTGTTATTGAAGCAGCTGTTGAAAAAGCTTATGACGGAAAAAAGAAGATTAATTGGTTAGAAGTTCTTGCAGGAGAAAAGGCATTCAACGAAACTGGTGACTGGCTTCCAAAAGAAACTCTTGACACAATTAAAGAATATCTAATTGCGATTAAAGGACCACTTACTACACCAATCGGTGGAGGATTCCGTTCATTGAACGTAGCACTACGTCAAGAACTTGATCTATACACTTGCTTGCGTCCGGTTCGTTATTTCCAAGGAGTACCATCACCCGTGAAACGTCCTGAGGATTGTGACATGGTTATTTTCCGTGAAAACACAGAGGACATCTATGCAGGTATTGAGTACCAAGAAGGTTCTGACGAAGTGAAAAAATTAATTAACTTCCTTCAAACCGAGTTAGGTGTTAAAAATATTCGTTTCCCTGAAACTTCCGGACTTGGTATCAAACCAATTTCTGAAGAAGGTACAAAGCGTCTTGTTCGTTCAGCATTGAACTATACGATTGAAGAAGGTCGTAAATCTTTGACGATTGTACACAAAGGAAACATCATGAAGTTCACAGAAGGCGCATTCGCGAACTGGGCATACGAGTTGGCTGAAGAAGAATTCGGCGACAAAGTATTCACATGGAGAGAATATGACCGTATTAAAGACGCTGACGGAACAGATGCTGCTAATAAAGCACAATCTGATGCAGAAGCTGCAGGCAAAATCATCGTAAAAGATGCAATTGCTGATATCTTCTTGCAACAAATCCTAACACGTCCAAAAGAGTTTGACGTAGTAGCTACAATGAACTTGAACGGTGACTACGTTTCTGACGCGCTTGCTGCACAAGTAGGCGGAATCGGAATCGCACCAGGAGCGAACATTAACTACGAGTCTGGACATGCGATCTTTGAAGCAACTCATGGTACAGCACCGAAATATGCAGGATTGGATAAAGTTAACCCTTCATCTGTATTGCTTTCAGGTGTTATGATGCTTCAACATATTGGTTGGAACGAGGCGGCTGATCTAATCACTGCTTCTATCGAAAAGTCTATCGCATCTAAAGTAGTGACATACGACTTCGCACGTCTAATGGACAATGCAGAAGAAGTAAGCACTTCTGGATTTGCTGACGCACTAATCAAAAACCTATAAGCATGACAAAAGAGGGGGATGAGAATCCCCCTCTTTCTACTATCTTGTTCTGAAAAAGGAGAGTTTTACATGTCATTGAAGCGTAAAAAAGTATCGGTTATCGGATCTGGTTTTACTGGAGCAACAACTGCATTCCTTTTAGCTCAAAAAGAATTATGTGATGTCGTCATCGTGGATATTCCAGCAATGGAAAATCCAACGAAAGGCAAAGCATTGGACATGTTGGAAGCTGGTCCGGTTCAAGGGTTTGATGCCAACATCATCGGTACATCCAATTACGAGGATACAAAAGATTCGGATGTAGTGGTCATTACTGCGGGTATTGCGCGTAAACCTGGAATGAGCCGTGACGACTTAGTACAGACAAATCAAAAAGTCATGAAGTCAGTAACAGCTGAAATTGTAAAGTATTCTCCTGATACGAAGATTATCGTTCTAACGAATCCAGTGGATGCCATGACGTATACTGTATACAAAGCATCCGGATTCCCTAAAGAACGTGTAATCGGTCAATCGGGTGTACTGGATACAGCTCGTTTCCGGACGTTTGTCGCACAAGAATTGAATCTATCAGTGAAAGATGTAACCGGATTCGTTTTAGGTGGCCATGGAGACGATATGGTGCCTCTAGTTCGTTATTCGACTGCTGGCGGTGTACCTCTAGAAAACTTGATCTCTACAGGTCGTCTGGAAGAAATTGTAGAACGTACACGTAAAGGTGGCGCTGAAATCGTCAATCTATTAGGCAATGGTTCCGCATATTATGCGCCGGCTGCTGCATTGGTGGAAATGACAGAAGCGATTTTGAAAGACCAAAAACGTGTATTACCATCTATTGCATTTCTAGAAGGCGAATACGGAATGAATGGTATTTATTTAGGTGTTCCTACGGTGTTAGGCGCGGACGGTATTGAAAAGATCATAGAACTTGAATTAACTGACGATGAGAAAATGGCGCTTCAAAAGTCCGCTGATTCTGTACGTACAGTCATGAGTGTTCTAGCGTAAATTTATAGGTTGAAGATCGGACAGCTATCTAGCGGTCCGATCTTTTTTCTTGTTAACTCGATTTTTCATGGGTGGATTGTTATAATTTAATTATTGAAGTAATTTTCAGCTTTTTTATGGATGACTTTAGAAATATAGGAGGGGTTTGTTTGTTGAAAAGTAGACGGAAATTGATAGGGAAAGATATAGCAGAGTTAGAAATAGGCGAGAGGTTACACTTGACCGAGAAAATAGAAGATAAAGATTTGATGCTATACCTAGGATTGACGAACGATGCCAATCCGTTATATTTACAACATGATTATGCAGCGGAGACGATATACGGACAGCCGATCGTTCCACCCATTATGTTGACGGGTATCGTGACAGCCGCTATTTCGAAACATATGCCGGGACCAGGAGCACATATAATCAATCAACAACTACATTTTCCTAAACCAGTCTATCATTACTCGATAGTTGAATTCGTTCTCGAAGTTACAAAACTTGAAGTGCAGTCAAACCAAGTAACCATCCAAGTAGATGCAACCGATCAAGAAGGCGAACGAATTATGAGTGGAGAAGTAGTGGTCATCGCTCCACAAAAGCTTCCTGCCAAACTCATGCAAACAAAGGAATCCGCGGATGGGAATTAAACAGCAAAAGATTTTGATTGTGGAAGATGAACAGTCAATACAAAAACTACTTGAATTCACATTGCAACAAGCGGGTTATATAACCGTACTCGCGAATGATGGAGAAGAAGCCGTGGAAAAAGTATTAGATGAACACCCTGATTTGATTCTTCTAGATTTAATGTTGCCTAAAATAGACGGAATAGAAGTTTGCCGTATGCTGAGAAAAGAGAATATTGAAACGCCGATCATCATGTTGACTGCTAAAGGAGAAGAGATGGATAAAATCGTAGGGCTAGAAATGGGTGCCGATGATTATATGACCAAGCCTTTTAGTCCTCGTGAAGTGGCGGCAAGAGTTCGTGCAGTTCTTAGGCGTACAGGTGAGCGCAACCCTATGAAGGAAAAGAAATTGGTTGCAGGGCAGCTGACAGTGTATCCGGAACGCTTGGAAGTGTATTTGGATGAAAAGCCGCTAGAATTCACACCGAAAGAATTTGAGTTGCTTGTTTATTTCATGAAGCATCCGAATCGGGTGTTCTCTCGAGATCAGTTGTTACAAGCGGTCTGGAATTACGAGTTTGCGGGAGATTCTAGAATTGTGGATGTACATGTTAGCCATCTGCGCGATAAAATCGAAGAAAATACGAGGAAACCGCGCTATATTAAAACGATGAGAGGCGTCGGTTACAAGTTCGGGGAGCAAAACTAGATGAAGTATTATTACACAAGAATTTTAACTGCATCAGCCATCATTTTATCCATTTTATTAATTGTGCTAGGAATTATCTTAGGACAATTTTTTCATTTGTTTGGAGAAAATGTGGACGCGACTATACAACAAACCTATTGGGTCTACTTACTGTTTACACTCGTTTTAGTATTTGTTATTACGATGTTTGTTATGGCAAAAATCCTTCAGCAATATGTCCGGCCAATTGATCACTTTACAGGTGTTATCCATCAATTAGCGCAAGGCAATTATTTGGTACGAGCGCATAATGAAGACACTGCAACCAATCACCAACTGATGAGTTCCATCAATGAAGTCGCGCAGAAATTACAAGGAAACGCTGCACTACGCGCAATGGAACAAGAGCGTTTAAATACATTAGTCAGTAGCATTGGTAGCAGTCTATTGATGTTTGGTAGACAAGGGGCAGTCAACTTAGTCAACCGTGTGTTTGAAGAAACATTCCATCGCAATGGTGAAGAGTTAATGGGAAAAACATTTAAAGATATTGGTTTGCCATCAGATATTGAAAGAGAAATAGAAACGATATTTTTAACGGAGGAAGTACGTTCATTTCAATCCAAAGTTTTACTTAAAGAAGGCGTTTGTTATTTAGAAGTATACGGAGCACCTGTCATCGGTGAAAATGGTAACTGGCTTGGAATCGTTATTATCATGCATGACGTGACAGAGCTGGTTCGTCTAGAGCAAGTACGTAAAGATTTCGTGGCGAATGTGTCCCATGAATTAAAAACACCTGTTACGTCGATTAAAGGTTTTTCAGAAATGTTGCTTGACGGTGTAGTGGAAGATCCTGTGATGAAGCGAGATTTCCTAGAGATTATGTATAAAGAAAGTAATCGTCTGCAATTATTGATTGAAGATTTATTGCGATTGTCCAGCATGGAACGTGGCAGTTTTGAAATTACGCGAACCCCTGTTGATGTGGTAGAAGTAGTGGAGCAATCCGTCAAAATCGTTCAAGCAAAAGTGCAGGAAAAAGATATGCGAATTGATTTGCATATGCCAGACCAATTCATCATCCCTGCAGATCATGATCGTTTAGTGCAAGTCATGGTGAACTTATTGAATAATGCCATCGCTTACTCGCAAGAGAAAACGATTGTAACAGTTTCTGTAGAAGAAATAGAAGAAAATGTGTTAATCACAGTCCGCGATCAAGGGATTGGCATCATGCCTTCAGAGCTGCCGCGTCTATTTGAACGTTTTTACCGCGTAGATCGTGCGAGAAGCAGGGAATCAGGTGGTACAGGACTTGGTCTTGCGATTGTGAAACACATCGCTGAAGCGCATCAAGGGACTGTCACAGTGGACAGTGAAGTGGGTGTCGGCACTGTTTTCCGTGTTCAACTACCTACCGATGAACAAATGTAGTATAGAAAAATGAAACTTACTCGACTACTGTTCCGTACAGTAGTCATACATAGAAAAGGGGGAACAGAAATGAGCACAAAAAGAATTCTGGTGACTCTAGGTTTGTTTATCACCGGGTTATTACTTTTATTGATCGTCTTTACTACGTGGTACACAGTAGACGAATCTGAACAAGCTGTCGTCATTTCATTCGGTCAAGCTGGCGCACCTGTGACGGAATCAGGTCTACATTTTAAATTGCCTTGGCCGATTCAGAAGACAGAAATCGTATCAAAGGAAACGTACAGTATTCATTTCGGTTACAAGCAAGACAAGTCAGGTGAAATCGTGGATAAGGAAACGAAGATGATTACAGGGGATGAATACATCGTTCTGACCGATCTGACAGTGCAGTGGCGGATTGTGGATCCGAAGAAGTATCTATTCAATGCAGAAGACCCTATTGAAATCTTGAGGGATGCGGCATCTGCCTCTATTCGTTCAGTCATCGGTAGTTCCACAATCGATGCGGCACTAACGGATGGAAAAGCGGAAATCGAAGCAAAGACCCGTGAATTATTAACTAGTTTAGTAGAAAAATATGATATTGGTATAGCAGTACAAGGCGTGAAGTTGCAAGACGTGGAATTACCAAACGCAGAAGTCCGTGCAGCATTTACTGCTGTAACAGATGCGCGTGAAACGAAAAACACGAAAATTAACGAAGCGAAAAAGTACGAAAACCAAAGGACAAAAGAAGCGATTGGTGAACGTGACGCAATCAAATCCCAAGCGCAAGGAAAAAAGACGGCACGTATCGAACAAGCGCGTGGTGACGTAGCGGTATTCAGTGATTTGTATAATGAATATGCAAAAAGTAAAGATATCACTCGCGAGCGCTTGATCATTGAGACACTAGAGCAAGTGTTACCTAAAGCAAATCTTTATATCATGAACGACAGCGGAGAAACGATGAAGTATTTACCGCTCCAACAGCTGCAAAAAGATCAGCCGCCAGTAACGGAAGAAAAGGATAAGTCAGCTGAAAAAGGAGGGAAAGCTTCATGAGTAACGAACAAAACCCTTTCAAGAAGATAGAAGAGGCCCTCAAGAAGATGGGGGAAACCGATCAAAAAAGAACTGCACAGAAATCGGCACCGGAATCAGATCCTAAAGTGACGCAGATGCGACCGAAAAAAGCGTTAGATATGAAAAAGTACACAAAACTCATTATCTCGCTAACAGTAGTTTTTGCGATTCTTGTCATTCTGTTATCCAACTTATTTATCGTCAAAGAAAATGAGTACCGAGTCGTCCGTCAGTTCGGTGAGATTACACGAATTATCGAAAAGCCTGGTATGAATATGAAAATACCATTCATTCAAAGTGTCAGTACGTTGCCGAAAAATCGAATGACGTCTAACGTGTCAGAAGCGGAAATCAATACAAAAGACAAGAAACGGATCATCATTGATAACTATGCAATATGGCATATTACAGATCCCGCTAAAATGATTTCCAACGCGCGTAATATTGTCAATGCGGAAGCTAGAATGGAAGAATTCATTTATTCTGTAGTCCGTAATGAAATGGGACGTCTCGATTACGTCAATGTTGTCAATGATGAAGATTCTTCTCGCGGAAGCTTGAATGATGATGTGACGGCCAAAGTCAATAAGTTTTTGGACGATGGGAATTATGGTATCAAAGTGGTAGATGTCCGGATGAAACGTATTGATTTACCTGAAGAAAACGAACAATCTATTTATACACGAATGATTTCAGAGCGTGATTCGACTGCACAATCGTATCTTTCAGAGGGTGATGCAGCGAAGCAGAAGATTGAAGCGGAAACAGATCGTGAAGTTCAGGAAATGTTGGCGAAAGCGAAAAAAGAAGCAGCGATCGTCACTGCGCAAGGTGAAGCCGAAGCTGCAAAAATCTACAACGATGTATATGCAAAAGATCCTGAATTCTACAAACTGTATAGAACACTTCAGTCCTATACGAAAGTCGTGAATGACGAAACGATGATCATCCTTCCAGCAGATTCTCCATATGCCAAGCTATTAACCGGCAATATCGAGTAATTATAAGTGCGTCATTTTCATTCGAGTTGCCAAACGTGGTAAACTAGATGAAAATGACGTTTTTTTATAGTGACGAACATGAAGGAGTGGGATGGATTTTGACGAAAAAGAAAGTCGTCTTATTGGATGGAAATAGCTTAGCCTATCGTGCATTTTTTGCTTTACCTTTATTAACGAATGAAAAAGGTGTGCATACCAACGCGGTATACGGCTTTACGATGATGTTAGAGACCATCTTAGCGAATGAAAAACCAACGCACGTAATCGTAGCATGGGATGCAGGTAAAACCACATTCCGTCATAGTACGTATACAGAATACAAAGGTGGACGTCAAAAAACACCACCCGAGCTTTCGGAACAGTTCCCGTATATTCGTAAACTAATTGAAGCTTTCGGCATCACGCAGTATGAACTTGATTTATATGAAGCGGATGACATTATCGGAACATTAAGCAGAGAGTGCAGTGATGCAGAAGCGGAAGTCGTTATCATTTCAGGAGATAAAGATTTAACGCAACTGGCGAATGATCAGACGACGGTATGTATTACAAGAAAAGGCATCACCGATCTTGAAAAATACACACCCGCGCATATCGAGGAAAAATATGGACTTGCACCATTGCAGATCATCGACATGAAAGGTTTGATGGGCGACGCGTCCGATAATATTCCAGGCGTACCTGGGATTGGCGAAAAAACTGCCATCAAATTGTTGAAGGAATACGGCTCTGTAGAAAATGTCTATGAATCGATAGAGCAAATCACCGCTAAGAAAATGAAAGAGAACCTCGTGAATAATAAAGACCAAGCATTCATGAGTAAAGAACTCGCGACGATTGAAGTTCACGCACCGATTACGGTGTCATTGGATGATATGGATTTTATCGGACGAAATGAAGAAGAAGTTATACAACTATATAAAGAATTACAATTTAAATCATTGCTTGAAAAGATGGATGTATTGGTCGAGGTTCAACCACTTGAAGAAATCAATGTTCATACCGTGGAAGAGATTACTTCAGAAATGCTGACGGACACGATGTCTTTGCACGTCGAGATCGATGGGGATAATTATTTATCTCAAGATATTTTAGGTATTGGTTTATCGAATGACACCGATACGTATTTCATTTCTACTGAATTAGCGACTTCATCTGATCTCTTTAGAAACTGGATGGCAGACCAGACAACATGTAAATATGTTTCGGATTCTAAATCAGCGTATGCAGCGATTGCACGACTTGGAATGGAACTAAATGGTGCAGAATTCGATCTCATGCTGGCGGCGTACATCGTCAATCCCTCCTTCTCGACAAATGAAGTCTCCGAAATTGCACGGTCGTTTGGCTATCATGGTGTGGAAAGTGATGAAGTGGTCTACGGTAAAGGGGCTAAACGAACTGTGCCGCAATTGGAACAACTTGCCAACCATACTGCGAGAAAAGCGCATGCGGTGTGGGAGTTATATCCAGTCGTCACAAAACAATTAGCGGACAATGAACAGCAAGATTTATTCCATGACCTGGAATTACCGTTAGCGAAGATACTTGGGAAAATGGAAGTAACGGGTGTGAAAACGGACGTAGGTGTGCTGAGAACGATTGGTGAGCAATTATCTGAACGTCTGGCGATAATTGAGAAGACGATTTATGAAATGGCTGGCGAGAAATTCAATATTAATTCGCCTAAACAGCTTGGTGTCATTTTATTTGAAAAAATCGGTTTGACGCCTATCAAGAAAACGAAGACGGGCTACTCGACAGCTGCGGATGTGCTAGAGAAGCTCGAAAGCGAACATGAAATCATTCAACATATTTTACTATACAGACAGCTCGGTAAATTAAACTCAACCTATATTGAAGGGCTGACAAAAGAAATTCATGAAGATGGAAAGATTCATACAAGATTCCAGCAGGCTTTAACACAGACTGGGAGATTGAGCTCGATCAATCCGAACTTGCAAAATATCCCGATTCGTTTGGAAGAAGGGCGCAAAATACGCGCAGCTTTCGTTCCATCTGAAACAGAATGGATTATGTTTGCGGCCGACTATTCACAGATTGAGTTGCGTGTACTTGCACATATTTCGCAAGATGAAAAATTAATTGAAGCATTCCGCCAAGGTGCGGACATTCATACTAAAACGGCAATGGACGTGTTTGGTGTCAAGGAAGAGGACGTCGATAGCAATATGCGACGCGCAGCAAAAGCTGTCAACTTTGGTATCGTCTACGGCATCAGTGATTATGGATTATCACAGAGTTTAAATATTAACCGGAAAGAAGCAGCGACATTCATCGATACGTATTTAGCAAGCTTCCCAGGCGTCAAACAGTATATGGATGACAGTATTACGGATGCCAAGCTAAAAGGCTATGTCACGACACTATTAAAACGTAGACGTTATTTGCCGGATATCACGAGTTCGAATTTCAACTTGCGAGGTTTCGCGGAACGTACAGCGATGAATACACCGATTCAAGGAACGGCGGCAGACATCATTAAACAAGCGATGATCGATATGGATGCCAGACTTGAAAAAGAAAATATGCAAGCGCGTATGTTACTACAAGTGCATGATGAATTGATCTTTGAAGCGCCAATGGAAGAGCTGGAGAAATTAAAAGAAATCGTGCCGGAAGTCATGGAACAAACGATTCAACTCGACGTTCCGTTGAAAGTCGATTGGAATTATGGCAAGTCTTGGTACGAAACAAAGTGAGTGATATATATGCCAGAATTACCGGAAGTAGAAGGAGTGGTGCGCGATCTTGCACCGCTCGTGGAAGGGCGGACGGTTAAACGACTTTCTGTATCGGATACCGTGGTTATTTCTAAAACTGCTGGAAAAGAAACGATTATTAAAGGAAAATCTGTGGACGACTTTCTTCACGGTATGGAGCACATGCAAATCGAGAAAATTGTACGTCGCAGTAAATATATTTATTTTCATTTATTGAAAGGAAATGAACCATACTTACTCGTCAGCCATCTTGGCATGACGGGTGCATGGTTTGTCGTAAACTCTCCTGATGAAATTACAGAAGAGAAGTTTCGGAAACATGCACATGTCTTTTTAGAAATGGAAGATGGCGGATTACTCGTCTACTCGGATATACGAAGATTCGGCGAAATGCGTCTACTACAGGCGGAAGGAGATTTTCCCCCTTTATTAGAAATGGCACCCGAACCTTTTTCCGATGAAGCGCTAGACCATTTTTTATCGATGGCAGAAACTCCGAAGTATAAAAGAAAACCTATCAAAGAAGTGATCATGGATGGAAAAGTCATTTCAGGATGCGGCAATATTTACGCTACAGAAGCACTGTTTCATATGAAAATACATCCGGGTCGTACAGCAGAACGAATTAGCAAGAAGCGTAAAATTTTATTGTTTGATGAGATTGTACGTGTTTTGCAAGAAAGTATCGACGCAGGAGGCAGTACAATATCTGATTATCGTTCAGTGAACGGCAACGCGGGAACGATGCAGGATCGACTGCATATGTACGGTAAAAAAACATGTGTAGCATGCGATACACCGACTAAAAGTAAGCAGATTGCAGGCAGAACATCTGTCTATTGTCCAGCATGCCAAAAATAAGGAGTGGTGCACATGATTATCGGATTGACGGGAAGTATTGCAAGCGGGAAAAGTACGGTAGCCAACATGTTGCGTGAAAAAGGTTACCCTATTGTCGATGCGGATGTAATCGCGAGGGAAGTTGTTGAGCCAGGCAGCCCATTACTTGATAAAATTCAACAGACATTCGGTGAAGAAGTAGTACGTGAAGATGGTACACTAAATCGCGAACAGCTTGGCGCCATTATTTTTGGCGATGAAGTGAAACGGCGACAGTTAAATGAATTGATGCATCCTGCAATTAGAGGACGAATGATCAGTCAGAGAGAAGACTACGTTACACAAGGCTATCAAACCGTCATTATGGACATCCCATTACTTTTTGAAAGTAAACTTCAGGAGTATGTGGAGAAGATCGTCGTCGTGTCGGTCACGAAGCAAATTCAAAAGCAGAGACTGATGGCTCGCAATGAATGGACAGAACAAGAAGCGGCTGCCAGAATCGCGTCCCAGTTAGATCTGAATATCAAAGAACAGGGCGCTGACGCGGTTATTTATAACAACGATACATTGGAAGAAACCGAAAAGCAGTTGGATGCAATCCTTGAAAACTGGCAAGCTGTGCCGAGATAAATGATAGAGGGAATTAATTTGTAAATTTATTGTGTAATAGTGTTGGCATAATGATAAAATGTGTTATACTAATGAACGATTAAAGATATAAAGTATAACATACATGCAGGAGGATCCCTTTAATGACTACAAAAATTGCAATTAACGGACTCGGCCGTATTGGACGGATGGTATTCCGCCAGATTATTAAAGAAGATGATGTGAATCTAGTTGCTGTCAATGCGACATATCCAGCTGAAACGATTGCACATCTCTTGAAATATGACTCAACACACGGAGTTTTCGATGGTGAAATCGTAGCGGAAGAAAACGCGATCATTATCGACGGCAAACGTGTACAGTTAATTTCTGAGCGTGACCCTTCGAAATTACCTTGGAAAGAACTTGGTGTAGATATCGTTATAGAATCAACAGGTGTATTCAACTCACGTGACAAAGCAGCACTTCATTTGGAATCCGGTGCAAAGAAAGTAATTTTAACAGCACCAGGTAAAAATGAAGACGTAACCGTTGTGATCGGCGTGAATGACGACAAATTAGACGTTACTAAACAAAGTGTAATTTCTAATGCTAGTTGTACGACAAATTGTTTAGCGCCAGTTGCAAAAGTATTGAATGATGAATTCGGTATTGTAAATGGCTTAATGACAACTGTCCATGCATATACGAATGATCAGAAGAACCTGGACAATCCCCATAAAGACTTGCGTCGCGCGCGTTCTTGCGGAGAGTCCATCATTCCTACTTCAACAGGTGCTGCAAAAGCTTTGTCTCTTGTACTCCCTGAGCTTGAAGGAAAGATTCATGGTTTGGCATTGCGTATTCCGACACCGAATGTATCCCTTGTGGACTTGGTAGTGGACGTAGAAAAAGATGTAACGGTTGAAGAAGTGAACAACGCGTTCCGTAAAGCAGCAGAAGGCCCGATGAAAGGCATTCTTCGCTTTACTACAGAGCCTCTTGTATCGATCGATTTCAATACGACAACAGAATCCGCAACACTTGACGGCCTTTCTACTATCGTCATGGGCGATCGTAAAATCAAAGTGCTTGCTTGGTATGATAATGAATGGGGTTATTCAGCACGTGTTGTGCAATTGGCGAAAAAAGTCGCTTCTGCATTAACGGACAAAGTAACTTCTTAATGAACGAATTGGCACTTCATCTTATGGGATGAAGTGCTTTTCTGTGTCCGTTTGTTGTTGTATGGATAGTTTCTGTTATAATGAAAAGTACTAATGAAATGCGGAGGAACTAACTATGTTATGTCCAGCTTGTCACTACAACGGTACACGTGTAATAGATTCACGGCCTGCGGAAGAAAACCGCTCCATTCGACGAAGACGTGAATGCGAAAAATGTAGTTTTCGTTTCACGACTTTTGAAAAAGTAGAGCATTCTCCGTTAGTTGTCGTAAAGAAAGATAAGACGCGAGAAGAATTCAGCAGTGAAAAGTTGCTGAGAGGATTAATTCGTGCTTGTGAAAAACGTGCGGTACCGATCGAACAATTAAAAGATATCGTGGCTTCTATCGAAAAAGAACTAAGAAGCTCAGGAAATGTCGAAATAGATTCCGAACAAGTAGGAGAAATGGTGATGGAACGATTAGTGGATGTGGATGAAGTGGCATATGTACGATTTGCGTCTGTCTACCGCCACTACAAAGACATCACCATCTTTATAGACGAGTTGCAACAATTGCAAAACAGGAAAGATGAACAAGAGTAAGTTGTTGATCTAGAAGGGGAGGCGATTGTTTAAATGCTTTATACCGAGTTGCAGCCTGTCGATTCCTTCGAAGTAAAGTTAGCACATCCTTTTTCTGCGTATGATCGGCAGATGCTAACGCTATTTTATCAGCCACTTATCGGTCCCGAGGCGATCAGTCTGTTTATGACTCTTTGGACAGATGCGGAAAGCAAGGAACCGCAAGAACATACCCACTATTATTTGATGAATATGTCTTCTTTCCCACTTCAATCCATTTTTGAAGCGAGGATTTCATTGGAAGCTATTGGATTATTACGTACGTATAAGAAAAAACAAGAAATAGATAAGCGGTCTTTCCTATACGAGCTATTACCGCCGCTCGATGCATCTTCTTTCTTCAACGATCCGCTTTTGTCTACATTTTTATTCAGTAAAATCGGAGAGCAGCCCTATCGTCAGTTGCGTGACCGGTTTTTAGAGAAACCTATTGCAAAAGATGAGTATCAAGATATATCACGGACGTTTTTAGATGTCTATAAACCAGCAAGAGGCGATCAGGCGATGGAATTGACTGCAGGTATGCAATTTCAAGGGAAAAGTGAGCCTCCTGGCATACCGTTTTACGTATTGAATTTTAATTTTGATTTATTTTATAACGGACTATCCGATCAAATGATTCCTAAAGCTTCTTTGCGCTCTATTTCTCAAGAAATGATCGCGATGCTAGCTTTCTTGTATTCACTCAGTCCGCTTGATATGCAAAAAGTCGTGATGATTGCAATGGACGAAAACCATCAGCTGACAGAAGAAAAAGTTCGTAAGGCGGCTGCGGAGTTTTATAAGATGAATACATCAAAGCAACCACCAAAATTACAGTCGGTGTTTACACAACCGGTAGTCGACGAAGAGCCTAAAGAAAATATGAGTCGTGACGAAGAATTGCTATTTTATTTGGAACATACACCACCAAAAGAGATGTTACGTAAAGTAAGTAAAAAAGAACCATTCCTTGTAGATATTCAGCTTGCTGAACGATTAATCAATCTGCATAAATTCCCAGTGGGTGTCGTCAATGTCTTGCTACAATATGTCATGCTACGTAATGATGGAAAAATCACTAGTAGTTTTGTGGAACGCATTGCTTCCCATTGGGCGAATAAACAAGTAAATGATGCTAAAACAGCTTTGAAGTTATCAAGGGAAGAACATGATCAATACATGAAATGGCTTAAAGAAGGGAAGCAGTCGACACCGAGAAGTCGAAAGCCAACCCGGGAAGAAAAAGTTCCAGAATGGTTTTCCAAGCGCGATAAAAAGAATAAGAAATCCGAAAAGCCTGATGACTTCAATGTGGAAGAAGAACGCCAGAAGTTATTGAAAGAATTGGGGATTCAAGAATCAGAGGTGAAATAACATGGAACGAATTGGGGATGCGATGAAACGCGTAGTGAATGCTCCTTCATTAGCCCAGAAATACGACGAGCTTCGAACGGAAGTGATGGAAGACCCGGCTGTACAAAAATTTATTAGCGATCATTCCGATGAAGTCAATACAGAAGTGGTCAACCGCAGTCTAGGTAAATTATATGAATTCACAACGGCTTCTCACGCATGTGAGCGCTGTCCGAATCTCGATGGATGTATTAATGTCATGAAAGGCTTTGAGCCGAAATTAGTCATCTCACAGCGCCTTATTGATATTGATTACGTAGTCTGTCCAACTAAGCAGTTGGAAGATGAACGTAGAAACATCTCGAAAATGGTGAACAGTATGTACATGCCTAAAGAAGTGATGGAAGCGCGCCTGTCTGACGTGAACTTCCTCTCTGAAGATAGTCGCGTGATCGTAATGCGCGCCGCGAAAGACTTCTTGAATCAAATTGAATCTACCGGTAAAGTCCCTGAAAGAGGCTTCTATTTATTCGGTAACTTCGGTATTGGAAAATCATTCATTTTAGGTGCGTTGGCGAATGAACTGGCAACTAGACGTATACAGACTGTTGTAGTATATGTGCCGGAGTTTCTGCGTGAAATGAAGCAATCTATCCAAAACCAAACATTGGACGAAAAAATTGAGTTTGTAAAAAGGGCTCCTGTCTTGATGCTGGATGATATAGGAGCAGAAACGATGTCAACGTGGACACGCGATGAAGTGCTAGGCACGATTTTGCAGTACCGTATGGCGGAAAAGTTACCTGTATTCTTCACATCCAATTTTGATTATAATGAATTAGAACATCATCTGACAACGAGTCAGCGCGGGGAAAAAGAGCCGATTAAAGCTGCACGAATTATGGAGAGAATCCGCATGGTCAGCCAGCCATTCAAACTGGGCGGGGAGAACTGGCGAGATTAATCTTTCATTATAAAATGGTTTTGTTGAAAGAATTACTAAATTATACTTGCAATTACGCTCAGACTTTTCTATACTATTACACAGTTCAACATTCATAACATATTACAATGCATCGAAGAGGACAATAATTTATTTTTTCACCTTTCCAGAGAACAGGGGCATGGCTGAAACCCTTGTAGGCAGAAGATAAATTTACCACCTCCGAGCAGCATCAGTGAAATTGAGTAGCTGATGACGGTAACGGCCCGTTAGCCGATCGAAAGCTTCGGTCTTTTCGCGTTTTTGCGAATGGAAGGAAGAAGGGTGGAACCACGAGCTCAAGCCTCGTCCCTTTAGGGATGAGGCTTTTTTGCGTTCAAAAAAAGAAAGGGAGTCATACACATGCCAGAAAATATTCATTTAACATTTCCAGATGGAGCAGTAAAAGAATTTGAAGACGGTGTTACTACAGAAGAAATTGCAGGCTCCATCAGTCCTGGATTGCGTAAAAGCGCATTGGCAGGGAAAATCGGAGATCAGCTGATCGATTTGAAATCACCAATCCATGCAGATGGAGATATTAGTATCATTACTCCAACTTCAGATGAAGCATTGGAAATTCTGCGCCATAGTACGGCTCACCTTTTAGCACAAGCCGTCAAACGCAAATTCCCGGATGCGAAACTTGGAATAGGTCCTACTATCGAAAATGGGTTCTATTATGATATCGATTCACCTACACCCATCACAGCAGAAGATCTACCTGAATTAGAAAAAGAAATGAAACGCATCATTGGCGAAAACTTGCCGATCATTCGTCACGATGTATCGCGTGCAGAAGCCGAAAAGCGCTTTAAAGAAATTGACGATGAATACAAATTGGAACTTCTTGAAGCGATTCCTGAAGATCAACAAGTGTCAATCTATGAACAAGGTGAATTTTTCGACTTATGCCGTGGTATCCACGTCCCGTCTACAGGTAAACTAAAAGAATTTAAATTGTTAAGCATTGCCGGCGCTTATTGGAGAGGGAACTCTGATAACAAAATGCTTCAACGTATTTACGGAACAGCTTTCTTCAAAAAAGACGAGCTAAAAGAACACTTGCGTATGCTCGAAGAAGCGAAAGAACGAGATCACCGTAAAATCGGTAAAGAACTGAATCTCTTTACGAATTCACAAAAAGTTGGACAAGGTCTTCCACTCTGGTTGCCAAAAGGCGCTACAATTCGACGCGTAGTAGAGCGTTATATTGTGGATAAAGAAGAAAGACTAGGCTATCAGCACGTCTATACTCCGGTACTTGGAAGTGTAGAGCTCTACAAAACGTCAGGTCACTGGGATCACTATCAAGATGGCATGTTCCCAACAATGAGCATGGACAACGAAGATCTGGTTTTACGTCCAATGAACTGCCCTCATCACATGATGATTTACAAAAATGGGATTCATTCGTACCGTAACTTGCCTCTTCGTTTGGCAGAACTCGGCACTATGCACCGCTATGAAATGTCCGGAGCGCTTTCCGGTCTTCAGCGCGTACGTGGAATGACATTGAACGATGCGCATATCTTCGTGCGGCCTGATCAGATTAAAGAAGAGTTTAAACGTGTCGTCATGTTGATCATCGAAGTGTACAAAGACTTCAATATTAAAGATTATTCATTCCGTCTATCATATCGCGATCCTGAAGATACAACGAAATACTTTGATGACGATGAAATGTGGGAACGCGCACAAGCTATGTTAAAAGAAGCGATGGATGAGATGGGGCTTCCGTATACAGAAGAAGAAGGCGAGGCAGCATTCTACGGTCCAAAATTGGATGTACAAGTAAAAACAGCGATTGGAATGGAAGAAACACTTTCCACTGCACAACTGGACTTCTTATTACCTGAGCGCTTCGACCTTACGTATATCGGAGAAGACGGCAAGCAACATCGTCCAGTCGTAATCCATAGAGGCGTTGTGTCAACAATGGAACGATTTGTTGCCTTCTTAATTGAAGAATACAAAGGAGCTTTCCCAACATGGTTAGCACCAATTCAGGTAGAACTTATCCCAGTATCACCCGACGTTCACTTTGATTATGCAGAGGACGTAAAAGAGAAACTGATAATGGCTGGGTTCCGAGTAGATGTGGACAGCCGAGACGAGAAGATTGGTTATAAGATCCGTGAAGCACAAGTACAAAAGGTTCCTTATATGCTTGTTCTAGGAGATCGTGAAATGGAAGCCGGCGAAGTCAATGTTCGTAAATACGGTGAACAAAATTCTGAAAGCATGTCATTCGACGCGTTCCTTGAGTTAATTAAAAAAGACGTGAAGAAAGACTAATAGAAAGAAGTAAGTAACGTAGATCCGTTTTTTAAAATCGAGTCTTCCCACTTCTAAAGGCTTCATACAAACAGTCAGCGTAGCAAAGAGACAGCCAGGAAGATCTTCCTGGCTAGTTTCATGGGAGAAGCCAAAAACATGCGTCAAAGTGGATTTAAAGCTGTTTTCATTTGGCTTTTCAAAAATGCTGAAAAAAGTAGTTGCAATCCCATTTATAATACGCTATACTTTAAAAGTTGAATTAATTCAAACATAACCTGTGCATCCGACAATGAGATTTGCAGAGTTATTGACACTTGATACTAAAGATGTTATTATTAATAAGGTTAACTGAATACAGTTTGTGGTATAAGAAGAGGCTACCCGCTTCTCACCTGATCGACGCAATGAAGTTGTTGCCAGGTTAGCACAATAAGTTTATAACTATGCGTACGAGCATAGTATACTTACGCGGGTAGACAAATCATATTTGTCTACTTTTTTTATTTTGTAAAATGGATAGACCTATGGGACTTTAAATCGGAATTTCCGATATACCAAAACGTGTATTCACGAGACAATATTCGGAGGTGGATTACTATTAGCAAAGACATGTACGTAAATGATGGTATCAGAGCACGTGAGTTGCGATTAATCGATCACAACGGCGAACAACTCGGTATCAAAACACGTAATGAAGCTTTAGAAATTGCTGCTCAAGCAAACCTGGACTTAGTTCTTGTTGCTCCACAAGCGAAGCCCCCAGTAGCTCGTGTTATGGACCATGGAAAGTTCAAGTTCGAACAGCAAAAGAAAGAGCGTGAAGTACGTAAGAACCAAAAGATCATCAACGTAAAAGAAGTTCGACTTAGCCCTACAATTGATGAGCATGATTTCCAAACGAAACTTCGTAACGGAATCAAGTTCCTTGAAAATGGGGATAAGGTGAAAGCTTCGATTCGTTTCCGCGGTCGTGCGATTACGCATAAAGAAATTGGCCAACGAGTACTTGATCGCTTTGCAGAAGCTTGCAAAGAAGTAGCAACTGTTGAAGTTAAACCCAAAATGGAAGGTCGGAGCATGTTCTTAATACTTGCCCCACTTGCCGAGAAACAGTAACAGTAACACGAACAATTTAGGAGGAACAGAACATGCCAAAAATGAAAACTCACCGCGGTTCCGCGAAACGTTTCAAAAGAACTGGATCTGGTAAATTAAAACGTGGCCGTGCTTACACAAGTCACCTATTTGCTAACAAATCTACGAAGGCTAAGCGTCACTTACGTAAGTCTTCACTAGTTTCTTCAGGCGATTACAAGCGTATTCGCGAAATGCTAACAAACATGAAGTAAGATCGAACACACACTTATAGGATAAGCAGGAGGTAATGCACTATGCCACGCGTAAAAGGTGGAACAGTAACGCGCAAGCGTCATAAAAAAGTATTGAAATTAGCAAAAGGTTATTTCGGTTCAAAACATAGACTTTATAAGGTAGCAAACCAACAGGTAATGAAATCTTATAACTATGCTTACCGTGATCGTCGTAACAAAAAACGTGACTTCCGTAGACTATGGATTACACGTATCAACGCGGCTGCTCGTGTGAATGGTATTTCATACAGCACATTAATGCACGGCTTGAAAGTAGCTGGCATCGATGTTAACCGTAAGATGCTTGCAGAACTTGCAGTGACAGATGCATCAGCATTTGCACAACTTGCAGAGACAGCAAAAAAATCTGTAGCAAAATAAGATGAACCAAAATCCACTTTCGTTTTCATTCTTATATGGAAATGAAAGTGGATTTTTTCGTATGGAGGAATGGCTGAAATGGCACAAACTCTATTGATTTATATGGTCATCCTATCACTCTGGGCATTTGGGGCAATGGGATACGATAAACGACAAGCTAAAAAGAAACAGCAACGTGTGCCTGAAAGAAATTTATGGTTATTGGCACTGCTTGGTGGTGGAGTGGGTGCGTACTTTGGTATGCAATTCTTTCATCACAAAACAAGAAAGACCCATTTCCGTATTGGATTTCTACTTTTGATGATGATCGACATCGTGCTATTACTAGCGGTATATGGTGTAAAAGTACCAACAGCTATTACATTTTAATATAAAAAAGGAAATAGCTTTTTCGGCTATTTCCGTTTCATCAAGATTTCATTAATTGTTCAATTGGGTTCTTCCAGTTGATTTCAGCATGAGGATAATTCGTCCGAACTTCAGATTCGAGAAAAAGAAAATCTTCTTTCGTCATACCTTGTAAATTCGCTTCATTTTTCACCCAAATGAAAATGGAAACTACATCAAAGGAATCAGTTGTGGTGCCTAGATATTTCTCACCTTCAAACATCGCACCTTTATACGTAATAAAGAAATTTTTACGGATATTTTTCACGTCATCATAAAAATAATAGTGTTCTTTTTCATACGCTTCGTCCAGCTTTCGCTTAGCATCTGTCAAATAGCGAATGCCGGCATAAAATAAATAAATAACCAATGCTATAATGAAGACGCGGATCAATAAAACCATGAAATCAGCTCCTGCAAACGATATAGTACTGTACTATACGGATGAGTAGGGGAAAAGGTTTCACTTTATAGCGAAATGGTGGAGGGAATTTAATTGAAATTACATCAACTATTTGAAATGCAAAGAGCGCTCGATACATATATTCAAAAAAATCATCAAACGAAGGAAACATTTACTGAAAGAGGTTTGGCATTATTAGTCGAACTTTCCGAGTTGGCTAACGAAACACGTTGTTTTAAATTCTGGAGCACAAAAGGTCCTTCAGCAGATCATGTCATTTTAGAAGAGTATGTGGATTCTATCCACTTCTTATTATCTTTAGGAATTGAAAAAAACTTTGACGGATTGGAAGAATGGCCAACACGTGATGTTAAAGAGCAAAATCTTACACAACAGTTTATTCAAACGGGTCAATCTATTTATACATTCTTGGATTCATTAACATTTGAAGATTATAAAGAGATCTGGGTGAATTACGGAGCACTTGCGAATACGCTCGGTTTTACTGAAGATCAAATTATTCAAGCATATATTGATAAAAATGAAGAAAACTACGCACGTCAAAGAAGCGGCTACTAATTGGTATCAGTGGCTTCATCGCAATTTTAACTTTAGTAAAAATTTCATAAATAAATAAATTGACAAAAAGACTGTTTTGATAATAAAATTAATACAATACAGGTCATACAGGGGGTATTTCGTTGAACGAATGGAGTAAGGATGATTTTGGATTGCGTTTAAAGGCACTGAGAGAACGTCGAGGACTATCGATGATGGCATTTGGAGCGGCAATTGGCACATCAGCTAGTCGAATTAAAGATTGGGAGCGTGGTAAGAACGCACCATCTGCTGCATGGATCGCTAAAATTTCCGAGCGTTTTTCTGTTTCTACCGACGAGCTGATTATGGGTGAAGTAACATTTACTCCGTATTTCAAAGCGACAGGTAATACAGTAGAATCACTTTATGATCGTCTTCGTGAAACGATGAATGTCGAATCCTCTGGTAAATGGCCAACAGAAATTGATGAGCTATATGCAGAAATCGACGCAGTGAATAAAGAGAAGTACCGAAGCGGAAAAGGACGTCGATCGGCTGAGAAAGAACTAATGGAGTTAGCGATCCGTCTTCCTAAGAAAGATGTACTAGAATTACTTGAATTAGCTAAATATAAAAGACGCACACTATAAAAATGGCCCTAGAAGTGATTATACTTCTAGGGTTATTTTTGTATAATCTGAAGCTTAAAATCTAAATAGGGTAAGTATAATGAATAAGTTTGAGAGTACGAGGGGGATGGAAGCTCCAGTCGGCGGACGCTTTCCCACGGACCGTGCGGTGAGCTCGCCAAGTCGAAAGCTCCTTCTGAATGTCTCACCTGTCGGGCTTGATCCTCCCTGAGTCACCCTAACTTCCGATTGAATCCTGCATAAATAGATGTAGATCATTTACTGGCAGTAGAGTGGTTATTGTTGTAGTCTTTGAACTTATTCTTGGCTTAAGTGTAGATCCAGATCAGTACTATTTACTATCCTGACTTTAATGCTTAACAAAAAGTAACTACTATTTACTGTGCAGGGATTTCCGTTCCGAGCGGCGACTCCCGCAGGAAAGCGTCCGCTCGGAACGGAAATCCCCTACCCAACACCATGTCAGTGACTTCCTCTAATACAAAATAATGAATAATCAAATAGCATGAAATGTAGGAAAATAGAATGAAATACGTTATGATAGAATCGTAGATAAACCTAAGGAGGATGAGTTGATTGAAAGCATTCGTTCATGAAAATGGTGAGCTGCACTATACAGATATCGCCGATCCCTCAGCTGGAAACGGTGAAGTAATTGTCGCATTGAAAACAGCAGGATTAAATCGACGTGATACGGCTATACCCAAACGACGTGGAGACGCTAAAGAACCACTGGTACTAGGGTCAGACGGCGCAGGCACGATTGAATCAATCGGAGAAGGTGTAACTGGTTGGAACATAGGCGACGAAGTCATAATTAATCCTTCCCTTCGCTGGTTCGAAGAAAGCGACGCGCCTCCAGCTGAATTTGATATTCTAGGTATGCCGAATCATGGTACATTTGCTGAGAAGATTTGCATATCCTCAGAACAGTTAGAGAAAAAGCCGACACATCTCACATGGAATGAATCTGCAGTTATCGCTCTAGCGGGACTTACAGGTTATCGGGCACTAGTGACGAGGGGCCAAATAGAAGAAGGGCAAACCGTCTTTATTCCTGGAGCAGGAAGTGGAGTCGCGACCTATATGATTCAATTTGCAAAGAAAATGGGAGCGCGTGTTATCGTGACGTCTAGAAGTGAAGAGAAAAGAAATCACGCAATGAACATCGGTGCGGATATAGCAATCGATACGAATAGCGATTGGCCTACAGAACTAAAAGATGAACGTGTGGATCTTGTGATTGAGAGTGTGGGAAGGGCAACATTCAATCGTTCTCTTGAAATTCTTAAAAAAGGCGGTCGGATCGTAGTATTTGGTGCCACTACAGAAGATACCGTCGAACTGAACTTACGTGATTTCTTTTATGGTCAGTATTCGTTACTAGGCACTACGATGGGAAGTCGGGAAGAATTACGGGATATGTTAGCGTTAGTTGAAGAGCATCAACTCCATCCTGTTATTGATTCAGTGATTCCTCTTGAAAAAACAAGTGAGGCATTTACTATGCTGGATGACAGTGTACAATTTGGTAAAATCGTTTTAGCTATTTCGAAATAAACAACATAACCGGTATAGAGAGGCAGTGGAAGTAGTGACGAAAGAAGTTAAGACTCTGACAGATTTGGAAATCGCATCAAAAGCAACTATGCAACCAATTGAAAACATAGCAGACAAAGCAGGAATTCCATTGGATGCGTTAGAGCGATATGGTAAATACAAAGCGAAGATCAATGTAGACCTCATTCCAAAAAATACTTCACAAGCGAAAGTCGTACTTGTAACTGCTACGAGTCCAACACCAGCAGGAGAAGGGAAATCGACAGTGACAGTAGGTCTTGGTGATGCACTTTCCCGTTTAGGTAAGAAAACAATGATTGCATTGCGTGAACCGTCGTTAGGGCCGGTAATGGGTGTCAAAGGTGGAGCGACGGGTGGCGGCTTCTCTCAAGTACTGCCTATGGAAGACATCAATTTGCACTTCACTGGAGACCTTCATGCCATTACAACGGTTAATAATGCGTTGAGCGCGATGATTGATAACCATTTGCACCAGGGAAATATGTTACACATCGATCCTCGTCGTATTACATGGAAACGCGTCATGGATATGAATGACCGTGCGCTTCGTCATGTGACGATTGGGTTAGGTGGGCCATCACAAGGCGTGCCACGGGAAGACGGTTTTGATATTACAGTAGCGTCCGAAATTATGGCTGTATTCTGTCTGGCGACTAGCTTACAAGACTTGAAAGAGCGCTTGTCCGAAATTGTGATTGGCTATACGTATGAAAAAGAAGCTGTGACTGTGCGTGATTTAGGCGTAGAGGGTGCGTTGACGCTTCTGCTTAAAGATGCATTCAAACCAAATCTCGTTCAAACGATCGAAGGCACACCCGCTCTAATTCACGGTGGACCATTTGCAAATATTGCGCATGGCTGTAACTCGTTGATCGCAACAAATACAGCGCGTAATCTGGCTGACTATGTCGTGACAGAAGCAGGGTTTGGATCAGATTTAGGTGCAGAAAAGTTTATGGATATTAAAGCGCGCATCGGTAAATTCCAGCCGGATGCAGTCGTTCTTGTGACAACGATTCGTGCGCTTAAAATGCATGGCGGAGTAGCGAAGCAGGAATTAAAAGCGGAGAATAGTCAAGCTGTAGAAAAAGGTTTAGTTAATTTGGAAAAGCATATTGAGACGATTCTATCGTTCGGCGTGCAACCTGTCGTCGCGCTTAATCATTTTGTAGGGGACTCTGATAGTGAATTGCAGATAGTCCAGAAGTGGTGTCAGGACCATGACGTAAAAATGGCTTTAACGGATGTATGGCAAGACGGTGGAGCAGGCGGAGAAGCATTGGCGAAAGAAGTCTTAAAAGTGATGGAAGAGCCAAATAATTTCGCGCCAATTTATGAAGTAGAGCAATCAGTAGAAGAAAAACTCACAGCGATTGTTCAAAAAGTATATGGTGGCACAGGCGTTTTATTTACCGATCAGGCAAAGAAAGATTTAGCGGAAATCAAAAAGAATGGCTGGGATCTGTTGCCAGTCTGTATGGCGAAGACGCAGTACTCGTTTTCTGATGATCCCAAAAAGTTAGGACGTCCAACAGACTTTACGATCACCATCCGCAATATTTTACCGAAACTTGGTGCTGGATTCTTAGTTTGTTTGACAGGCGATATTATGACGATGCCTGGTTTACCAAAAAAACCAGCAGCGCTCAATATGGATGTCGATTCGGCTGGTAATGCGAAAGGGTTAATGTGATTTTTACTATAGTTGTGAAATGAAAAGCAAAGAGCCTATACGGCTTTTTGCTTTTTTATAAATAAAGTAAAAAAAGTAAGTAAAGTAAAAAATATCATATCGTACGGTTCTAATGGCCTAGATCTATGCTATACTATTGTCAGATGTTTTACTGGATGAAAGCGTGAAGGGGTGCCATGAAGTGGATAAGAATTTTCGTATAAAGTTAACGGGTATCCTGATTTCTTTCACGTTGCTTTTGTCATTGATTATTGTCATAGCAGATTATATTCGACTGAAAAAGAACGTGGAAATGGGTTTAGAAATACAAATTCAAATGGCGGAAGATGAAATCATAACAAGTCTTGTCACAATCGATAAAGTATATAATCTACTAGATATTGAACGCGCAGAAAACATGAAAGAATACTCATACAGCTTACTCGAAAAATACGAAAAACAACCTAATTTTTTAAAATGGGATTTTCAAGCTTTGAGAGCAGAAAGCGGTATGGATATCTTTATTATTGATAAAAACAACGAAGTGATTGCAAGCAGTTATACACCCGATATAGGATTGAATTTTAATGAATGTTGCGCGAGATTCAGCTCTTTATTAACGGAACGAAGGGAACTTGGCATATTTTCTCACGATGCACTTGATATTCAACAGGAAACAGGAGAATTTAAGAAATTCAGTTATATGCCAACGCCGGATAAGAATTACATAATTGAGTTGGGGTATTACCTGGAAGACAAACTGGTCTTTAAGGAATTCAACTTTTTAGATACGATGAGTAGATTAGAAAGTGAAAACGAACAGATTAAGTCAGTGAATGTATATAATTATTTAGGTTTATTGTTAGGGGAGCGAGAGATAGGCAAAGAAGAGAAAATCAATCCTTCCAGAAGAGCGGTTTTCGAAGCATCCTATAAAAACTTTGAAATTAAAGAAACAACTGTTAAAGAAGAAGGCAAACTCATAACCTATAGATACATACCATATAAAGCGGATACAGTACCTGGATTATCTACTAATAGGGTAGTCGAAATTGCGTATCATGATGTGCCTTTTTCAAGAGTTCTAACTTCGTACCGTAATCAATTTCTATTCCAAACGGTAGCGATCTCTATCATCACAATTATCTTGTCCATTGTTCTTGCTAAAATGATCGCAAAACCTGTTCATCTTGCATTCCATGATGTATTGACAGGATTAAAGAACAGGGCGGCATTTGAAGATGCCGCAGTAAAATGGCTTCATCAAAAAAGAGGTCCATTACAGTTCATGATTATTGATTTAGATAATTTCAAATCCGTAAATGATTCTTTAGGGCATGGAGAAGGCGATAAATTATTAGTCCGAGCCGCAAAAATTATTGATAAAGAAAGCGGAAAAGATCAGTTGGCCGCTCGAATCGGCGGTGATGAGTTTGTGGTTCTGTTTTCACGCATGACTATCGATGAAGTCACAGAACGGGCGAACAGTATGCTTGAAGCAATGAGAGAGTCATTCAGCTATTTGGAAAATGATCATATTCATTTATCTATCAGTATTGGAATTGCAATAGCGGAAAAGACAGATACTATTCATACACTTTATCATAAAGCCGATCTCGCTTTATACGATTCGAAGAAAAAAGGCAAAGATCAATATTCTTTATACCACGCGGTTGAGTCCTAAAAAGGATGTACAGAAAGTCGTCAAACGACATTCTGTACATCCTTTTGTATTGCTTATAATCAAAAGATCTTATGTTCAACTAGCCAATCACTAACGAAATCCATGATTGACTCAACCGTCCCATCTTCAAATGGTGACTTCAAGTGTGCCGTTGCAACAAGCTCTAAAAATGATTTACTTCCACCTAATTGACACAGTGCCAAATAATCCGTCCATGCACCATCGAAGTCATCTAAGGATCGTTGCCAAAATTGGAGCGCACAGATTTGTGCCAAAGCATAATCAATGTAATAAAACGGCACTTCATAGATATGACCTTGTCTCTGCCAAAAACCACCTTGTTCTAAATAGGGATGTCCATCATAATCCCGATTAGGTAAATAAATGGTTTCAAGATCTTTCCATACCGCTTTACGTTCACTTGGTGTCATGTCAGGATGGTCATAGATGCGTTGCTGAAACTCATCTACCGCAACTCCATATGGTAAAAACAATACACTTTCAAGTAAATGTGCATAACGATAACGTTCTGCATCGCTACCAAAAAAGCGATCCATCCAAAACCAAGTGAAAAACTCCATACTCATGGAATGAATTTCTGCAGCTTCAGTCGTTGGCCAAATGTATTCGGGGATGCCAATCGAACGGCTTGAATATACTTGGAATGCATGGCCTGCTTCATGCGTCAACACGTCAATATCACCTGAAGTTCCATTAAAGTTAGAGAAAATGAACGGAGAATCATAATTATCTATAAATGTACAATAGCCGCCAGCCTCTTTGCCTTTTTTTGCCACCAAATCCAATAAATTTTTACGTTTCATATAATCAAAAAAACGTCCGGTTTCACGCGATAGCTCTTGATACATTTTTTGCCCATTTTCCAAAATCCATTCAGGGGAACCTTTAGGTTGAGGGTTTCCCTCGGGGTAATGCAATGGTTCATCATAGAACTTCATTTCAGAAATCCCTATTCGTCGCCTTTGCATACCTCGAATCTTCTCAGCTAATGGCACTACATGTGTCCGAATCTGATTTCGGAAGTGTTCCATCATATGTACATCATAGCCGATCCGGTCCATACGAATATATCCTAGTTCTGTAAAGTTTTTAAATCCGAGTGTTGTAGCGATTTCATGACGTACTGCAACGAGACGATCAAAAATTCTATCAAAATGAACTTCATTTGACGCGTAAAAGTCAGCAGTGGCATTCATAGCATCTTTTCTAACCGAGCGATCAAGTGACTCTTTAAATGGTCCAAGTTGTGCCAATGTCAGCGTTTTACCTTGAAACTCGATTTGTGCTGAAGCGACGAGGTTGGAGTATTCGGAAACTAATTTGTTTTCTTGCTGTAAAAGAGGCAAGACTTCATCTGAATACGAACGAATGGCATTTTCCGCAAGCTTAAATAGCTGTGGGCCCCATTTATCTTCTAATTGTGCTCGAAAAGGCGTAGAGATTACAGCTTGGTAATAATCGCTTTGCAAAGCTTGAAATTGAGGACCAATCTCATCAAAATAATCCCGTTCATCTTGATAAAATTTATCATTCGTATCAATCGAAGAACGGATATACATGATGTTTTCTGCTGTACTGTAATCACTCGTCAACATGTTTATATGCTCCATTATTGCGGCTTGATCTTCAAATGAGTTTGCTTGTTTAAACTGTTCAAGTGCAGTCTTGAATTCTGTTTGCAGTTTTTCGATATCCGGGCGAGTATACTCATACTCTTCAAAAGTAAGCATTGCACTCCTCCTCGTTTCTATATAATGTAACTATCCCTTCATTTTCTAGCAACCAGTAAAGAAAAGCAAACTATTTATCGAAAGTGACGTTCATAAATTGCCACAATCTTATGAAATGATGTAGGATAGAGAGAGTAAACTCTAAGTGAGCGGGAAGAAGGAGAAATTGAATGCAAATAGTAAATGGTAAAGTACAAGAACTGGTAGATCCAACAGGTATTATCGACGGTCAGCGCTACGAATTTCTATTGACAGTTAAGCTAGATGAAGAAGATGAACTGTTCAAAGAAGAGGGTACTGGCTTACGTATGCTATATTCTGTGAAGGATGGCCAACGAAAGATGCTTACGTACCAATTTTATGAATTGGCAACGGAAAGCCCATTTGACGTGGAGTGGGACGAAGAAGAACAAGCATCAGCAGAGCAATTCTGCACAGAACATTTTCCTGAAATCTGAATACAAAATAGATGTTTTTCTCTTTCGTATAGGGGATAATAGACTAGAGAAACATAAGTGGTACACCCCAATAGCTTCTCATTAAAGAATTAATTATAGGAGTGTTTTAAATGAATCATGAAATAGTGGATATTACGATTATCGGCGGAGGCCCAACTGGATTATTCTCTTCGTTCTACGCGGGTATGCGTGAGATGTCTGTCAAAATTATCGATAGTTTGCCACAGCTTGGCGGCCAATTAATCGAGCTATATCCTGATAAATACATTTATGATGTAGGCGGATTCCCTAAAATCTTGGCGAAAGATTTAGTGGCAAACTTAGTGACGCAAGCGCACTATGCAAAACCTGAAATTTGTTTAGGAGAAGCGGCATTGTCCATAGAAAAGAAGGATGACCACTTTGTTTTAACAACTGACAAAGGACAGCATTTGACACGGACTATTTTGTTAACTGCGGGAATTGGTGCTTTTCAACCGCGTAAAATCGGTTTGAAAGAAGAACCGATTTTTGAAGGCAAAACATTGCACTACGGTATTAAGGACTTGTCTATGTTTAAAGATCAGAATATCTGTGTTTGTGGCGGGGGAGACTCTGCACTAGACTGGGCATTGATGCTTGAAGATATCGCAAGCGAGGTAACGCTTGTTCACCGTAGAGAACGTTTCACTGCGCATGAAACCAGTGTCAATCAATTGCGCGAATCTAGTATTACTGTTTTAACTTCACATGCTGTAAGTGAGTTACATGGCGACGGAGATACATTAGATAAAGTCATTTTAAAGGAAAAAGACGGCAGCGTGAAAGAACTAACATTTGATCATGTAGTAGTCAATTACGGCAACATTTCCTCACTCGGTCCTTTGAAAGACTGGGGCTTAGATATGGATCGTAATTCGATTAAAGTGAACTCTCGCATGGAGACGAATATCGAAGGCATATATGCAGCGGGTGACGTCACAACATACGATGGCAAAGTGAAATTGATTGCAGTAGGTATGGGCGAAGCGCCGGTTGCCATCAGCCACGCGAAAGCGTTCCTCGATCCGAAAGCAAAAGTGCAACCATTGCACAGTACGAGCGTATTCGGTTAATAAAAACTATGCACCTTGTATGGAGATTTTTTCACTGTACAAGGTGTTTTCTATGCAAGTAATATAAAAGGCTATCCCGGGAATTACTCGAGATAGCCTTTTTTCATTGCATTCTGTTTAGTGCTTTGTTGTTTCATAATCAGCGACTTTGACCAGTTGTTTTCCTAAATTGGTTCCATCGAATAACCCAAGAAACGCATCTGGAATATTGTCAAAGCCTTCGACAATCGTTTCTTCATACTTCAACTTGCCTTCTGATAGCCATTTACCTAAATCAGTGGATGCAGTAGCGAAGTCTGCCGCATAATCTCCTATTGTAAAGCCTTTCATCAAAGCGCTTGTTTTGATCATTGTAGATTGAAGACGAGGACCGATGTCTTGTTGTTCTTTATTGTAAGAGGAAATAGCACCGCATAACGCAATTCGCGCATGTTTATTTAGTAATGTAAAGACTGCATCCGTCACTTCGCCGCCGACATTGTCAAAGTAGACATCTACACCGTCAGTGGCAACTTTAGCTAAGTCTTCTTTAAAGCTGTCTAATTTATAATTGACAGCCTCATCAAATCCGAGTTCATTTTTTAAATACTCGATTTTTTCTTGAGAACCTGCAATTCCGATCACTTTGGCACCTTTCATTTTGGCGATTTGGCCTACTACTGAACCAACTGCTCCGGCAGCGCCAGAAACGACGACAGTTTCACCTTCTTGCGGTTTACCGATATCGAGTAAACCGAAGTATGCAGTGAGCCCTGTCATACCAAGGATGCCTAGATGTGTAGTGATCGGGGCGATATTTGGATCGACTTTACGTACTTCTTTCTCGGAAGCTGCCGTATATTCTGCCCAATTCAAATTTCCTACAACGAAATCTCCTGGTTTGAATGAATCGGAAGTAGATTTTGTTACTTCACCAACGACTCCTCCAGTAATCACTTCATCCAGTTTAAATGGAGGGATATAAGATTTCGCATCTATCATTCTTCCTCGCATGTACGGGTCAACTGATACATATAGCGTACGAATCAGAACTTCATGGTCTTTCAGCTCAGGCATAGGTTTTTCCACAAAATTGAAAGCTTCCATAGTAGGCAAGCCTTTTGGTCGGTTAGCTAAATGAATTTCTCTTTGCATTGCTAGTGTCATAAAAATTCCTCCTGTGTAATCAATATTTCAACTTATCAACTAACTAAAAGTAAGCTTAAGTACAAGGTTACTAGCATGAAGTACCGATGTCAATTAATTGCACTGACATGAAAATTCGGCTGTACATATAGTATCAGGCCAAGTCATTTAATTTGAATGAACCTCATACTGTATTTACAACAAAAAAGATTTGAGTGGACATTTTCTTGACGTCAAAGTAGAGTAGAGACGTAGACTTTCAGAAAAATTAATGATCTAGCGGTAAAGGAGCTAACCAAATGAAAAAGATTTTGGTTGTGGAAGATGAACAGTCAATAGCTACTCTTTTGCAATACAACTTGGAGCAGGCAGGATACACTGTGTATATAGCCCGAGATGGTAATACAGCCATTGCAATGACGCTTTCTGAAGAACCGGATTTACTATTGCTCGATATTATGCTGCCCGGCATGGATGGCATGGATGTATGCAAAAAACTTCGCCAAGAAAAAATTCATACACCCATTTTAATGTTGACAGCGAAAGGGGATGAATTCGATAAAGTCCTTGGGCTGGAACTTGGAGCAGATGATTATTTAACAAAACCATTTAGCCCACGAGAGGTACTTGCGCGTGTAAAAGCTATCTTGCGCAGAATAGAGTTACAGAATTCTGCACAAGTAAAAGAACTGGGAACGGAACTAAGTAATGGACGTTTACTAGTTTATCCAGATCGAATTGAAGCCTTTTTGGATGGAAGCCCCTTGGAATTGACTCCTAAAGAATTTGAGCTGCTTTTATACTTAATGCGACATTCAGGTAAAGTACTACACCGTGAGCAGTTGCTAAATGCGATATGGAATTATGACTACACTGGAGATTCTCGTATCGTAGATGTTCATATTAGTCACCTGAGGGAAAAAATTGAACCGGATACAAAAAGTCCAGTCTATATTAAGACTGTCAGAGGATTTGGTTATAAATTCGAAGAAGTGACAAACTGAATATTTTTGATACATACGAAGGCTAAAGACAAACCATAAAGGGTTGTGTCGTTGGCCTTTTATTAATGTTTAAGCATTAGTATTCCTTTCATATTACAGAGATCCACTAAATTATCTATCTATACAGAACCTTTACACAACCTTTACGTTTCTTTCATCAGCCTTTAATATTCATTGCTTATAGTAAAGAAGCAGTAGAAAGTCACTACTAAAACGAAATATCCTAGGGGGCGCAATGATGAGGAAACGTAATCGAATAACCGTATTGGCATTTGTTTTACTTTGTACGTGGGTGGTCGCGGCTTGTAGTAGTACGAAAGCAAGTGATAGTGAAAAGGGAGAAGCTAAACAACAAACTGAACCCATCACGGCAGTAGGATCAAGTGCACTACAACCTTTAGTTGAAGCTGCAGCACAGCAGTATACGTTAAAAAATCCAGGCTCGGTTATCAATGTCCAAGGTGGAGGGAGCGGTACTGGGTTAAGTAAAATCAGCGAAGGTGCAGTAGACATTGGAAACTCGGATATATTCGCGGAAGAAAAAGAAGGCGTGGACGCGGGTAACTTAGTTGACCATAAAGTTGCGGTTGTTGGAATGGGTCCGGTAAGTCACCCAGAAACGGGTGTAGAAGATGTTACGACTGAAGAATTGATTGGAATCTTTACAGGAGAAATCACAAACTGGAAAGAACTTGGCGGGATGGATCAAGAAATTATTGTCATCAACCGTGCAAAAGGATCTGGAACACGCGCTACTTTTGAAGCATTAGTATTGCAAGGAAAACAACCACTCGAGGCTCAAGAACAAGACTCTTCGGGTACGGTACGAAAAATTGTCAGTGAAACACCAGGAGCAATCAGCTACTTAGCATTTTCTTACTTCGATGAAACGACTACAGCTCTACGGGTTAATGGTGTGACACCAAACCAAGAAAATGTCGAATCGAATAAGTGGGAAATTTGGGCTTACCAGCATATGTATACTAATGGTGAAGCAACAGGTCTTGCAAAGGACTTGATCGAGTATATACTTTCGGATGAAGTGCAGCAAACTATACTTCCTGAAATGGACTACTTACCGGTAACGGGAATGCAAGTAGAACGTGATGCGGAAGGAACTGTTAAAGGAAAATGATAGAAACTTATAAATTCCTCCTATCTCGAAAGGAGCGTACATGATGGCGAAGATGGTCAAAGAGACAGAACATCCATTGTATAGAAAAAGTAGTAAAATGCGAATGGAACGGTTCGGAAAATGGCTTACCTTCCTTTCAGTGGCTTTGACTGCAGCCATCACTATAGCCATTCTGTTTTTAGTTTTTTCAAAAGGTTTGTCTACGTTCATTACAAATGATGGTAGTGTTAAAGACTTTTTAACTGGTACGACTTGGAACCCAGCGGAAGTAAATTCCCTGGGTAAACCTATTATTGGAGCTTTGCCATTTATAGTCGGTTCATTGGCGGTTACAGGAATATCCGCTTTAATTGCCGGACCGCTTGCAATTGGCGCAGCCATTTTCATGAGCGAGATTGCACCAAATGCGGGAAAAAGAATTATGCAGCCTGTGATCGAGTTGTTAGTAGGTATACCTTCAGTCGTCTATGGGTTTATCGGATTAAGTGTCGTCGTACCTTTTTTACGCGATCTATTTCCAGGTAGCGGATTTGGTATTGCAGCGGGCACTATTGTGTTATCCGTCATGATCTTACCGACAGTCACAAGTTTAGCACTGGACGCTATTCAGTCTGTGCCACGTTCATTGCGTGAAGCATCATTGGCGCTAGGTTCCACAAGATGGCAAATGATTTGTAAAGTGGTATTGAAAACTGCGAAACCTGGCTTACTGATGGCGATTATTTTCGGAATGGCACGAGCATTCGGTGAAGCTCTCGCAGTACAGATGGTTATTGGGAATGCTTCTGTCATTCCGCACTCTTTATTCGAACCAGCCTCCACAGTTACTAGTATTTTAACAATGGGCATGGGGTATACGGTGATGGGACAAACTGAAAATAATGCGCTCTGGTCACTCGCGCTCATACTTTTACTGATGTCGCTATTCTTCACGATTACAGTACGAATGATTGGAAAGGGGAAAAGTAAGTAATGTCAGCTAAAAGTAAAGACCGGCTCGCCACGGCTGGGCTATATGTCATTGTAGGCATCATCATTACGGTTTTGGCAGGCTTGCTTGGATTTGTCTTTGTCAAAGGTATTCCTCAGCTAAGCTGGCAATTCATCACGTCACCTCCTCAGATTTTCAAAGAAGGAGGAGGAGTGGGACCTCAACTATTTAATTCCTTTTATTTACTCGTTTTGACACTGATGATTTCAGTGCCGATTGCGATTGGTGCGGGTATTTATTTAGCTGAATATGCAAAAGATCATTGGATCATTCGTTGTATTCGCGTCCTGATTGAAGTGCTATCTTCATTACCTTCTATAGTGGTTGGATTGTTTGGATTCCTCTTTTTCGTTTTGTATATGGGCTGGGGTTTTTCGATTTTGTCAGGTGCCTTCGCACTTTCACTATTCAATCTACCTTTACTCGTACGAGTTGTGGAACAATCAATTCATAACGTGCCGAAATCACAACGTGAAGCAGGATGGGCGCTTGGTTTTTCAAAATGGGAAACGATTACGACAATCATACTTCCAGCGGCACTACCTGGTATTGTGACGGGTGTCATTTTAGCATCAGGAAGAGTATTCGGCGAGGCGGCTGCTTTGATTTACACAGCAGGAATGAGCACACCGATCATAGATTTCACCAATTGGAATCCGTTGTCACCAACATCTCCTTTAAATCCATTTAGGCCAGCTGAAACAATGGCGGTTCACATTTGGAAAATTAACGGCGAGGGAATTATGCCAGACGCAGCAGCGATCTCTGACGGAGCGGCGGCATTATTGATCATCTCGATTTTATTCTTTAATTTCACATCACGCTTTATCGGTAACTTGATGTTTAAAAAAATGGGTGCCAATTAAAGGAGGATATGTATGCAATCGGTCGCTTTACAGCCTGTCAAAATGAAAACGAATAGAGTTAAATTAGCGGACAGTCCTGATTTTCAACGCAGTTCAGTATTGCAAACTACCGATTTATCGGTCTATTATGGTGGACATTGTGCTGTTGATCAAGTCAGTCTATCATTCCCAAAACAATCCGTTACGGCATTAATCGGTCCGTCGGGATGTGGGAAATCTACTTTCCTGCGTTCTATTAATCGAATGAATGATGACATCGATTCATGTCGTACGGAAGGAAACATCTATTATGAAGGGATAGACTTGCATTCATCCAATGTAAATATACATGAAGTACGCAAACAGATTGGAATGGTATTTCAAAGACCTGTCCCTTTTGCCAAATCTATTTTTAAGAATGTAGCCGCTGGACCTATGCGCCACGGAGTAAAGGATAAGAGGGAATTACAAAGAATTGTAGAAGAGAATCTAAAAAAAGCAGCATTGTGGGAAGAAGTAAAAGATCAATTACATACATCAGCTTTGCGCCTTTCAGGTGGGCAACAACAACGTCTTTGTATCGCCAGGGCACTTGCAATGCAACCAAGCGTGTTATTACTAGATGAACCTGCATCTGCACTTGATCCCGTATCGACAGCAAAAATAGAAGAACTGATATCACAATTAAAAAAAGATTATACGATCGTGATTGTCACACATAATATGCAACAAGCAGCACGTGTCTCGGATGAAGTAGCGTATTTTTACATGGGGCGTGTCATTGAGCATGGATCCACTGAACAAATTTTTACTAATCCACATCATGAACAAACCGCACATTATATTAATGGACGCATTGGATAGGGGAGATTGAAATGAATGTAGTGGAGACCATCGAACGATCAATCATTCAAACAGAAAATCTACACTTCTATTATAATTCCCATCATGCATTAAAAGATATCAATTTGAAGTTTGAAGAAAAGAAAATTACTGCACTTATAGGGCCATCGGGATGTGGAAAATCAACTTTTTTGCGGACAATGAACCGTATGAATGATCTGATTCCCAAAGTGAAGACAGAAGGGGCAATTTGGATCGGTAATGAAAATATAACAGAGCCTTCAATTGATCCAGTAGAATTGCGAAAGAAAGTAGGAATGGTATTTCAACATGCGTCAGTCTTTCCGTTCTCAATTTATGAAAACATTGCGTATGGACCTCGTATTCATGGAGAAAAGAATAAAAAAGTACTGGATGAAATCGTAGAAGAAAATCTGCGCGCTGCTGCTTTATGGGACGAAGTAAAAGATCATTTGGACCAGTCTGCTACAGGTCTTTCGGGCGGACAACAGCAACGGCTAACCATTGCACGCACATTAGCGACTAAGCCGGAGATTTTATTGATGGATGAACCTACTTCAGCCCTAGATCCGATCTCTACTGCCAAAGTGGAAGAACTGATCCAAACGTTAAAAGAGCACTATACGATTATCATCGTAACGCATAATATGCAACAAGCTGCGCGCATATCTGATTTCACAGCTTTCTTTTTGAATGGTGAAGTAAAAGAATATGGACAGACAGCGACACTATTTACTAACCCACTATTTTCCGAAACGAAAGATTATATAGCAGGAAAGTTTGGATGAGCAGGTATAGGAAAATATGTAAATAATTTTGCAAATCAGTACATAATCAAACAAACAGCCAGCTTCCTATAAAAGGATGCTGGCTGTTCACGTATTATGAAATGGTTTCACGAGCACGTGATGCTTCAATTTTTGCCATTCGTGCGTCATATTCATCCACTGTCATATCGTGTTCTACAAAATAACGATTACGAGGATGTGTACGGCAGTCGTCTGAACAACTGCGCATATAGAAATGTTCATTCTCTTCTGAGCATAGAATTTTTGCATTACACTCGGGATTTGCACAGTTTACATAGCGTTCACAAGGTGTGCCGTCAAAATGGTCGCGTCCCACGATGACGTGCTCCACTTGGTTGATGGGAACCGCAATACGCTCATCGAATACGTAGCATTGACCGTCCCATAACTGTCCTTTTGCTTTAGGGTCTTTACCGTAAGAAACGATACCGCCGTGCAAATGTGCTACATCTTCGAATCCTTCACGTTTCAACCAGCCAGTGAACTTCTCACAACGAATCCCACCCGTACAATACGCAAGAATTTTCTTGCCTTCAAGTTGTTCTTTGTTTTCAACTACCCATTCAGGAAGATCACGGAAGTTTTCAATATCCGGGCGTATCGCACCACGGAAATGACCTAGGTCATACTCATAATCATTACGAGCATCCAAAACAATAGTGTTCTCATCTTGCATTTGTTGTAAGAACTCTTCTGGTTCCAAATATTCACCTGTAAGCTCTAACGGATTGACATCTTCAGGTAAGCTGAGATTTACAATCTCCGGACGGAAGCGAACGTGCATTTTTTTGAATGCGTGGCCATCTGTTTCATCAATTTTGAACCATACATCAGCAAAACGTGGATCAGCTTTCATATGCTCCATATACGCATCCGTTTGTTCAATTGTTCCTGAACAAGTACCGTTGATGCCTTCTGCACCGACAAGAATACGTCCTTTTAATCCAGTTTCCTTACAGAATTCCAAATGTGCAGCCGCAAACTCTTCAGGCTCCTCGATCGTTACATACTTATAAAACAATAATACTCGATAGTCTTTCTTTTCCATGTAAATTACCGCCTTCTGTTTGATCTTTGCAATAGACAACAGCCGAGATCGGTGTGTACAAAGGGATTGTATGTCCCTTGAACCCGAATTTGCAAGAATCGGGCCCAGAATAGTATAGCATAATTTCATTTTCGAGAAAAGGATTCAAAAAGCTATTCCAAGTAAAAATCTTTTTTTAAAGCAACACATCATTACATACACACCTTTGTATCATCATGGATTTGTTGTATACTAGGAGATGGAAAAACCTTCATACATGTCCATTGAAATTAAAGGTAGCAGATTGTAAAATATAAGAGTGGAGTACAGAATACTTTTTGAACGTAAAGGGTATAGTAGTTCTATTGCTAGTAAACTGTAATGTATATGTAAAGCTGGTGAGTGTGTAGTAAAGGAGTTTTTTCATGAACGAAACAAATAAAAGACGTCGATCAACATGGATCGATAGTGCATTAATTATCACTATCATTACCCTAATATCTATTACGCTACTATTAATAGTGAATGTAGTGAAAACTAAAGATACCAGCTCTACTAAACCCGTAACACATGAAATTATACCCGCGCCGAAACAAGAAGTGTCGGTTGAATCGATTATATCGCCTTATCCAGGTATTAAAATGTTTACCGAGATACCTAAAGACTCAAAGTATCCTTTTATCATTCGTTATCCCCAAACAGAATATGATGACTTTAATCAGCAAGTGTTAGATTATATAGATGAATTGAAAACAAGATATGCCGAAGAGCAACAAACGGAAAATAAAGTGTCCAAGTTAGATGTATCTTTTGAAACGCTTCAGCATCTTTCGGGTAATTATTCTTTTGTCATGCGAGCTGTTACGTACTATGCTGATCAAGATAGTCAAATGGAGATACACACATTTCATATCAATCCTGAAACAGGGGAAGAAGTAACGATTGAAGATATTGTGGATCATAATTTGGAAAAGCTAAAACGAATGGCGAGTGTAGTGCGTGACGAAATTCATCATAGTCCTTTGTTAGAAGGCGATGTGATTAAGGAAAGTGTATGGCGACCTACTGAGCCTATGTGGGTAAACTACCGCAACTTCGCCTTGACAGATGATTCATTATTTCTTTATTTTGGAACAGGTGAATTTACAAAGAGACAAGCTGGACCGGCAACAGTAGAAATTCCACTACGCAAATTGAATCCATTCTTAGCAAAGGAATTCCAAGTAGCAACAGATGATACTAAAAAGGAAAAGACGATTGCTCTGACGTTTGATGATGGTCCTGATCCAATTTATACGGTAAGAATTTTAGAGACGCTTGAAAAATACGATGCAAAAGCTACATTTTTTATGCTCGGCAATAGAGTTCATTCATATCCTGGCGTCGCTAAGAAAGTAGCTGAAGCTGGCCATGAGATAGGTAACCACTCATGGAATCATCCTTCCTTGACAGAGATCACGGATGTTGCACTTCAAGGTGAAGTCAAGGGTACATCCGATATCATTGAAGCGATAACCGGACAGCCGGCAACTGTTTTCAGACCCCCATATGGTGCTGTTGATGATCGAGTACGAGAAAGCACGAAATTACCTGTTGTTTTATGGAATGTAGATACATTGGACTGGGAGCACAATGACCCTGAATTGTTATTGGAGCATATTGCAGAAGATGCCCGTGCAGGCAGTATCATTTTGATGCATGATATTCATAAATCGACCGCTGATGGACTGGACGCGGTACTTGAAAATTTGCAGTCTCAAGGTTATAAATTCGTGACGGTATCTGAAATGGATGATTATTAATGAAGTTGTTCCATTGTTTTTGTCTAACAATGGAACAACTTTTGTTTTGTACAGTCCTATTAACGTACAGAAATTTATATTCTGTCCAAATAGCTGTAACATATAAAGAAAATAAATAATGGTAAGCTGTAATTAGTGTAGCACAGCGTGATATACTAAACGGACTGAAATAATTGGAGGAACAATGAGAATGGAATGGAGAAATTTATACCGCGGGTTTTTGATGGGCATCAGTGACTTGGTTCCCGGAGTAAGTGGCGGAACGATTGCATTTATATTAGGCATCTATGATCAGTTGCTTATTTCAATAAGCGGATTTTTTAGTAAAGACTGGAAGAAACATATTGGTTTCCTCATTCCTCTTGGTATCGGGATGGGTGCGACAATCATTCTATTTAGTAAAGTTATCTCCTATTTATTGAAGCATTATCATGAACCTACTCAATACTTCTTTTTGGGGTTGATTGTGGGTGTTATTCCATTTGTTTCAAAGCAAGCAGGACTGAGAAAGAACTTTACATTCCGTCATATGATGTTGATGGTAGTGGTGGCAGCAGCATTAGCTTCTACTGCTTTTATGAATCCGATTGATCCAATATCTATCACTCATCTAACAGTGAAAAATACGATCATTCTATTCCTATCGGGATGGGCGGGGAGTATGGCGATGCTGTTGCCAGGTATCAGTGGGTCATTCATTTTACTGTTATTAGGTGTTTATGCGACAGTCATTACAGCTATTTCAGACTTTAATATACCGGTTATTATCGCGACGGGTTGTGGTATAGTCTTCGGGTTTATAATCAGCAGTAAACTAATTCGCTACCTTCTTGCTAATTTCCATACGGGGATGTTTGCCGTCATCATGGGGTTAATCATCGGATCGGTTTTCGTGATTTTTCCAGGCATGCCTGAAAGTGGTACGCCGTTTGTCATGAGTGTGATGGCAGTTGTTCTTGGACTTCTGATTGCCAATATATTAAATGGTGTAGGCGATAAAGCGTAGATTGCAAAAACCGCTTGGAGTAATTCTCCAAGCGGTTTTTTATATGCTGTTATTCTTCTACAATCGTTGTTGTATTTTCAATATCTACATCTGCCATGGAAATATCCAACGCTTTCGCTACACCTTCACCGTATTTCGGATCTGCCAGGTAGCAGTGACGGATATGTTTGATTTTGATTTCTTTTGGAGCGTCACCCATATTTCGCGCAGTATTCTCGTATAGACGCTGCTGCTCTTCTAGATTCAAAATATTAAATAACTTTCCAGGTTGTGTGAAGTAGTCATCGTCATCTTCACGGAAGTCCCAGTGGTCTGCGTCGCCGTAAATTTTTAGTGGCGGCTCTTTGAAGTCTGGTTGTTCTTGCCATTCACCATAGCTGTTTGGTTCATAGTGAGGAGTAGAGCCCAAATTGCCATCAACGCGCATTGCCCCATCACGGTGGAAGCTGTGGAACGGACATTTTGGAGCATTAACGGGAATCTGGTGGTGATTGACACCTAAGCGATAACGCTGCGCATCGCCATAAGAGAATAGACGGGCTTGCAACATTTTATCAGGCGAGAATCCAATGCCTGGAACGACCGCGGCTGGTGTAAACGCAGCTTGCTCTACTTCAGCAAAGTAGTTTTCAGGGTTGCGGTTCAATTCGAATTCACCGACTTCAATCAATGGGAAGTCTTTTTTGTACCAAACCTTTGTTAAATCGAATGGATTATATGGCATTTCCATTGCTTCTTCTTCCGTCATAACTTGAATATACATTTTCCATTTAGGGAAATTGCCATTGTCGATATTGCTGAGTAAATCACGTTGTGAACTTTCACGATCCGTTGCAACAGTTGCTGCAGCCTGTTCATCTGACATATTTTCAATACCTTGCTGGGAACGGAAATGGAACTTTACCCAGTGGCGTTCGTTATTTGCATTGATCATACTGAATGTATGGCTACCGAAACCATGCATTTCACGGAATGAACGAGGAATACCACGGTCGCTCATTAGAATAGTGATCTGATGTAGTGCTTCAGGAAGTCCAGTCCAGAAATCCCAGTTGTTTGTTGCACTACGTAAGTTTGTACGTGGATCACGTTTGACTGCGTGATTCAAGTCTGGGAATTGCAATGGATCGCGGAAGAAGAATACAGGTGTATTATTTCCGACCATGTCCCAGTTTCCTTCCTCAGTATAGAACTTCAAAGAAAATCCGCGGATATCGCGTTCTGCATCGGCTGCACCACGTTCGCCTGCAACTGTAGAAAAGCGTGCGAACATCTCCGTCTGTTTACCAATCTCTGAAAATAACTTTGCTTTCGTATACTTTGTAATATCATGCGTCACTGTGAAAGTACCATATGCTCCAGATCCTTTTGCGTGCATACGACGTTCAGGAATAACTTCGCGATCAAAATGTGCTAACTTTTCAAGTAACCAAACATCTTGCAATAGAAGCGGACCTCTTGGACCAGCAGACATAGAGTTTTGGTTATCAACTACTGGTGCTCCCGCAGCGGTTGTCAATTTTCTTTTTTGAGAATTATTATCATTGTTATTCAAAATCTATTCCTCCTCAGTTGTTGGTTTGTAACCTATGAATATAATTGTATCAAAGCCTAATACAAAAAGAAAGCCTTATTTATAATTATTATCAACTAATAATTAATACTAATAAGTACAAGTTATTATGTACTGTATATTTATCATAATTTGTAGCCAACTATTTGTCTAGAAATACGATTTATATTAAGAATAATTGTAGAATGATGTATAATAATGATAGAAAAGGTTTCACGTAGAAAGGATATCAATAGATGAGCATTATGAAAAAGTGGTTTATTTATGCCACAGTACTAAGCTGTTTATCATTAGTATTAGTTGCTTGCAGCGATAAAGAAGAAGCAAAACCAGCAGAAAACATACCTGAACTAACCCCTGAAATTCTAGAACAAGAGGAAGTCGTTGTGGCGGCAGTGGAAGATGAAGAGTTATATCAGAAAGTGGTAAGTCAGCTAGAAGAGACAGGCTTCACAGTAAGCGAACCTGCTGAAGCTGCGATGGATATGTTTAGAGCGGAAAGTGGTATGACTGTAACGATCAATGGAGATGCTTTGCTTCCATTGCATCTTTATAAACTAGATCCATCTGACAAACGTCTTGAAATAGTTGAAGATACAGGTAATCTTCCTGTCTATATCGGCAGTAAGACAGAGCAGTTGGGCGTGATCAAGGTAGATCACTTCGTTATGTATCTTCATAAAGGACATCCTGATTATGAAGAGATTGTGAAAGTACTAGATAACATCTGATAAAACGACTTGCTTCCTCTATAGAGAGAAGGCAAGTCGTTTTTGTATATTCGAAGATTGACATATTAGAGAGGGGCTTGGTGAATTAATAAATGCTCATAGAAATGGCTTAACCGCTCAAACCTATCCTCAAGCGCTCATAGTTCTTGCATACCCGCTCTATGGCATGTTCTAACCGCTCAAACCTATGAAACAACCGCTCTATACTACTTGTTAACCGCTCTATTTAGTTATTTACCCTATGCTTTCCCTCTATATGATGAAGAATACCTTCTTTTACTTCAATAAAATTAACTTCCACCCTTCATCAGATATACACCATCCTATTCAATATGTAAGGAAATGTGTATCTATCAATGTTTTAAGTAAAATTAAAAAATGAATCTAGACGAATGGAGAAGAAGTTAATATGTAACAAAAATTCAAAATGGGCGAATGACCTAACCTGACTATACCTAAGTGACATATAGATAATAGGACACCACAAAGGAGGCTACAATGGAATGAATAAAGAGACGTTAAATACATTAGTAGGTAAGGTAATAAGAGTAGACCGAGGAGGACCAGAGTCAAGAATCGGAAAACTATTAGCAGGAAATGATGAATATTTAACACTTTTAACGGAGAATGATGGAATTGTCTACTATAAAACACATCACATCAAGAGTATTACAGATAACTCAAAAAATGAAATGTCTATTAATGTAGAGTTGCCGAAGGATTTCACCTTAATTGATGAAGCAGATTTTCCAGGGGTATTGAAAAAGCTTGAATATCAATGGGTGAAAATTAATCGTGGTGGACCTGAAACTTTAGAGGGTGTTGTAAAGGAAGTAACAAATGATTTCATTGTCATTGTTTTTAATGAAGAGGTCATTCGACTTTCCATGTTTCATATTCGAAACGTTAGTCATGGAGTAAAAGTGGAACGGACAAAAGAAGTAAAAGATAAGGACAAAAAAGAAACTAGTGAGAACAGAGATAGAAGTGAGAGAAAGGAAAAGAGTCAAGGTAAAGAAAAGGTTGAGAATAAAGAAAAAAGTGAGAGTAAAGAAAAAAGCGGAAATAAAGATAGAGGCGAAAAGAAAGGATAAAGTTACTGATCATCTCTTCTATAAAAGAAGAGGTGATCATTTTATAGAGGAGGTGTATCGATTGAATATAAGGGATTGTGGAACGGTTTTTCGAAATTTTACAGGCTATAGAGTTTGCGTATCACTTTCATATGGTAAGCCGATAGAAGGGGTACTGATTGGCTCACATCAGGAGTATATACTGATGGTAGTTGATGAATCTATTTTGTATATCTTGGTTCCATCTATTACATCAATCACTAAAAACACAAAAGACCTGAGTAGTACAAAATATGATCAGGATTATGATGTTCCATCTCTATTCGAGCTACGTGAGCAATGGGTGACGTTGAATGAATTTAGTAAACGGCCAATGTATGGAGTCTTAAGTGAAATCGAGAAGTCATATTTTCTGTTAATAAATAAGGAAGAGTTACAATTGATTCCGGTAACCTCCATTGAAACCATACGCAAGGGAAGTAATAGGATAGAACAAACGGTGGATTCTAAACCTAAACAGGTGAAGAAAGAGCAACCGGTTGCTGTAGAAGTAGTAAGTAATGAAAAAGATACTGAAGCTAAAAAAATAATTAAAGAAGCTATTGTACTTTCCAACGAGAGTATTGAAAATATTCATAAACCAGTTAGTACTTTCGATCAGTCTCTCGATTTAAAAGTAGTAGATACAAATGAACAGGAAGAGATTTACAAACAAGATGAAATATTGATAGAAGATAGTGAGAGACTTCCAATTAAAGAGATTCGAATATTAAATAACACCTCGTTTAGAGATCTTATGGCGAAGGCAAACAGTGATTTGGAGCAAACTATGACCTCTATTGAAAGTGAAGAGAACATTGAACTTTTTAAAATGATAACTCCTCTAGATCACCATATAGGAAACGAGAAATTTTTGACGTGTATTGACTGTTTGCAGGATTCACATGTGAGAAATTCATTAGATGTACCTATGGACTTTATTCCTCAGCAAGAAATCGAAAATTTGGAGATTATTAATCATACCGAAATGCAAATGAGTTCTGAAGAACAGATGGCCATGTTAGAAAAGCAATACTATGCATTGATGAAGCACGCCGCAAAGAATTCTTGTTCATCCAATTTTCATTATGAAAATGATTCGATAGAAACAGTTATAACGGAGGGGCAGTATACCGCGCTACTAAAGCATGCAGCTGATATGCACCGCACTATTATATCCAAATAAGATAACGTTGAGCAGTCCGAATAAGGGATTGTTCAGCGTTTTTTTGTATTCATCTAAAGATGATTGGAGAATGGACTAACGACACTACGATGGACTTGTTGTCCGAATATACATACAAGACAGGATGAAAGATGTAAGAAAATTTAAGTGGAAAGGAGTTGGGACACAGTGACCATGCAAATCATATTCACTTATATAGTATTCATATCAACAATGATCGTCATCTTTTGGCGACCCAAAGGAATTAACGAAGCATGGCCTGCTACTATTGGGGCAGTTCTTATTCTTGTCATGGGAATCGTATCAAGTACCGATTTGCTAGATATTATCGATAAAGTTGGAGGAGCTTCTGTAACGATAATTTCAACTATTGTAATGGCTGTTATATTGGAAAGCTTTGGTTTTTTTCACTGGGCTGCCATTAGACTTGCTTCATTTTCCAAGCAGTCAGGCTACCGATTGTATTGGAACATACAATTGTTATGTTTTCTCATGACATTGTTGTTTAACAATGATGGTAGTATATTAATTACAACGCCTATACTACTTTTACTTTTAAAACATTTGCAATTAAAAACGGAGCAGCAAATCCTTTATTTGCTAAGTGGTGCATTAATCGCAACAGCTTCTAGTGCTCCGATTGGCGTTAGCAATATTGTGAATTTAATTGCATTAAAGATAGTAGATTTATCGCTTTGGATGCATACAGCCATGATGTTTGTACCTGCTACAATCGGATTGCTCTTTATGTCCATCTTAATGTTCGTTGTTATGAGAAAAAAATTGCCGCGAACCCTACCAGATACAGTTTATATAGAAAAGGTATTCGAGGAGAAGTATATTAAAAAGTTGCATCGGCGCAATTTGTTTACAAGTAATAAAGATCGCACATTCTTTATGTTGAAAATATTGTTCTTTGTTTTCTGTATGCGATGTATGTTATTCATTGCATCGTATATTAATGTGCCAATAGAACTTGTTGCTGTCGTGGGATCTATAGTATTACTCGTTTGGCGTTGGATAAAACTAGGTATCACTCCTTGGGATATTATCAAAAAAACTCCTTGGCACATACTCGTTTTTGCTTTCTCCATGTACATCATCATCTATGGATTGCATAACGTTGGTCTAACTGAATTACTAGTTAGCTGGAGTGAGCCAATTGTCAATCAAGGGCTACTGTCTGCAAGTATTTTGATGGGTGGAATCGTTTCCTTTCTGTCCAATATATTCAATAATCATCCCGCGTTGATGATAGGCACGATAACTTTAACTGAAATGGGTATAGATCCCATTACCTTAAAAACCATCTACTTGGCTAATATTATCGGAAGTGATATAGGTGCATTACTGTTGCCGATTGGAACATTAGCTTCACTCATTTGGTTTAGTATCTTGCGTAAGCACGGCATTGAAATAAAATGGAGGGATTATACCAACATCTCATTCAAAGTGATTCCACTCACCACGATCGTCACATTATTTTTATTATACTTTTGGATTAAACTTGTTTTTCATTGAAATTAAGCACTTGCTTTTTCAACAGTGATTTATCTTTAACAAGATGTAGTTGGAAGTATAGTAAGAAAATAAGAATAATTAGTTCTATATTACTTCAAAAGGCAAACCGTATAATCGGTTTGCCTTTTTATTCGGACCGTTTTACTGTGCGTATGACAATATAGGAGAAATGGGTTAATTGTTAAAGAGTATACTATTTCAGTAGCCTTCGAATAATGGATATTGAGAAAAAATATGGAGTGCATAGTAAATACTTTATATTCTTGTAGAGGTTCCATTCAAAAACCTCATCTACTTAAGATTTCCACACTCCGATCCGATCACCAACTTGAACTTCTGTAAAAGGCATTTCTTCTGGACTGAATGCGTTATTCTGTTCTACGAATAAAATAACAGTGGATCCAAATGCAAAATGACCAAAATCTTGTCCTTTCACACAAGCAGTTTCTGAATTTGCAATGCGAACGCTATTTACATTTAATGCTCCGACTTTAACGATTGCTACATGTCCGAAGTCAGTCGAGAGTTCCGAAATGACTCTATGGTTGGAAGAAAATACATCATTACGCATGCGAATTCCCACATCGTTAACGGGATACGAAGTAGAACCTAATGCATAGCGATTCATAAGAGTTCCAGAAATAGGATAATGGAAATGATGATAATGTCTTGGAGAAAGATAGAATAGATAGTAATAGCCATTCGTATAGCGGGCGGCTTTTTCCGAATCGCCAAGCAGCGAATGTAGACTGTATGTTTTATCTTTTACTATAAATTGTTGTTGTGTATCGATGCTGCCTGAATCGCTTAATACACCGTCAACTGGTGAGATTAAATTCTTTGGGTGGCTATCAATCGGTCTACTGCCCGCCTGTAATGAACGAGTGAAAAAGCTGTTAAGACTAGTATATTGGTCTATTGGGTATTCCGCTTCGTCTACTTGAATATGATAGAACGATGCAAAAGGCTTAATTAACGGCTTGCTAATTCGAGAAGTCGTCAAAGTTTTAAGTAGCGCTGAACTGACTGGTGATCCTGTTAATTCTACGAATGATTTAAAAATACGTGTTTTCATCTTTTCTTCCTTTCATTAAAAGCTTATACTAAAGAAATATACGAGGAGGTCGTAACTTGTTTTCATTCAGATATTTTGATTATACTAAACTAAAATCACAATTGGCGAATATCATAACACTTTTTAATTTGAGTTTAGGGATCATAGCGATATTACTCGTGCTTCAAGGTCATGCACATATGAGTTTGATGTTCATCTTCTTTGCTGCATTATTTGATCGGTTTGACGGTATGGTGGCTAGGCATTATCATGCAGAGTCGGCATTTGGTAAAGAACTTGATTCGCTCAGCGATTTAGTTTCATTTGGTGTAGCTCCTGCTATTCTGATCTATGACACGGCGTTGACGGATACGATGTGGATTGGTTTGTCCGCTGTGATTTTTTATATTTTAGCTGGCGCCGTTCGTTTGGCTCGCTATAACGTAGAAGAGTTCGATGGTTCATATTATGGCATGCCTATAACAGCAGCTGGTGTCTTGCTAACATTGAGTTATTTTGTAGTTCCGTATTTGATTGCACCTTACTTTGTGATTTATATGTGTCTACTCGCATGGCTTATGGTCAGTCGCATTCGAATAGCGAAAGTGTGAAAAGTGTCTTACAGAGAATTTTTCTGTGAGGCTCTTTTCATTGTAGGAAGCTATCACTGACTTAGAAATTCTGTTATGCTTAAGGAAAACTAGAAGGAGTGGTCAGCATGTCAGGACCTGCATTAAGACAGCTTCATTCACATAAAGCGATTCATGAAGGCGGACTTTCTGGTGCCATAATGAAAACAGATGATTTAATCGAATATGTAGAACAAGATGAAACTGAAATGGTTCAGCAAGCCTGTGATCATTTATTGGATTATTGGAAGACCCGTGTCATCAGTCATGCAGATGCCGAAGAAGAAGGTTTTTATAAACAAGTAATGGAAGAGCGGCCTGAATTGGAGCGAGACATTATTCAGCTTACACGCGACCATGATTTGATGCGAATACTTGTTGCAGACATCGAGGCGTTACGTGAGGAAGATCCAACCGTAACAACTGAAATTATACAGAAATTCAATGGCTTGATTGTAGTGAATGAATTACATAGCCGAGAAGAAGAGCGGTTATTGTTCTCATAAAAACTAGTAACTAAGGGAAGGTGGTGGCAATCATTCAAAATCCGTTAGATATATTGGATAAGTATTTTGGTTATTCAGCATTTCGGGAAGGGCAGCAACGAGTGATTGAACAAGTATTACAAGGTGATGATTCACTTTGCGTAATGCCGACAGGTGGCGGTAAGTCTGTCTGCTATCAAGTACCGGCATTGGCAATGGAAGGGACGGTTCTTGTCATTTCACCGCTGATCTCCTTGATGAAAGACCAAGTCGATGCATTGCATCAGTTGGGCATTCCAGCGGCGTATATTAATAGTACGTTATCTTCGGAAGAATACTTTGGCACGATGGATAATGCACTCGAAGGAAAGTATAAGCTGTTGTACGTTGCACCTGAACGATTGGATTCCGAATCCTTTCTCAATCAATTGCAAAAAATGACGATACCGCTGATTGCGATCGATGAAGCACATTGTATTTCACAATGGGGCCATGATTTCCGTCCAAGTTATCGTAATATCCACCGAGTTTTTGATTATTTAAGTAACCGACCGATTATTCTTGCATTGACTGCAACCGCTACGCCTGAAGTACAGGATGATATATGCCAGCAATTACATATACCTCCTGTTAGCCGTGTTGTAACCGGTTTTGAGCGGAGTAATCTACTATTTTCGGTAGTGAAAGGTCAAAATCGGGATCAATTCGTCAAAGAGTACACGCAGAAAAATAAAAATGAAGCTGGCATTATCTATGCTGCGACTAGGAAAGCGGTCGAGCAAGTATATTCGCTGCTTGAGAAAAGTGGTATTCCAGTTGCGAAATATCATGCAGGATTACCGGACTATGAACGGCAACATCAACAAGATCGGTTCATTATGGAAGACGCACGCGTGATGGTCGCAACTAACGCGTTTGGTATGGGGATCGATAAATCCAATATACGCTACGTCATTCATTATCAAATGCCGAAGAATATGGAAAGTTATTATCAGGAGGCTGGGAGAGCAGGGCGTGACGGACTCGACAGCGATTGTTATTTGTTATTCTCCTCGCAAGACGTCTTAACGCAACGCTTCCTCATCGAACAATCTCCAGATCCTTCCCGTGTATCGAATGAAATCAAAAAGATGCAAGTGATGGTTGATTACTGCCATACCGAAGTCTGTCTGCAAAAACACATTATCAAGTATTTTGGCGAAGAGGATGTCGAAGATTGCGGTCGCTGTGGTAACTGCACTGACACGCGTGAGCAGTTTGATGTAACAGTCGATACACAAAAAGTACTTTCCTGTGTTATACGAATGGGGCAACGTTTTGGTAAGACGATGGTTGCGCAAGTACTGACAGGATCGAGAAACAAAAAGTTGAAAGAATTGAACTTCGATGAGCTATCGACATACGGATTGATGAAAGGACGCAACGCCAAAGACGTGGCAGATTTCATTGAATTTTTGATTTCGAAGAATTATTTACAAGTTGAAAGTGGGCCGTATCCGACTATCTTCGTCAGTGAAGACGGAAAAGATGTGTTGTTAGGAAAAGTGAAAGTCTGGCGTAAAGGCGAGATGGTGACAACTGTCGTCGCTAAAGAGGATCCGTTATTCAACGAACTACGGGCGATGCGCTTGAAACTAGCACAAGAAGCGGGTGTCCCGCCATTCGTTATTTTCTCGGATAAAACATTGCGGGATATGGTAACTAAAATGCCTGCCACGAATGAAGAGTTATTGGCTGTACAAGGGGTAGGCGAAACGAAGCTTGAACGTTATGGGGAAGTTTTCCTCGAGATTATCGATTCGTTTTCTACGCAGCAAGCGTAATATAGGAGATGTCCAGAAAGTCGTGTAGCAACGACTTCTTGTGACATCTTCTTTTTTATTCCCATTACACCACGCAAAAAAGGTATGTCCGTTGAAGTCTTGTGACCTCGATGGACATACCTTTTCACATATAATTTATTAAACAAATCGATATTACTCTGTAGGACGGATATCTTTTCGCAGACCGATTAAGGTGAAAATGGCCGCGATCAACAAAATGCCACTTGCAAGCATAAAGGCATGATGGAATTGCAAATCTAATATACCGATCGCACTAGACCCCACTACGACGCCAAAGGAGAAGAATGCGTAGAAGAACCCGTACGCTTTCCCCCTCGTTTCAGGTTCCGTGGAATCAATAAGTAACGAGTTGATAGAAGGGAATAGGAATGCGAACCCCGTACCATAGATAACCATTGCCAACATCATCAACGATAGTTCGTCGACTTGCGACAAGAACAACATACTGCTACTCATTAATAGCAAGCCAGCTGCCAATGTGACCATCGGGCGGACGATATCGAAAATACGGTTGATCGGTAAAACAAAAACCAACACAGCAACTAGACCAAACACACTCAACAGCATGCCTGTCATTTTCGCATCAAACTGAAGGTGCTCTACTTTCAAAGGGAGCACCAATGCCAACACACCTTGTGAGAACATCAGGAAGAACGCGCCAAGGAATGCCCGTATGATACCAGGGTGGCGGAAAAAAGCTAACGGCTTTACTGCTTTTTGCTTCACTGTCTTCACTTTTCTCACGTATGTAAAGGAACGTAAAAATATAACGGCGCCAATTGTCAACAGAATCATAAATACACCATTGATGGCCATAATGGTCACGACGCTTGTCTTAACGGAAACAATTCCGCTATAGGCAGGTCCGAAAATGGCCGCAAGCCCGACAAATGCACCTGAGATCGCAGCATTCCTCCCACGCTTAGAACGTTCGGAGCCATTAGCGAGAAACGTGAAGGCGGCAGGAATGATCAAACCTTCTGTCAAGCCGTGTAAAAATCGAATGCCAATTAATGAACCAGAACCGGAAATCAATCCGTATGAGAACAGCGACAAAGCCGACGTGAACAAACCGAATAATAGAATGTAAAAGGGTCCTTTGCGATCTGTCAAAATACCTGAAATGATATTCCCGAAAACATTTGCAAACGAGTAAATACCAACAGATAATCCGACGATGAAAGCGGAAACGCCAAGACCTGTAGCAAACGGACTAATGACCGGTAGCTGTGAAAATAAATCAAAGAACGAGAAGAAAACAATTAGATAGACAAAAAAGCGCATGAAAGATCCCTACTTTACAAATAATTCAACTACAATCTATTTTACCATGAAACTTTTCGAATTGAACCGAACTGCTCAAAGATAATTATTCGCAATCTATCACCCTTACCGGTAAAATGAGAAACGTAAACAAGAAACAAAAAGGGGATGAGTGATCTTGACGAAAGAAATTCGAGTAGGAATCGCTGGTTACGGTAATTTAGGGCGTGGAGTAGAATCAGCTATCAGTCAAAATAAAGATATGACATTAGTTGGTGTATTCACGCGAAGAGAACCGAAAGACGTACAATTACTTTCAGAGCAAGTACCTGTCTATAAGTTGGATGAAATTGAATCTTTTAAAGAAGATATTGATGTTTTGATTTTATGCGGTGGATCTAAAAATGACTTACCTGAACAAGGGCCGGCACTTGCGAAACACTTTACAACAGTAGATAGCTTTGACACGCATGCAAAGATTCCGGAGTACTTCGCAGCAGTTGATGAAGTAGCGAAAGAAGCTGGAACTACTGCCATTATTTCTGTCGGTTGGGATCCGGGTTTATTTTCGATCAACCGCTTAATGGGAGAATCCATTTTGCCTGAAGGTGAAACCTATACATTCTGGGGGAAAGGACTAAGCCAAGGTCACTCTGATGCAGTGCGCCGTGTTGACGGTGTGAAAGCAGGCGTTCAGTATACATTGCCCGCTGAGGACGCGATCAATCGTGTGCGTAACGGTGAGCATCCTGAGCTTTCAACTAAAGATAAACATACACGTGAATGTTATGTCGTTCTTGAAGAAGGTGCAAGTGAAGATCGAGTTCGTGAAACGATTGTCACCATGCCTGACTACTTCGCAGACTACGATACGACCGTTCATTTTATTACGGAAGAAGAACTTCGTCTTGATCATTCAAAGATGCCACATGGTGGTTTCGTCATTCGAAGCGGCAACACGGGGAAGCATACTGATCAAGTCATGGAATTCTCACTTAAATTAGATAGCAATCCCGAATTTACATCGAGTGTCTTAGTCGCGTATGCAAGAGCAGCTTATAAATTGCAGCAAAAAGGCGATACTGGAGCGAAAACAGTCTATGACATCGCACCAGGGTTGTTATCACCTAAATCACCTGCAACTATTCGTAAAGAATTACTGTAATACATGAGTCATCACTTTGGATTGTAGAATGAGGAGGCAGAATCTTTTATGAAACTAGATGAGACGTTGGAGATGTTAAAAGACTTAACAGATGCACGAGGAATTCCGGGCAATGAACGCGAAGCTCGAGACGTCATGACGAAACACATCAAACCATATGCAGATGAAATCGATCATGATGGATTAGGTTCACTGATCGCTAGCAAAGAAGGCGATGCAAACGGACCGAAGATTATGATCGCGGGGCACTTGGATGAAGTAGGCTTCATGTTGACACGAATCGATGACAAAGGCTTCATTTACTTTCAGACAGTAGGTGGCTGGTGGTCACAAGTCATGTTGGCGCAACGTGTTTCGATCGTTACACGTTCTGGTGAAACGATTACAGGAGTGATCGGCTCAAAGCCGCCACATATTTTGCCGCCTGAAGCTCGCAAGAAACCTGTCGATATTAAAGACATGTTCATTGACGTAGGCGCAGAGTCAAAAGAAGAAGTTCTTTCATGGGGCGTTCTTCCGGGCGATATGATTGTGCCGTACTTCGAATTCACGGTCATGAAAAACGAAAATTACTTGCTTGCAAAAGCATGGGATAATCGTATCGGCTGTGCCATTGCTATTGAAGTGATGAAGCAGCTAAAAGGTGAAAAGCACCCGAATCGTTTGTATAGTGTAGGTGCTATTCAAGAAGAAGTAGGTTTGCGTGGAGCGAAAACAGCGACGAATAAAATTCAACCGGATATCGGTTTCGCAGTAGATGTAGGAATTGCTGGGGATACACCAGGTATTACAGCAAAGGAATCTGTTGGTACAATGGGAGAGGGTCCGCAGATCTTGTTGTATGATGCTTCAATGGTATCTCATAGAGGATTACGCAATTTCGTAGTCGATACAGCAGAAGAGCTGAATATTCCGTATCAATTCGCGACGATGTCCGGTGGCGGAACGGATGGTGGGTCAATCCACGTAAGCGGAACAGGAATTCCTACATTGGCTATCTGTATACCGACTCGTTATATCCATAGTCATGCGGCAATGCTTCACCGTCAAGATTTTGAGAATACAGTTAAACTATTAGTCGAAATAGTTAAGCGCCTAGACGCAAATACAGTGAAAAATATCACATTTGAATAATTTATACGCTCACACAGCGGTGCCGAAAAAGCATCGCTGTTTTTTAATGAAATAATATGAAAAGTAATAAAGATTCATTTGACTTCATAAATATACAATTGTATACTAGTTTACACATACTTCAAATGGATGGTAGGGGATCAACAAATGGTAAAGACAAATCAAACAACTACAGGCATAGATAAGGATAGCTTAAAAGGACGCGACTTTTTAACACTGCTTGATTATTCTAGTGAGGAAATTGCATATCTCATACAACTAGCATATGACATGAAGCAAGATACATTGGCTGGTAAGACACCGGACATCTTGGCGGGTAAGACACTAGGCATGATATTTGAAAAGAACTCTACACGTACGCGTATTTCATTCGAAGTAGGCATGATCCAATTGGGCGGACATGGTTTGTTCATGAATGCACGGGATTTACAGATTGGACGTGGAGAATCTGTTTCAGATACTGGAAAAGTATTATCCGAGTTTCTAGATGGTGTCATGATCCGTGCGAAATCCCATAAAATGGTGGAAGAATTGGCAGAACATACTTCAGTCCCAATCATTAACGGATTAACAGATCTATTCCACCCGTGCCAGGCGATGGCGGATTTACTAACCATCAAAGAAGTTAAAGGCGATTTGAAAGGCTTGAAACTCTCCTATATTGGGGACGGAAACAACGTTGCGCATTCATTAGTAATTGCCGGTGCACATATGGGCATGCATGTTTCTGTCGCGACACCTAAAGGATATGAATACCACGCAGGATTGTTTGAAAAGGCGAAGAAAATTGCTGAGTCGAATGGCGGAAGCGTGACGTCGACGTACGATCCGATTGAGTCTTCCACTGATGCAGATGCAATTTATACGGATGTTTGGACTAGTATGGGGCAGGAAGAGGAAGCGGCGAAGCGTCTAGTAGACTTCAAAGACTTCCAGATCAATGATCAATTGGTTGGCCATGCGAAAAAAGATTATGTGTTCTTGCATTGTCTACCAGCACACCGTGAAGAAGAAGTGTCGACTTCCGTAATCGACGGGCATAACTCGTATGTATTCCAGCAAGCAGGAAACCGTCTGCATGCACAAAAAGCGATCCTCGCATCTTTACTATAATAAATCGATTAGCTGCTTTCCTGGTAATTCGGAAAGCAGTTTTTTTATGTTGTGCCATCTTTCATTTGATATACTGAATGGAATCCAAATAGGGGAGGAAAATAGTTGATTACGTATTTACTTGTATTTCTTGCGGGTGCAGCTCCGGGATTTGAAGTATTGGTGGCGGTTCCTTTGGGAATTCTACGGGGGATGTCTCCGCCAACTGCTATAGTGGTTGGTTTTGCAGGAAACGCTTTAACTATAGTACTTGAAATTATAGTTTTTCAGAAATTGAAAAACTGGTGGGAAAGCAAAAAGAAAACCGATGTAAAAACTCCGTCAAAGCGTACAGAGCGTGCGGAGAAAATTTGGAAACGCTTTGGTGTTCCAGGTCTAGCATTGCTCGGGCCAGTTCTGATTGGCTCCCATCTGGCAGCATTCCTAGCACTTGCCCTCGGTTCATCTAAATCACAAACAGCTTTTTGGTTACTGTTAAGCCTTGCTATTTGGTCGATCGTCTTCGGCACACTAACCGTTTTGGGTGTAGATGCCTTCTTTTGGACTCGTCAAAAAATAGGATAAGCGATATACTGCTGAATCGTGTAGACAGAATAGTTTGATAATGTGTATACTATATTCAGAAAGTAAAGATAGTACGTATTCATAGAGTGGTTTATTTGCGCATAGAGTACATCCTGAGAATCATTCCATCTGCGCATAGATTTCATTGAAATGAATAGGACATGCTTTGGAATATGCACGACGGATTGATAATTTCACTTCTAAACGAAAGAGGAGCGGATGGATATGATGCAAACACCACTGATTCTATCTACATTTATTACACGCGCAGAGCGATTTTTTCCAAACAAGATGGTTATTTCACGAACAGGAGAACAGCGTATACAGCGTTTTACGTATCGTGAATGGGCAAAGAGAACACGTAAACTATCGAATGCACTGACTCAGTTAGGAATGGAGCATGGAACGAAAGTTGGGACGTTCGCTTGGAATCATCACCGTCATCTAGAAGCGTATTTTGCGGTGCCTTGTACGGGTGCAATCCTGCATATGATCAACATCCGACTATCACCTGAACATATTATATATATTATCAATCACGCAGAAGATGAAATCTTGTTAGTAGACGCAGAATTTTTCCCTCATCTTGAAAAAATGGCACCCATGTTGAAAACGGTAAAACATTTTGTGGTCATGGGGGACAGTAAAGAAATCCCTGAGACTACACTAGAAAATGTGCATTCCTATGAAGCACTGTTAGAAAGTGCCTCAGATGAGTACGACTATCCACAAGATTTGGATGAAAATACACCAGCTGGTCTTTGCTACACATCAGCCACGACAGGACTACCAAAAGGAGTTATTTATACGCACCGGGGATTAGTTCTACAATGTTACGCACTTGGATTATCGGATGCAATGGGAGTGTGTGAACGAGATATTGCCATGTCCGTTGTACCGATGTTTCACGTCAACGCATGGGGAATTCCGTTCGCAAGTGTTTTCTACGGCACGACACAAGTCTTGCCGGGACCAGGATTTAATCCGACGGTACTCCTTGATCTAATTGAAAGTGAAAAAGTAACCCTTACTGCAGGCGTACCGACGATTTGGCTCGCTGTACTGAAAGAATTGGAACAAAATCCACGTGATATCTCTTCACTGCGTGCTATTGTGTGTGGTGGCTCTGCTTCACCAAAAGGCTTAATTCGTACTTATGAAGAGAAATACAAAGTTCCATTCATTGTCGGCTATGGCATGACGGAAACTTCCCCACTTGTCAGTTTATCTGTATTAACTTCTTCCATGGATAATTTGACAGTAGATGAGAGAATCGATATGCGTGCGTTACAAGGCTTGGTCATGCCGGGACTTGATATTCGTGTAGTCAATGAAGAAGGGGAAGTACCGTGGGACGGTCTGACGATGGGTGAGTTGACTGTCAGAGGCCCATGGATTGCAAGTGAATATTATAAAGATGAGCGTACAGAAGAAGCGTTTAAAGATGGTTGGCTTTATACAGGAGATATAGCGGTTATGACAGAGGATGGCTATTTGAAGTTGATGGATCGTACGAAGGACCTGATCAAGAGTGGCGGCGAATGGATTTCTTCTGTAGATTTGGAAAATGCTTTGATGTCACATGGCGACGTGTACGAGGCAGCGGTAATTGCGGTTCCGCACGAGAAGTGGATGGAGCGCCCGGTGGCTTGTGTAGTGTTGAATGAGAATGTGGCGGAGAGTGACGCGAAAGTGCAAGAGTTGAAAGATTCGCTAAAGGGGCAGTTTGCGAGTTGGTGGATTCCGGATGAGATTTTGTTTGTCAAGGAGATTCCTAAGACGTCTGTTGGGAAGTTTTTGAAGGCGGCTTTGCGTGATCAGTTGAAAGAGCGCTATACGAAGAAGTAAAAGACACGCGGGTGCACCGTTTCCCTGCATTCCAGGCGGACGCGTTCGGGAGGGCCCGCGGTTAGCCAACTAGGTCGCAAGTTCAAAGAAGTGCTCCTAACGCTTCGCTTTTACTCGCAAAAGCCGTCCTTCGTTACGGCTCTTGCTCCCTTTAGTTGTCTAACCTATCGGGCTGATCCTCCCCGAGTCGCCGCCTTACACTTCGGTCCACTAGCGCTTTTTCTGAAAAATGCGATGGTAAGAAAATATAGTTCAAAAGATAAACCCTTCACACTTTAATCAATGTGAAGGGTTTATCTTTTCTTTACTGGTCTTTTATTGTGCTTGGGCGAATGCTTGTGATAGTTCGTTAGTGATTTCTACTTTTTCTGTTTCGTCTGCCCGTTTCCATAGTTGCTCGAAAAACACACCCAATCCAGGTAATAGGTGTTCTTCGCCTCGTTGAATGGCATCGTCGATAACACCTCGTACGTCAGTGGAGCTATTGTTTGTCATGTTTGCTGAGATCGCATCGCGTATTTGGAAATTCATGTTCTTCAGCCTCCTTTATTCTCATCTTTTCCACAAAAGTCGCTAAATATACGTCGATTTGATACACTAAAAAGAAAAAAAGGATGTTCAGCCTCTTGAATAAACGAATTGAATCAACTCAAAACTCATTAGTGAAACATTGGAAGAAATTAGTTACGACTAGAAAGGAACGCGATCAAACAAAAGAGTTCCTTGTGGAAGGTTTTCATCTTGTCGAAGAAGCCATTAAACAGCCCGATTTGGTTATTCAATTACTTGTACGCGAAGATATTGAAATTCCGGCACATTGGACAGCGCCAATTATTGAATTGACAGCTGCAGTCGCTAAGGAAATTTCCGAAACAGAGCAGACACAAGGTGTTTTTGCCTATTGTCGACAACCCCACTACGCAGAAACAGATCAGTATCAGTGGAAGCGAGTGTTGTTAATTGATGCTGTACAGGATCCAGGAAATATGGGTACGATGATTCGTACTGCAGACGCAGCAGGTCTGGATGTGGTAATCTTAGGTAAAGGATGTGCAGATCCATTCAATCCGAAAACGGTTCGCTCCGCGCAAGGTTCTCATTTCCATATTCCTGTAGTACGTGAAGAGTTGTCCGTTTGGATAGATCGTTTGAAAAACCAACAAGTACCGATCATTGGCACCGGTTTGCAGCAAGCTGTTACCCTCAATGAATTGCAAGCACACACTTCATTTGCCCTACTTGTAGGAAATGAAGGCAGCGGTGTCGATAGCGAATTACTATCCCAGGCCGACCAGGTAGTGAAAATTCCGTTGTACGGTCAGGCGGAATCACTGAATGTGGCAGTTGCTACAGGTGTTTTGTTGTATACACTTCGTCAGCCATGACATCTCTATTGAAGGCGTAATCGATTTACGGTATACTAGAAGGCGAATCAAAGAAAATAGCAATGACCGGGAAAAGTAAATGGTGAGACACGTTTACCAGGGATTCCACACCTTGACTGAAAGTGTGGAAAACGATTCTCCATTGAAGTTCACCCCGCGAGCTGCGCGCTTGGACCAAACATGTAAAGGCGTGCCGGCATAGGACCGTTATTCCAATTCAAGTGATTTTGCATCGTTGTTTTTTGATGCAAACTAATCAGGGTGGTACCGCGAAATCGACCTCGTCCCTTTTATAGGGGCGAGTTTTTTGTTTTCCGGAAAGTTTCGTTAAATCCCCCCACGGAAATAGAGAGAGGAGCAAGTACAAATGAAAGAACAGTTGCATGAACTGAAAGAACAGGTAATGCTGAAAATTAAAGAATCTACTACTGTCAAAGAATTGAACGATGTGCGCGTAGCGTACCTCGGAAAAAAAGGTCCGATTACCGATCTGTTAAAAGGAATGGGTAAACTACCTGCTGAAGAACGTCCCAAGATGGGGGCGCTCGTCAACGAAATCCGTGAAAGTGTAACAGGAATTCTTGAAGAACGAAAAGAAACACTTGAACAGCAAGCGATCCAAGAACAATTGGAAAATGAATCGATTGATGTGACATTGCCAGGCCGTCCAATAGAACTTGGCAATCATCATCCGATAACACGAGTAGTAGAGGAAATTGAAGACTTTTTCATTAGTATGGGCTACGAGATCGCAGAAGGTCCCGAAGTAGAAAAGGATTATTACAACTTTGAAGCGTTGAACTTGCCAAAAGGTCATCCGGCACGTGATATGCAAGATTCCTTCTATATTACAGAAGACATTTTATTGCGCACACACACTTCTCCTGTCCAAGCGCGTACGATGGAAGCGAAAGATGGGGCTGAAATCAAAATCATTTGTCCGGGTAAAGTATGCCGCCGAGATTCAGATGATGCGACGCACTCTCATCAATTCACACAGATTGAAGGACTTGTTGTGGGCGAAAACATCCGCATGAGTGACTTGAAAGGCACACTGGATTTATTGGCAAAGAAATTATTCGGTGCTGAGCGTGAAATCCGTTTGCGTCCAAGCTTCTTCCCATTCACTGAGCCTTCAGTTGAAATGGATATTTCTTGTTTTAAGTGTGGCGGAACAGGTTGTAACGTTTGTAAGAAAACAGGCTGGATCGAAATTTTAGGAGCGGGTATGGTTCATCCAAACGTTTTAGAAATGGCCGGCTATAACCCAGAAGAAGTTACAGGATTTGCATTCGGTATGGGAGCGGAAAGAATTGCGATGTTAAAATACGGAGTGGAAGATATTCGTCAATTCTATACAAATGATATTCGGTTTATATCACAATTTCACCGGTCAGAGGCATAAGGAGGAATATGGATGTTAGTATCAACAAATTGGTTAAGTAATTACGTAGATTGGAACGAACTGTCCATAGAAGAACTGGCAGAAAAAATCACTCGTTCCGGAATAGAAGTAGACGGCATCATCGATCGCTCTTTCGGTATGGATCATATTGTCATTGGACACGTGAGTAGTTGTGTAAAGCATCCTGAGGCGGATAAATTACATATTTGTCAAGTCGATGTAGGTGGAGAGATTTCACAAATTATTTGTGGAGCTTCAAATATCGCAGAAGGACAAAATGTTATTGTCGCACGACCAGGAGCTGTCTTGCCTGGTGGAATGAAAATCAAGAAAGCGAAACTTCGTGGTGAAGAGTCTAACGGTATGATCTGTTCACTACAAGAACTCGGTATAGAAGGAAAGTTGGTTCCTAAAGCGTATGCAGAAGGAATCTATGTGTTACCGAATGATGTCCGTGCTGGAGATAGCGCATTGACGCATCTTGGATTGTACGATCGTATTTTGGAATTGGATTTAACGCCAAATCGTTCTGATGCATTAAGTATGCTCGGCGTTGCGTACGAAGTAGGGGCGATTTTATCGAAAGATATTAAATTGCCGGAAATTACGTATTCGGAATCTGCTGAGAAAGCTCAAGACGTTTTGAAGATTTCTGTAGAAGCAGCAGAAGACAATCCCATGTATGTGGCAAAAGTAGTGAAGAACGTCAAAGTTGCAGAATCACCTCAGTGGTTGCAAAACACGTTGATGTCTGCGGGTATCCGACCGCATAATAACGTAGTGGATATCACGAACTACGTATTGATGGAATATGGTCAGCCTCTTCACGCATTTGACTATGATCGTCTTGAAACAAAAGAGATTGTCGTGCGTCATGCTCATGAAGGCGAAAAAATCGTAACACTTGATCAAGTAGAGCGCACATTGAATGATCAGCAACTAGTCATAACGAATGGCAAAGAGCCAGTTGCACTTGCAGGTGTAATGGGCGGCGCTAATTCAGAAGTGTATGAAGGTACGACAACAGTTGTCATCGAGTCCGCGTATTTTGCACCAAGTTCTGTTCGTCAAACTTCTAAAGAAGTCGGCTTACGCAGTGATGCAAGCACACGCTTTGAAAAAGGTGTGGATCCGAATCGTGTAGCAGAAGCAGCAGAGCGAGCGGCACAATTGATGGCTGACCTTGCAGGTGGAGAAGTTCTTGAAGGATCTGTTACGTTCGACGAACTCGACAAAACATCCGAGAAAATTATTCTTTCACCGGACTATGTAAATAATCGTCTAGGTATGAAGATAGCTATGGATGAAATGAAAACGATTATGGATCGTTTACAAATCCCGACAGAATTAATCAATGGGCAACTCGTAATGGATATTCCGACACGACGTCAAGATTTGAAAATCAAAGAAGACATGATTGAAGAAATCGCGCGTCTCTATGGTTACGACGAAATTCCAAAAACATTACCCATCGTAGAAAGTACACCAGGCGGTTTGACTCCTTATCAGGCGAAGCGTCGTATTGTCCGTAGATACCTTGAAGCGGCAGGTCTATCGCAAGCTTTGACGTATTCATTGGCTTCACCGAAAGATGCGCAAGCTTTCGCGCTAGAGACAGCTCCTGTAACGAAATTGCTTATGCCGATGAGTGAAGAGCGCAGCGTTCTACGTCAAAGCATCATTCCACACCTTCTCGATGCGACAACGTATAACGTGGCTCGTCGAAATGAATCGATTGCACTTTATGAAACAGGATCTGTTTTCCTTGGTTTAGAAGAAGATGGTTTGCCGAAAGAAGTCGAACACGTTGCAGCCGTATTGACTGGCAAATGGGTTCATCATGCATGGCAAGGTGAAACGAAAAAAGTCGACTTCTTCGTCATGAAGGGAATTGTGGAGGGATTGTTTGAGCAGTTAGGTTTGCTAGAACGACTACAATTCACAAAAGCGACAGTAGATCAAATGCACCCAGGTCGTACAGCGACAGTATGGTTGGACGATCAGTCAGTGGGTATCATCGGTCAAGTACACCCAACCATTCAAAAACAGCGTGACTTACAGGACACATATGTCATGGAAATGAACTTGCAGGCTATTATGCAAACTGCAACGGAAGAGCTTTTGTATGAAGCTGTTCCGCGCTACCCTTCCATCTCTCGTGATATTGCCTTAGTAGTGGACCGAGACACATCTGCAGCAAACTTGGAGAAAATTATCCAGCAAGCAGGCGGCAAATTACTGAAAAAAATTCAGTTGTTTGATTTGTACGAAGGGAAGAACGTAGAAGAAGGAACAAAATCCGTTGCGTTCTCTCTGACATACTTCGATCCTGAGCGTACGTTAACGGATGAAGACGTAGTACAGGCGCATAGTAAAGTATTGGACGCGTTAACTGTACAAGCGAACGCACAACTCCGATCATAATAAATAAGCAGGCTATCTATCAGTTTTCTGACAGGTAGCCTGCTTTATTTAATTGCAGTCCTATTATTTTTTATAAGCGAGTTTCAATGCTTTTTGTGTATTGGCGAAATGTACTTTTGTGATGGTGTGTAGAAATGGCTCTCCTTTTTTACGGATGATTTGACAAGCTATTTGATCCACTTTAGGTCCAGCACCTTTTGGTAATGTCACACCAGCTTGACTGCTTAATTGATCCATTGCTTCAAGGAATGCAACCCGTGCCAGAATAGAAGCAGTGGCTACCGATACGTGGAGATTTTCTGCTTTTGTCGAAAACAGCACTTTGTCTTGGATAATACTAGATTCATCCTTTAGATAATTATAATAGACACGTCGATCCGCAAACTGGTCAATGAGAATGTGTTCCGGTAAGACAGGACTCATTTTATCCAGTACTTCCTGAAGCGCTTGATTATGAAGAATAGCCTTGATCTTACCTTGCGACCATCCTCTGCTCTGAATCTCATTATATTTCATGTTATCAAGCGTCAGCACAGAGTATGTTACAACTCGTTTCAGATCATCTGCGATTTGCTGCATATACGCATCTGTAAGTTGTTTGGAATCCTTTACTCCTAGTTCCTTTACCAATTCAATCTGGTCACTACTGACAAAACAGGCGGCTACTGTGATAGGACCGAAGAAATCCCCAGTCCCTGTCTCATCAGAGCCGAGAACGGATAGCGATGCGAAATTTGCAGGTAATGTGTCACCTTTTGCTCCAGATGGTGTCACTTTCGTTACAGTTCCTAGAGTTCCCCAACGTGCAGCCTCTCTGTCTGCACCTGCACCTTGAAACAACACTTTACCAGACCGGTAAGCAGTAATAGACGTATCCGCAATCTTAGCTGCGAAAATGACACCTGGTGCATTACGAGTGACTTTATTTGTTTCATAGAAGCGAAGTACTTCCAGCATTTCTTTTTCAGACAGGACAATGACCTGATTACTCATTTATTTACCCACTCCTTGAAATGATCTATTTCTCAGTATACCTGAAACAAGAGTTTCTAATGAAAGAAAATGTCTGAAATTCGAACCTCATGTCAATATGAGGCATAATTGATTCACAAGTAATTGATTTTCATGGTATGATTATGAGAGGGTTTTTAGGGGAGGGCATAAAAATGGCGGACACTAAAAGGGCAAGAGTGACAGTTGAAATCTACGGACAAACATATACAGTTGTTGGTACGGAACCATCTTCACATGTGCGTTATGTGGCCTCGCTCGTTGATGAAAAAATGCGCGAAATTAGTAAGCATAATCGACATCTCGACAGCAAAAGGATTGCTGTTCTGACGGCGGTAAATAATGTGCATGAATTTCTAAAATTACAAGAGAGAGTAAAAGAATTAGAAGATGAAGTGAAAAAACTGAAGGGTTGAGGAGCGAAACATGATAGATTTACTCATTATTTTACTGCTTGTAGGCGGCTTGATTGCGGGTTTTAGACGCGGATTCATCGTACAGCTCATCCATATGTTAGGATTGATTGTATCGGTAATCGTGGCGTATAAGTTCTACAAGCCATTTGCAGAAAAATTAATATTATGGATACCATATCCGGGGGCAACTGCAGTTGATACACTTAGCTGGACGTTCGAAAACTTGGATATGGATATGACGTTTTATCGTTTGATCGCATTTATTTTAATTTTTATCGGAATGAAGCTGATTTTGCAATTCGTTGGTTCTATGTTGGATTTTATCAAGCATATTCCGATTCTTGGTTTCGGCGCACGTCTAATTGGGGCTGGACTGGGCTTTATTGAATTCTACGTCATCATCTTTTTCTTATTATCTTTACTTGCGATGCTTCCTGCTGAAGTCATTCAAAACTCATTAAGTCATTCATTGCTGGCAAAAGCAATATTCGAACATACACCAATTATTTCCTCGGCAATAAGAAATTGGTGGTTCGTTTATCTAGGCTAACGCTTGTAAATAATGTACTGTACATATGAACCAAAAGCTTCCCGAACGCGTGGAAGCTTTTTTAAAAGAGTGGGGAGGACACTAACTTGAATAAAAAGACGATCATTCGTACATTTGAAAAAATTGCATTATATATGGAGTTACTAGGAGAAAACCATTTTAAGGTAGCTGCGTTCAGGAAAGCCGCTTCGATTCTGGAATTGGACACAAGAAGTCTCGCTGAGATGGATGATATCTTGTCGTTGAAGGGAATTGGTAAAGGAACCGGTGCGGTCATTACGGATTTAATGGAAAAAGGAACTTCAGATGTCTTGATGGAGCTTGAAGAGAAGGTTCCAAAAGGTTTGATTCCTCTCTTGAATATACCTGGATTAGGCGGAAAGAAAATAGCCAAATTACGGGAAGCGTTGAACATCGATTCGATTGAATCACTTCAAGCAGCTTGTGAAAGACAAGAGGTAAGCAAAATTCCGGGATTCGGTAAAAAGACAGAAGAAAACTTATTGCGTGAAATGGAAATACTCGCAAATCGTTCGGGCAAGACACCGATTTGGCAAGTGGCGAAAATCGTGGATATCGTTCAGGCTGAACTACAGTTGATTGATGAAATTCAGAAGTTTCAAGTAGCGGGCAGTTATCGTAGGCGCGAAGAAGAAAGTTCGGATGTGGACTGGATTCTCGTAACGAACAAACCGCAAATTGTTCGTGAAAAAATCTTAGCGGCGTTACCAATAGAAAAAGTGATCGCAGCAGGCGATGCTAAACTATCGATTTCGCTTGATACAGAACACCCAATCGATGCAGATTTTCGTTTTGTCACTGAAGACCAATTCGCGACAGCACTTCATCACTTTACTGGCTCTGCCGCGCATAATATACGGATGCGCCAGTTGGCTAAAAACCGTAAACAGAAAATTAGTGAATACGGTGTAGAAGATGAATCAGGCCATGTACAGACATTTTCTAGTGAAAAAGAATTCTTTGCTCATTTTGATTTGCCATTTATTCCACCAAGTATCCGCAAGGACGGTACGGAACTCGATCGGGCAAGTGAGATTTCTAAACTTGTCACGCCTGAACTGATTCGTTCCGATCTTCATATGCATACTACTTGGTCAGATGGCGGGCATTCAATAGAAGAGATGGTGGAAGCTTGTCGTGCAAAAGGCTATTCACATCTGGTCATCACCGATCATTCGCAGTATTTAAAAGTGGCAAATGGTTTAACACCTGAGCGTCTATTACAGCAAATTGAAGAAATACGTGAAGTGAACGCGAAGTATGATGACATTGAAGTATTCTGTGGAACCGAGATGGATATTCTACCGGATGGAAAATTAGATTTTGAAGATGAGATTCTAGAGCAACTTGACTTTGTCATTGCATCCATTCACTCTAGTTTCAATCAACCACAGGAGCAGATTATGGAGCGCCTACATGCTGCATGTAAAAATCCACACGTGCACATGATTGCCCACCCGACAGGCCGTATTATTGGTCAACGTGAAGGATATAATCCAGACATCGAGCAACTCATCAAATGGGCGAGCGAATACGGCAAAATACTTGAAGTGAACGCAAGTCCATATCGTTTGGATTTGCGCACAGAACATGTAATCCAAGCTATGAAAGCTGGTGTCAATATTGCGATCAATACAGATGCGCACGCGACAGAACAACTTGATATTATGCCGATTGGCGTGGAATATGCACAAAAAGCTTGGCTTCCTGCTGAGCAGGTAATCAACACATGGCCACTTGAAACATTTATTGAGAAAGTGATTCGTAAATGAAAGGGAGTGTAAGACATTGGAAAAGCGTGTCTTAAAAACACTTGAATTTGATAAAATCATTCAACAAGTAGCGGCACAATGTACGTCCATTGTGGGCCGTGCACATATAGAGCAATTAGTACCTTCAAAAAGTCTGGAAGATGTCAATCGGTTACTTGAGGAAACAGATGAAGGTTTGGCGCTTCTACGAATCCGTGGGAATGTCCCGATGGGTGGAATCCATGATATACGATCCCATGCGAAACGAGCGCAAATTGGTGGAATGTTAAGCGCAATGGAACTGGTGGAAATTGCAGATACTATCCGTGCCAGCAGAATTCTTCGTCAGTTTTTAGAAGCTGTTGCAACTGAAGGCGAGATTTCTATTCCTCATTTAATCGCCCGTAAAGAAGCGATGCCGGTCTTGACAGCAATCGAACATGAAATTAATGCAGCAATCGATGATAATGGTCGAGTGATGGACAGTGCATCATCCGCGTTACGTTCGATTCGTCAGAGCTTACGTATCCAAGAAAGCCGTGTGCGTGAACGTCTTGAAAGTTATACTAAAGGGAAGAACGCATCGAAAATGCTTTCTGACGCAATCGTAACGATGCGTAATGATCGTTATTGTATTCCCGTTAAAGCGGAATATCGTTCTCACTATGGCGGTGTTATTCACGATATGTCTTCATCTGGCCAAACATTATTCATCGAACCGGATGCAGTCGTTCAGGCAAATAACGAGATTCGTGAACTGAAAGTTAAAGAGCAGGAAGAAGTCGAAAAGATTTTGCTTGCCTTGTCTGCAAGTGTTCAAGAAATTGCTCATGAGTTATTCACATTAGTACAGCTATTGGCAGAAGTTGATGTCATTTTAGCGAAAGCGAAATACGGTACTGCCAATAAATGTACGAAACCAGCCGTTAACGCGGATGGCTATATGCGTCTCTCTAAAGCGCGTCACCCACTCCTACCTATTAATGAAGCGGTAGCGAATACGATTGAATTTGGTACAGACGTTACGACGATTGTGATCACTGGTCCAAATACAGGTGGGAAGACCGTTACGCTAAAAACAGTGGGACTTTGCACGTTGATGGCACAATCAGGTCTGCCTATTCCAGTACTTGACGGTTCTGAAATTGCTGTCTTTGATTCGATTTATGCAGATATCGGGGATGAGCAATCGATTGAACAGAGCTTGAGTACATTTTCTTCCCATATGGTCAACATCGTGAATATATTGAAGAAGTTCGATGATCGCTCTCTATTATTATTCGATGAATTAGGCTCAGGGACGGATCCTCAAGAAGGTGCTGCTCTTGCCATATCCATTCTGGATGAAGTGCATGGTACTGGCGCACGTGTAATGGCAACGACTCATTATCCAGAATTAAAAGCGTATAGCTTTAACCGGGCGGGTGTGACCAATGCGAGTGTTGAATTCGACATTGATACGTTGAGTCCTACCTATCGTTTACTAATCGGTGTACCGGGACGAAGTAATGCGTTTGAAATTTCTAAACGATTAGGTTTACAAAGTCATGTAATAGATCGTGCAAAGAGTTTCACCGGAGAAAATCGTGGAGAAGTAGATTCTATGATCGCTTCTCTTGAAACGAGCCGTGTACAATCCGAAAAAGATGCTGAACGAACACATGACGTACTTTTGGAAACAGAGAAGCTGAAAAAAGAATTACACGATAAACTCCAAGAATTCGAAGAGCAAAAAGACCGTTTAACAGAAGCAGCCAAAGAGAAAGCAAAAAAAATCGTGGATCAGGCAAAGACAGAATCCGAAGCGGTTATTTCAGACTTACGTGCTTTACGAATGAATGCCGGAGCTAGTGTCAAAGAGCATGAGCTAATAGAAGCCCGAAAGCGTTTGGAAGGCGCGGCACCTGAAGAAAAGAAAAAGAAAACCATTAAAGCACAAGCGGGACCTCGTCCATTACAAATAGGGGACGAAGTAAAAGTACTCGCATACGGACAAAAGGGAACTCTTGTTGAGAAGGTTTCAGATAAAGAATGGATCGTTCAAATTGGTATTTTGAAGATGAAATTACAGGAGTCTGGACTGCAATATACGAAGCCTGAGAAAGAAAAGAAACATGTCACAGTCTCAGCAGTAAAAGGTCGTTCTGAGCATGTGAAAATGGAGCTCGATTTACGTGGTGAACGATATGAAGATGCTCTAGTACGCACTGAGAAGTATATTGATGACGCGTTATTGTCCAACTACCATCAAGTGAACATTATTCACGGTAAAGGAACGGGGGCACTTCGACAAGGTGTTCAACAATACTTGAAAAAACATTCACGCGTGAAATCCTATCGCTTTGGTGAAGCAAGCGAAGGCGGAAGTGGCGTTACTGTAGTAGAATTAAAATAAATGAAACCTTTCAGCTGCTTGGATCGTATGACAAGCAAGAGAACATAAAGAAGGTGTAGCGTTATGAATCATACGGGATTTTGGAGTCATCCATTGGTTGAGACGGCCGGGTATTTCAGTGTCGTTACACTGTGCTTGATCGTGTCGATGGTGCTATTTGAAATTGTAACAAAATATAAAAACTGGGAAGAGATTCGTAAAGGAAACTTGTCAGTGGCGATGGCGACAGGCGGAAAGATATTTGGTGTCGCAAATATTTTCCGCTATTCAATCGAGCAGCACAACAGTTTGCCGCAGATGATGGGCTGGGGCTTATTCGGTTTCGTGCTTCTTGTCTTTGCCTACTTGCTGTTCGAATTCCTGACACCGAAGTTTAAAGTGGACGAGGAGATTCAAGCGGACAACCGCTCCGTCGGCTTCATCTCACTCTGCATTTCGGTAGGTCTGTCATTCGTCATCGGCGCCAGTATTTCATAGGAGACCGCATATTATGGAAAGATTAATTAAGATATTATTAGTAGTCTGTGTACTCTTCGTCCTTGTCGGAGTATACTGGCTTGTCACCAACACACCTTGACCTCGGTCTTGGTGTGTTTTTTACATTTAAAACGTAAAAGATCAAAACTAAACGGAGGATTGTTTAGTGTTTACGAGGGGATTGAAGCACAAATTGCCTCCCCGCTTCGCATGGCCAGCTTCTCAAACTCTTAAAAATGTATAATAGTCATTACACTCACATAGACTAAGAGGCATTTATACAGATAAATAAAGCGCTTTCATATTTATCTTGTAAACTAATTAGTTTATCGATATACTAATGAACAAGGAATATTCAAACTACTATATTAGTGTAAAGGAGTTGTAAAGATGACAAAGAAACCTTGGCTTGCTGCATATCCAAAAGAAATCCCGACTACTTTAGCTTATGAAAATATTCCATTGCAAGACTATCTAACGAGGTCGGGCAAAAAATATTCAAACAACACAGCGATGCATTTTATGGGGAAAGACATCACGTTTAAAGAATTTCACGAGTCCGCCTTAAAATTTGCGACCTATTTACAAAAGTTAGGGATCGTAAAAGGTGATCGCGTTGCCATTATGCTACCGAACTGTCCGCAAAGCGCTATCGCGTACTTTGGAATTCTCTATGCAGGTGCAATTGTGGTTCAGACAAATCCATTATATACAGAGCGCGAATTGCACTACCAACTTTCTGATTCGGGTGCAAAAGTGATTATATCACTTGATATTTTGTTCCCCCGTGTCACGAAAGCCATGGACGGAACTGCGCTTGAAAATATTATTATTACGGGGATCAAAGATTATCTCCCATTCCCAAAAAATCTAGTCTATCCATTCATTCAGAAAAAAGAACATAAGTTGATGGTGAAAGTGGAGCATCGTGGTATGCATCATGTATATACAGAAATAATGAAAACGACAAAACCCGATCCAATTCATGTAGCTTATGAAAATGGTGATATTGCATTATTGCAGTATACCGGAGGAACTACAGGACCGCCAAAAGGTGTAGAACTGACACATTCCAATTTAATTAGCAATACTGAAATGTGCAGTGCATGGTTATACAAAACGGCTGATGGCGAAGAAACGATTATGGGCATTCTACCGTTTTTCCATGTTTATGGTATGACGACAGTTTTAATTTTTGCTGTAATGAAAGGTCATAAAATGGTCTTGATACCTAAATTTGATTTCAAGACGGCATTGAAAGATATTGATAAACAAAAACCTACATTATTCCCGGGAGCACCAACGATCTATATTGGGCTATTGAATCATCCTGATTTGGAAAAATATGATCTATCTTCTATTAAAGCTTGTATTAGTGGATCTGCTGCATTACCAATTGAAGTGAAAGAAAAGTTTGAAGCGGTAACCGGTGGAAAGCTTGTAGAAGGATATGGCTTAACTGAGACATCTCCAGTCGCTATGGCTAACTTTGTGTGGGATGGATTGGAAAAGCGTGGCTCTATTGGAGTTCCATGGCCTGATACAGATGGATGTGTACTTGGCCCAAGTTCATCAGAACCGTTGCCGGTAGGAGAAATTGGGGAGATTGCGATAAAAGGACCTCAAGTAATGAAAGGTTATTGGAATAGACCTGATGACACACAGGAATCATTCCGTGAAGGATGGTTTTTGACAGGAGATCTAGGGTATATGGATGAGGACGGCTACTTCTATGTTGTCGATCGTAAAAAAGATATGATTATTGCAAGCGGGTTCAATGTCTATCCACGTGAGATCGAAGAAGTCCTGTATGAGCACCCAGCTATTCAAGAATGTATCGTAGCAGGTGTACCGGATCCATATCGTGGTGAAACAGTTAAAGCGTATATTGTCTTAAAAGAAGGATATTCCGTAACAGAAAAAGAATTAGATACGTATTGCAGAAAACAACTTGCTGCATTTAAAGTTCCAAAGCATTATGACTTCCGAGAAGATCTTCCTAAAACGGCGGTAGGTAAAATACTGCGCAGAACATTAGTGGAAGAAGAACGAAAGAAATTAACGGAAGTTCAAAATTCATTAAAAAGTTCGTAATTAAATGCTTGACTATAACCCAAAAGAATATTAACATGAAGATATGAATGAATCATCATTCATATTTTCTTTTTGGTGGTGAATCATTAATGAAGCGAACAAAACCTAAATATAGACAAATTGTAGATGCTGCAGTGATTGTTATTGCAGAGAATGGGTACCACCAAGCACAAGTCTCGAAAATAGCTAAAGAAGCTGGAGTCGCGGATGGAACCATTTATTTGTACTTTAAAAATAAAGAAGACATTCTAATATCCGTATTCAGAGACAAATTGGCGATTTTTGTAGAAAATATTAAAGAAATATTAAAAAAAGATCTTCCGATCGCAGAAAAATTGCAATTGGTTGTAGAAAACCATTTTAGAATACTAGAAGAAGATCATCATTTAGCGATCGTCACACAATTGGAACTCAGACAGTCAAATAAAGATCTGCGACTTCAAATCAATAATGTGTTGAAAGAATATACGGTTTTGTTGGATATTTTGCTGGAAGAAGGGGTAGAGAAAGGAGAGTTGTCTCCTGAGCTTGACCTTAGACTAGCGAGGCAGATGCTATTTGGCACTATGGACGAGACGATTACCTCTTGGGTGATGAACGAACAGAAGTTTAATTTGGTCAACTTAGCACCTAAAGTTACCGATATGCTATTGCATGGCTATGAACAAAAGTAAGCATTGTATTAGAGGAGAGATAGTAGATGACATTGATTAACTTGGAGAAAGACGGTCATGTCGCATTAGCGAAAATTGACCATCCGCCAGCGAATGCACTATCTTCAAAATTGATTGAGGAAGTGGATCAGTTGTTAACCAGCCTAGAGCATGACGATGAAGTTCGCGTTGTTGTTCTATATGGTGAAGGTCGATTCTTCTCAGCGGGTGCGGACATCAAAGAATTCACAACGATGGACACAGGAGCAGCGTTCTCGAAGCTTTCTAGTAAAGGACAAGAAGTTTTCGAGCGTTTAGAAAACTTCCCTAAAACTGTAATCGCTTCCATTCATGGAGCGGCACTTGGAGGTGGTTTAGAGCTTGCTATGGCTTGCCACATTCGTTTAGTTACGAAGAGTGCGAAATTAGGCTTGCCTGAATTGCAATTAGGTCTTATTCCTGGGTTTGCAGGTACGCAACGTTTGCCGCGTTTGGTTGGTGTAGCGAAGGCAGCAGAAATCATGTTGACGAGTGATCCAATCTCAGGTGAAGATGCAGTACAATGGGGACTTGCCAATCATGCATATGCAGATGAAGAACTATCGGCTGAAACATTAAAGATGGCAAAGAAAATTGCTCAAAAGAGTCCGATTGCCGTGAAACATGCATTGCGTATGCTTTCCTACTCAAAAGATCAGTCCTTCTATGAAGGTGTCGAAGAAGAAGCCAAGTCATTTGGAGAAGTGTTCGTATCCGAAGATGCTAAGGAAGGTATTCAAGCATTTATTGAAAAGCGTCAACCTACATTTACTGGGAAGTAATTATCAAAAAGGGAGGTTCTATTAATGAACATTTATGCATTAGTAAAAAGAACATTTGATACGGAAGAAAAGATTTCAATCTCAAACGGTGCCATTGCTGAAGATGGCGCAGAATTCATCATCAATCCATACGATGAGTACGCAGTGGAAGAAGCTATTAAACTACGTGACGAACACGGTGGGGAAGTAACTGTATTATCAATCGGTAACGAAGATTCCGAGAAACAATTGCGAACAGCATTGGCAATGGGTGCAGATAAAGCGGTACTCATCAATATTGAAGACGACATTGATGAGATAGACGAACACACTTCCGCAAGAGTCATTGCAGATTACCTAAAAGATAAAGATGCTGATCTAATTTTGGCAGGTAACGTAGCAATCGATGGCGGTTCAGGACAAGTGGGACCCCGTGTTGCAGAATTACTAGGCATTAACTATGTTACGACAATTACAGAATTAACGATCGACGGAACGAACGCAACGGTTGTGCGGGACGTAGAAGGGGATTCAGAAACGATTGAAACATCCCTACCGCTTCTGGTGACAGCACAACAAGGACTGAACGAACCACGCTATCCATCTTTGCCTGGTATTATGAAAGCGAAGAAAAAGCCACTTGAAGACCTAGAGTTCGATGATTTGGACCTAGAGGAAGATGACGTGGAAGCGAAGACGGAAACGAAGGAAGTCTTCTTACCACCCGAGAAAGCAGCAGGGCGTGTACTTGAAGGAGAGCCAGCAGATCAAGCAGCTGAACTTATAAAATTATTGCGTAACGAAGCGAAAGTAATTTAATTCATATAGAGAACCGTAATTAGGAGGGACTACATTATGTCAAAGAAAATGTTGGTTTTAGGTGAAGCACGTGATGGAGAACTACGCAACGTATCATTTGAAACAATTGCAGCAGCTAAGAATATTTCAGACGGCGGAGAAGTTGTCGCTGTTCTTATAGGGGATCAAGTTCAGTCACTTGGCGAAGAAATGATTCATTATGGAGCGGATCGTGTAGTAGCGGTTGAGCACCCGCATTTGAAGCACTACACACCAGACGGTTTTGGTCAGGCATTCCTAGCAGTTTACGAAGATGAATCTCCTGATGGTGTGGTATTTGGACACACAGCAATGGGTAAAGATCTATCACCGAAAATTGCAAGTAAACTTGGAACGGGATTAATTTCAGATGTTACAAAAATCGAAGGAGAAGGCGACGACGCAGAGTTCATCCGCCCGATCTATTCTGGTAAAGCATTTGAAAAAGTGGAAATCAAAGAAGGTTTGCAATTTATCACCATCCGTCCGAACAACATCGAGCCATTAGCACATGATGCAAGCCGCTCAGGTGACGTAACAGCGAAAACTGTCGAAATTACGAATCTTCGTTCTGTTATCAAAGACGTAGTACGTAAATCAACTGAAGGCGTGGATCTATCTGAAGCGAAAGTAATCGTAGCGGGCGGCCGTGGCGTCAAAGGACCTGAAGGATTTGAGCCTTTAAAAGAATTAGCAAATCTTCTAGGTGGTGCAGTCGGTGCTTCGCGTGGAGCGTGTGATGCAGATTACTGCGACTATTCACTACAAATTGGTCAAACGGGTAAAGTAGTAACACCAGATTTGTATATTGCAGCTGGAATTTCTGGGGCGATCCAGCACGTAGCAGGTATGTCCAACTCGAAAGTCATCGTGGCAATTAACAAAGATCCAGAAGCGAACATCTTTAAAATTGCAGACTACGGTATCGTAGGTGACATCTTCGAAATCATTCCAATCATGATCGAAGAAATTAAAAAGATCAAAGTAAGCTAATAAAGTGATACAGGCATTTTTTTAGCTCCTTCTATACCTCCATGATATAATACGAATATAGTTAAAGACTAAGGAGGAAATTAGAATGGCGATTATCAATGCAACCGATTCGAACTTTGCTGAAAATGTAAAAGAAGGCGTAGTACTAGTAGACTTTTGGGCACCTTGGTGTGGACCATGTAAAATGATCGCTCCTGTACTTGAAGAACTTTCAGGAGAACTTGAAGGAAAAGCGAACATTGTAAAAGTAAACGTGGATGATAACCAAGAAACTGCTAGCCAGTTTGGTATCATGTCGATCCCAACACTTCTTCTGTTTAAAGACGGAGAAGTAGCTGAGAAAGTAGTAGGCTTCCAACCGAAAGAAGCACTTGCACAACTAATCGAAAAACACGCATAAATACAAGAGACCGGGCCGCAGAGCAGCCCGGTCTTTTAGTAGGTGAAAATAATGAATGAAATCATTGAACATAAACTTTCGATCCTCCCCGAATTGCCGGGTTGTTATTTGATGAAGGATCGTCAAGGTACTGTCATTTATGTAGGGAAAGCAAAAGTGTTAAAAAACCGTGTGCGTAGCTATTTCACGGGTTCCCATGATGGCAAGACACAGCGATTGGTCGGAGAAATAGAGGATTTTGAATATATAGTTACCAATTCTGAAATTGAGGCATTAATTTTGGAATTGAACATGATAAAGAAGTACGATCCAAAGTACAACATCATGCTAAAAGATGACAAAACATATCCTTACTTGAAAATCACTAACGAACGTCATCCGAAGTTAATTATCACGCGTAAAGTCAATAAGAAGTCAGGCAAGTATTTTGGACCTTATCCAAATGCTACGGCCGCGCATGAAACAAAAAAATTACTGGATCGCTTATATCCATACCGCAAATGTCAAAGTATTCCTACACGCGCGTGTTTGTATTATCATATCGGTCAATGTCTTGCACCTTGTATTAAAGAGGTACCTGCCGATGCTTATACTGAAATGATTGCAGACATTACACGATTCCTAAATGGCGGCTATAAAGAAGTCAAAAAGGAACTTCAGCAAAAAATGAATACAGCAGCGGAAGAATTAGAATTTGAACGTGCGAAAGAATATCGCGATCAAATTACTAACATTGAAACCGTTATGGAAAAGCAGAATATGAATGCGAATGATTTTACAGATCGTGATATTTTTGGCTATGCAGTGGATAAAGGCTGGATGTGTGTGCAAGTATTCTTCGTCAGACAAGGTAAGATGATAGAACGGGATGTCTCTATTTTTCCGGCCTATCAAGATCCGCAAGATGAATTACTAACATATCTCGGCCGTTTCTATGGAGAAGCCCAACATTTATTGCCGAAAGAAGTACTTCTACCGGAAACTGTTGATGTTACATTAGCAGATCAATTACTCGATACGAATGTGTTGATCCCACAACGTGGAAAGAAAAAAGAACTTGTCAAACTCGCTGCCAAGAATGCATCCATTGCATTGAATGCTAAATTCCAAATAATTGAACGCCAAGAAGAACGTACAATTGGTGCATGTGAAGAGCTTGGAGAAGCGATGAATATCAGTACGCCTCTTCGCATCGAAGCTTTCGATAACTCGCATACACATGGCGTGGAACCGGTATCCGCGATGATATCATTTGTAGATGGAAGACCAAATAGAAAAGATTACAGGAAATATAAAACTAAAACTGCTGCAGCGCATGATGATTATGGTGCGATGCGTGAAGTGGTTAGACGACGCTATACACGTGTCTTAAAAGATCAGTTGCCTTTACCTGATTTAATTGTCATTGATGGTGGGAAAGGACAGATGGAAATCGCTCGGGAAGTGTTGGAAGATGAACTGGGTCTTTCCATTCCAATAGCTGGACTAGCAAAAGATGATAAACATAATACAGCGCAGTTGTTGTACGGTCATCCGCCGGAGGTTGTTCCGTTAAAGAAAACGAGTGAAGCTTTTTACTTGTTACAACGCGTCCAAGATGAAGTCCATCGATTTGCTATTACGTTCCATAGACAGCGGCGGGGGGCATCTTCACTGACTTCTTCACTCGATGGAATTGAAGGAGTTGGACCAAAACGTAAACAGCAATTACTGAAACATTTTAAAACAGTGAAAGCCATACGCGAAGCAACATCTGAACAATTAAAAGAAGCAGGGATGCCACAGAAAGTAGCTGAAGAGCTATTCGCTCATTTCCAGCAACCTGAGAAGTCTGAAAAGCCCTTGATTGAATAAAAATCAAGGGGCTTTCATTAGTGTTTAGTGATCAGATTATTGATAGAGGTTTGAGTTTCGGTATACTTTATTTGAATAATCAGTTATTTTTTTCAAAGACTTATATTTTGTAAATAAATGCGTTATGTAATGCGAACAAAACAAATGATAATCTTTCTAACCCTTATTCGTATGGGCTTCAAACTATGTCAAGTGTTGTCAGATCATAGGAGAAAGTGAAGTGTTATTCGACGTTTTTGGAAAAATCATAATCTACTATGAAAAGTTCACAGCGTCTTGACCTGTCCAATACAGAGGAGTACAATATACATGTTATCATATTGTACCACGAAGAGAGATACTGGCGAATGCGAACTAGATAGAGAACCGCATCACTACAGTATAATCTCAGAAATAAGGGAGGGTAAAAGACTTGTCGAAAGAAACAGATTTTTTCTTACGCCGTCTACATTCGTTGCTTGGTGTAATTCCAGTTGGACTTTTTGTTGCCCAACACTTAGTAATTAACCATTTTGCAACGCGCGGTGAGGAAGCATTCAACACAGCATCTAATTTTATGGGGAACTTGCCGTTTGTACTTTTCTTGGAATGGTTTATTATTTACATTCCACTCATGTTCCACGCTTTTTACGGAGTGTACATAGCTTTCTCAGCGAAATACAATGTGGGCCATTACAGTACTTTCCGTAACTGGATGTTCACACTCCAACGTTTTACGGGTGTATTCCTCGTCATCTTCATTGCATGGCACGTATACGAAACTCGTATTCAAAAAGCGCTTGGAACTGAAGTAGACTTCAACATGATGGTCGATATTTTATCGAATCCACTTATGCTTGTATTCTATATCGTAGGTGTTGTATCTGCTACTTTCCATTTAGCAAACGGATTATGGTCTTTCTGTGTTACTTGGGGAATTGCACAATCACCAAGATCACAAAAAATCGTATCTTACATCACAATCGTTATATTCTTAATACTTTCTGTAATTGGAATTCAAGCACTTCTAGCTTTTGTGTAAATAACTAATAACTAATGAAATTACGTATAATTGAGGAGTGACACAATAATGGCAAAAGGCAGATTGATTGTCGTCGGTGGAGGACTAGCTGGACTAATGGCTACCATCAAATCAGCAGAAGCTGGTGTACCGGTTGACTTGTTCTCGCTAGTACCAGTAAAACGTTCCCACTCCGTATGTGCCCAAGGCGGCATTAACGGTGCTGTAAATACGAAAGGTGAAGGCGATTCCGTCGACATTCACTTTGATGATACAGTTTACGGTGGAGACTTCCTAGCGAATCAAAAACCAGTACAAGCAATGACGGCAGCAGCTCCTGGAATCATCCACTTATTGGACCGTATGGGTGTTATGTTTAACCGCACGCCAGAAGGTCTTTTGGATTTCCGTCGTTTCGGTGGTACACTTCACCACCGTACAGCATATGCAGGTGCAACAACTGGACAACAGTTACTTTATGCTCTTGACGAACAAGTGCGTTCTCACGAGGTAGCAGGATTAGTTCAAAAATATGAGCACTGGGAATTCCTTGGAATCATTAAAGATGAAGAGGGTACGTGCCGTGGGATCAAAGCCCAAAACATGAAGACAATGGAAATCCAAGCATTCAAAGCGGATGCTGTCATCATGGCAACAGGCGGCCCTGGTATTATCTTTGGTAAGTCTACAAACTCTGTGATCAACACAGGTTCTGCAGCTTCTATCGTATACCAGCAAGGTGCAAAATATGCAAACGGCGAATTCATCCAAATTCACCCAACAGCGATTCCTGGAGATGACAAGCTTCGTCTAATGAGTGAATCTGCACGCGGTGAAGGTGGACGAGTTTGGACATATAAAGATGGGAAGCCCTGGTACTTCTTGGAAGAAAAATATCCGGACTATGGTAACTTAGTTCCACGGGATATCGCAACACGTGAAATTTTTGACGTATGTGTAAACCAAAAACTAGGTATCAACGGTGAAAACATGGTGTACTTGGATCTATCCCACAAGGATCCTAAAGAACTAGACATTAAACTTGGTGGAATCATCGAGATTTATGAAAAGTTCACAGGAGACGATCCGCGTAAATTGCCGATGAAAATCTTCCCGGCTGTTCACTACTCAATGGGTGGACTATGGGTTGACGATCACCAGCAGACAAGCATTCCCGGCCTATTCGCAGCAGGCGAATGTGATTACTCACAGCACGGTGCAAACCGTCTAGGTGCTAACTCGTTACTATCTGCTATCTATGGTGGAATGGTCGCAGGACCAAACGCTATCGATTACATGAAGCATCTGAAGCGTACAGCTGATGAACTTCCTGGCACAATCTTCGAAGATGCAGTGAAAGAAGAGCAACAGAAATGGGAAGACACTCTTAAGATGGACGGTACAGAGAATGCGTACGTTCTTCACAGAGAGCTTGGCGAGTGGATGACAGACAACGTAACGGTTGTTCGTTTCAATGATAAATTGAAGCAGACAGACGAGAAAATTGTCGAGTTACTTGAGCGTTATGAAAACATTAATATTACGGATACACAGCAATGGTCTAACCAAGGAGCTATGTTCACACGTCAGTTGAAAAACATGCTATATCTAGCACGTGTAATCACTTTAGGTGCATTGAATCGTGATGAGAGTCGTGGCGCGCACTATAAGCCAGACTTCCCGAATCGTGACGATGAGAACTTCTTGAAAACAACAATTGCGGAATTTGATGGAGTCTCTGCACCAATTATTTCATATGAAGATGTAGATACATCTATCATTCCTCCACGTATCCGCGATTACTCAGCGAAGAAAGGAGATTGACAAAAGTGAGCGAACAACAAACAGCAACTGCTACAAAAACTGTCGTGTTTGACATTCATCGTCAAGATACTGCCACTTCAAGCCCTTATGTTGAAAGATTTGAAGTTCCATATCGTCCGAATATGAACGTAATTTCGGCTTTAATGGAAATCAGACGTAACCCAGTAAATGCTAAAGGTGAAAAAACGACTCCTATTAACTGGGATATGAACTGTTTGGAAGAAGTATGTGGTGCATGTTCAATGGTTATTAATGGTCGCCCTCGTCAGTCATGTACTGCGCTGGTTGATCAGTTAACACAACCTATAAAACTTGAGCCTATGCGTACATTCCCAGTCGTTCGTGACTTGGTTGTTGACCGTGAATTCATGTTCGATTCGTTAAAGCGTATCAAAGCATGGGTTCCGATCGATGGTACGTATGATCTTGGTGAAGGTCCTCGTATGCCTGAACGTAAGCGTCAATGGGCATATGAATTGTCTAAATGTATGACTTGCGGAGTATGTCTGGAAGCTTGTCCGAACGTCAACGACAAGACGAACTTCATGGGTCCTGCATTAATGTCACAAGTACGCCTTTTCAACGCACATCCGACAGGCGCAATGAACAAAGATGAGCGTTTGGCTACTGTTATGGGAGACGGAGGAATCACTGAGTGCGGTAACTCACAAAACTGTGTAGTTGCTTGTCCTAAAGGAATTCCATTGACGACTTCTATCGGTGCAATTGGTAGAGCGACAACGATCCAAATGTTCAAGAACTTCTTCGGAAGTGACCATCAAGTAGATTAATTTCTACAAACCAAACTGTCCAAGAAGTCTATGACTTCTGGACAGTTTTTTGGCGTTTACAGCTTGTCGACTATATGAGTTAGCTTGTGATTGTTCTTTTTAGAAAGAATTCTTCACGAGGTCTTCAACTCTTTAGTAATCATCAGTGTAATAAATGTTAATTGACGTTAACTTGTATTTTGATATAATGAATGATGATTCATTAAAAAGGGGTGTATGTAAATGAGAGCAAGTTATATTGACGATTTAGAGGAATGGGTAGAAAGATTTCATTTTCATGCAGATGTTTCAGTACGTTTTTCAGAGACAGATATGTATGGACATTTGAATAATACGAAGGTATTTGCATATTTTGAATATGCTAGAATTGAGTTTTTGAAACACTTAAACCATATGGCGAAGTGGATTGATCCGAAAGGTGAAACTATTCCAATAGTAGCGGATTTGCAATGCGATTTCGTAAAGCAAGTGTACTTTGACGAAAAGCTACAGATCCATGTAAAGGCTAATACTATGGGCACAAGTTCAGTTGATCTACATTATATGGCTACAAATGAACGTGATGAAATCGTCTTTACAGGTAGAGGCGCTATCGTTCAAATTGGAAAAAGTGATGGTAGGCCTGTTGCATGGACAGAGGAAGAAAAACAGTTGTTTCTTGAAAACTCGTAAAAGCCTACACAGCCGCCCTTACGCTTACATATCCTAAGGGGAAAGCGTAAAGAGGAGGGGCGCATCTTGGATGAAATGCAAAACCGTTCTTTATTAACAAATCGGGAACGACAAATTTTCACTTTGCTGGTAAACGATTTTACAACAAAAGAAATTGCTGGACAGCTGACCATTAGTGAGAAAACCGTACGAAACCATATTTCGAATACAATTCAAAAACTGGGTGTATCAGGCAGAGCACAGGCTATAGTCGAATTATTGCGATTGGGAGAATTACAGCTGAACTAAAATGATACCCAGCTTACGATAGTAGATCAATTTTGTGCAATCAGTGTCAATCACTTCTTCTCTAGCTTAAAATCGAAGGAAAAAATGTTGCGTTCATCAATGAAAACGGTACAATGAAAAGATAGGACTCATTTCAGGGAGCTGATTTTTTGTTGAATGAACAGAAAAACGTACCGAATGATATCGTAAAGATGGAAAAAGATTTGCGATACATTGCGTCCATCATTAAGGAACAAGGTCGAAAAATATTAAAAAACTCTACTATTACACCTCCTCAATTCAGCGCTCTTCAATGGTTGTTGGAATATGGTGATATGACCATCGGAGATCTATCCAATAGAATGTTCCTTGCATTCAGCACCACGACGGATTTAGTAGACCGGATGGAAAATAGTCAACTAGTGAAACGCGTGCGGGATGAAAAGGATCGTCGGGTGGTCCGTGTCCATTTATTACCTGAAGGAATACGGATTATTGAAGAGGTCATACAGAAGAGACAAGAGTATTTACAAGATGTTCTTGTAAATTCAAATGAGCAAGAAATTCAGCAGTTTTCAGGATTGCTGGCTAAACTACATGAACAGATGACAAGAGATTGAGGGATTACATTGAATGCACCTATTGGAGTAATTGATTCGGGAGTCGGCGGATTGACAGTTGTAAGAGAGTTACGCCACCACCTACCGAATGAACCTATTATTTATATTGGCGATGACGCACGTTGTCCGTATGGTCCACGGTCCGCCGAAGAAGTATTGCAATTTACGATAGAGATGGTCAACAGTTTGGCGCAAATGGGTATAAAAATGCTTGTTATTGCGTGTAATACTGCGACAGCTATCGCGTTAGAAGAAGTACGAAAGCAATTTGATTTTCCGGTTGTCGGTGTTATTGAGCCAGGGGCAAGAGCAGCTGTCAATGCGTCGCAAACAGGTGAAATTGCTGTGCTTGGTACAGAGGGCACCGTGAACAGTAAAGCGTATGACCAAGCGATACAGGCTTTAAAGAAGGAAGCAAAAGTCTATTCACTCGCATGTCCGGAATTTGTGCCCATCGTTGAAAGTGGAGAATATCGTACACAGGCTGCAAAGGATATAGTTGACAAGACATTACTGCCCTTGCATAACGATTCGTTTGATTCTGTAATACTTGGCTGTACGCATTATCCATTATTGCAAGAACATATCGAAGCGCATTTCTCCAATAAAAAAAATGTTATTTCGTCAGCGGCGGAGACTGTGATTGATGTGGAACGGATTCTAAAAGATGAGCAATTACTATCTATTTCAGCGGAAGAGCCGATATTTTACACGACAGGCTCGATGGAAAAGTTTCAAGCCATCGTTGAAGATTGGCTTGCCATTCCCCAGCCAGACGTACGCAAGTTAACTTTTTAAAGGATAGGGCAGTACCCGAAAACTGTACATCGTTTTCGGGTTTTTTGCTGTGAATATGGTAAGATGGATTGAACGTAGATTTGATGAGTACGTCACACTAAATAATTGAATCAAAATGGAGGATATTGTATGCGACATGATGGAAGAGCAACAGAAGATATTCGTACAGTAACGATAGAGAAAGATTATTTGATACATCCAGAAGGTTCCGTACTGATTTCAGTTGGCAATACTAAAGTGATTTGTACAGCGACGATTGAAGATCGGGTACCGCCGTTTATGCGTAATAGTGGAAAAGGGTGGATCTCAGCTGAATATTCCATGTTGCCACGGGCTACAGGACAACGGACAATCCGTGAATCATCCCGCGGTAAAGTAGGCGGTCGTACGATGGAAATCCAGCGTTTAATCGGACGAGCTTTGCGTGCAGTCGTTGATTTGGATGCTATAGGTGAGCGGACAATTTGGATCGATTGTGATGTCATTCAGGCAGACGGCGGAACGCGGACGTCTTCGATTACAGGTGCATTCGTTGCATTGGTCATTGCAGCAAATAAATTGCAAATCGAAAAGAAATTGCCTGTATTCCCCGTTCGTGACTTCTTAGCTGCTACAAGTGTTGGTAAACTAGCTGACGGTCAATTGATCACGGATCTTGACTATGTAGAGGATTCTTCTGCCGACGTCGACATGAATGTGGTGATGACAGGACAAGGCCAATTCGTGGAACTCCAAGGGACGGGTGAAGAAGCTACTTTTTCCCGAGCAGAAATGAATGATTTATTGACATTGGCTGAATCGGGAATTGAACAATTGATTGCAATTCAAAAAGAAGTATTAGGCGAGTTGGCGGATAAGATTGGGCAACAGGTAGGCGAGGCGCAATGAAAGAAGTATTAATCGCAACGAATAATACAGGTAAAGCGAAAGACTTTGAAGTTCTCTTTCGCCCTTTAGGTATCACGGTGTTGACATTGCAGGATATCGAAGAATCGATTGATGTTGAAGAAACGGGTACCACTTTCGTTGAAAATGCCATACTAAAAGCTGAGACTGTTGCAAATTTACTAGGGAAAGTAGTAATTGCAGACGACAGTGGGCTAGAAGTTGATGCATTGAATGGTGAGCCAGGTGTCTACTCTGCACGCTATGCAGGCGAGCCTTCGAACGATGAAGCGAATATCGATAAGTTGCTAGCTAATCTTGTAGAAGTACCTGAAACGGCGCGTCAAGCCCGTTTTCGGTGCGTTCTAGCGATTGCGGGTCCTACTATCGAGACAACTACTTATTCCGGTAGCTGTGAAGGCTTCATTACAGATCATCGACAAGGAACGAATGGATTCGGCTATGATCCAATATTTTATGTGCCTAGTAAAGAAAAGACCATGGCACAGTTATCTGCAGAAGAGAAAAGTGCCATCTCTCATCGCGGAGCGGCTTTAGCTCAGTTAAAAGAACGGCTACCAGAATTTATTGCGAAGTTTGGTGAAATGAAATGAAGTTACTTGTTTTAAGTGATTCACATGGCGATGTAAATACAGTGAAGCAGATTAAAACATTGCAAGCAGAGGCAATATTCCATTGTGGTGATAGTGAATTATTGGCAAATGATCCATTGCTTAATGGAATCCATATTGTTCGTGGTAACTGTGACGGTGATGATCAATTTCCAGCGAGCATTGTACAAAAGATGGGCGATGAGACTGTATTCATCGTCCACGGCCATGAGCACGACGTCAAGCGCTCTATGCTTACCCTTTCTTACGCAGCAGCTGAACAACAAGCAACCATTGCATTATTCGGACATTCTCATTTATATGGTGCGGAGATGATCAACGGTGTATTGTTTGTTAATCCGGGAAGCACGACCCAACCACGTGGTGGAAGGGAAGCAACATACGCAGTCATTGAAATCACTGATGTTTATACTGTAAGTTTTTATAGTATGAACGACGACATAATAGACGAAATAATATTAAATAAATAGTTTTATGAAATAGTGTTGACTTATCTTTGGATTATGCATATAATAGTTCTTGTGCCTGTGGTTGCAGGTGTTTGTCTCAGTAGCTCAGCTGGATAGAGCAATGCCCTTCTAAGGCATCGGTCGGGGGTTCGAATCCCTCCTGGGACGTAATTAAGACTTTTTTAAGTAGTTAGGAAATTAAAAAGAACTACAAACGTTGTAACAACGTTTGTAGTTCTTTTTTTTTTTCGTGCTTTTAAATCTACTACGCAAACGCTTGGTTTCCTCTCCATTTATCCACCCACAAACATTTTACTCATACCCGATCGAAATTTATTCTCCGATTGGATAAGTTTTCTAATTGTTTACTTATGTATGTACCCTACAAATGAGATGATAATATTTGTTTGTTTTTGACGTAGAAGAGTCATTTCTTACTCTGTAGAATTCATTTGTAGGTAAGGATAGTTTGATAATTCAAGAGATAAATTCTGTTTGGACTTCACTGTAAATTATGGAGTGAAAGAAATAATTTCGGCACTGAACAAATTTATTGAAACGGAAGTTGTCCCACATCAAGAAAAATATAAACGTGAGTTGGAAAATGAACGCAAAACGTTCGGTATGACAATTGGAAATCACCAAGCGATTCCAAAGATGTTAGCTGAATGTGCAATTGATATTTACGCCGGACATAATATATTGTTAAACTGTGCATGGAAGATGGAAAATCAATCCGATTTACCAATCAAGGAAATTTCGATAATCAAAGCATTCTGTACGGAAATGGCACAAAGGGTGATTGATAAATGCATGCAAATTCACGAAGGGATGGGATTAACAAATGAATTGAAACTTGAGAAAGCATGGAGATGGGCAAGGATGATGCGTATTCCTTATGGGACAACCGAGATTCAAAAAAGAATAATTGCAAAGAAGATGTTGCAAGGCGATTTGCACTTTTAGTTTGAACTAAGAATGAAAGCGGTTACTTACATTGGAAAAGGAGTGGTACAGATGAAAAAGATTTTTGGCATGTTAAGCTTGGTGTTAATATTAATTCTTGGTGCTTGTAATACTGAAAAGGACAGTAGTTCAGAAAGTACAAATGGTACAAACACTGAAAAAGTCTACGAATTGAACGTCAGTAACATCCAGCCTTCCACGCATCACTATGTGTACAACGTTTATGAACCGTGGACGGAATTTGTGGAAAAAGAAACAAATGGACGGGTGAAGGTGAATGTATTTCATGGAGGGACTTTGGGGAAGGCGACTTCAGCTTTTGAGGATACTCAAGGCGGCATAGCCGATTTAGCGCCGGTCATTTCAACTTATTATTTTGATAGTATCTTCTTCCCTTATACGATTGGGAATTTACCGTTCGCTTTCCCAGATTCTACGATAGGCAGTGAAATCATGACGAAGTTCGGGGAAAAATACGCTGTCGATGCGATTGAAGAGGAAGTTCATTATTTAGGTGGAAGCTTTGTAACAGATCCATATAATTTATTCTCCAAAAAGCCAGTTAGAAAAATTGAAGACATAAAAGGATTGAAAATGAGAGTCCAAGGTAAATCGGATGTCCCCCTCGTAGAAGCATGGGGCGGTGTTCCAGTATCGATTCCGTTGGATGAAACGTACGAAGCTTTGCAAAAAGGTACTTTGGATACTGCTTTCTATTCGACAATCGGTGTTTTGGGTCATAAATACTACGAAGTGGCACCATATGTCTTGAAAATGGGGACAACCGTTACGCCTGTTATACCAATCATGAACAAAGATTACTATGAATCGCTGCCCGAAGACTTGCAAAAAATGTTTGACGAAGTGCTTGGGCCAAAATTGGCTGAGTTGTTTAGTGAGACGCACAAAAAGGAATTAGACAAAGCCTATGTCGAACTGGGCAAGTTAATTGAAGGTAAGGGAGAGATCATTGAATTAGCTCCTGAAGAAGAAGCGAAATTTAAAGCCTCTGCAAAAACGCTTTGGGATGAATGGGTGGAAGAAGCGAATGCGAAAGGGTATCCTGGTGACCAAATGATGGAAGATTTTAATGACATGCTTCTTGAAGCTGGATTAAAACTACCTTTCTAACTCAAAAGGAACATAATATGTCTTGGTTAACAATCAAGACATATTTTTCTATACGGAGGTGAAATGAATGGGAATTGTGGAAAAATGGATAGGTTTTTTAACGATAATTGGAAAGTGGATAGCGATTCTCACAATGACGAGTATGATGATCTTTACGACATATGCAGTCATCAGTCGCAAATTGGGAGCTCCTGTAGTGGGGGATGTTGAATTTATGCAACTAGGCATGGTTGTGTTGATTATGTTCGCGCTAGCATACACACAAAAAAGAGATGCACATATTTCAATCGGTTTGCTTGTCGATCGGTTACCCCAAAAAATACAAGAATTCACAGATGTCATCAGCTATCTTTTCACGTTTATCATTTGTCTCCTCATTGGATGGGTAAGCTTAAACATTGGATTGAATTCGATGACGGGGAATATAAAAACGACGGATTTGCTTGGCGTCCCACATTTTCCGTTTCGATTCATCATTGCATTAGGTTTCACGATGTGGGGGCTAGAAGTACTTTTGAAGTTCATCCGTTCCATCGTTATTTTGTTTGCCGGAAAGGAGGGGTAATGTGACTATAGAGATGATTGGATTAATGGGCATTGTGGTCATGTTCATCCTCATGTTTTTGCGACTTCCGATTGCTATTGCCATGGCGATTCCGGCTTTTCTCGGTATCTATTATTTAAAAGGTTGGAAAACACTCACTACCGCGATTGAGACCATTATTTGGGATCATAGTTTTAGCTATACATTAACGACGATTCCGCTCTTCATATGGATGGGGGAATTGCTTTTCGTTTCAGGAATTAGTAATGAGCTGTTTAAGATGTTCCGATTGTGGATGGGACGCCTAAGAGGGGGGCTCGGTTTAGCAACAATCGGTGCATCAGCGATTTTTGCAGCTGCTTCAGGCTCTAGCTTGGCGACTACTGGAACGATGGGTGCGATTGCATCGAAGGAAATGGATCGATTCGGATATAAAGACTCGTTCTCCGCTGGGACAATTGTTGCAGGCGGTACGTTGGGGATTCTCATACCACCGAGCACGGCATTTATCGTGTACGGTATGTTAACCGAGCAATCGATTGGTAAGTTGCTCATTGCCGGGATTATTCCAGGTATCATGTTAACCGGATTATATATGCTTACGGTCTATATTTCCGTGCTGTTAAATCCGGACATCGCCCCTATAGCATCGGGGGGTGGGTGGAAAGAAAAAATTAACTCGCTCAAATCGATGACATGGATTATATTATTGTTCACGCTAGTCATCGGGGGGATGTATGTCGGTCTATTCAGCCCGACGGAAGCCGCTGCAGTAGGTGCATTTGGAGCAATGCTCATCGCGTTGCTCAATCGGAAATTGACGTTCAAGAATTTTATCGAGTCCGCATCCAATACGTTAAAAACGACAGGGTTTTTATTTGCCATTATACTGGCTGCATTCATCTTGAATTACTTTCTTGCGATTACAAGAGTTCCGATGCTGATGGCGGATTTTATCGATTCACTATCGATGCCGAACTTTGTGATTTTTATGTTGATCATTGTCATGTATCTCATTCTTGGTGCATTCATGGATTCCATGGCAATGATTGTTATTACAATTCCGATCATTTTACCGATTATTCAAGCGATGGATATGGACTTGATTTGGTTCGGAGTGATAATCGTATTGATCATTGAATTAGGCTTAATCACACCACCTGTTGGAATGAATTGTTATGTATTGAAAGGTGTTTCCGATTATTCACTCGAAACCATCTTTAAAGGTGCGGCTCGGTTCATTATTCCAATCTTTGTTATGATTCTCATCTTATATTTCTTCCCTGAGATCGCATTGTTTTTACCATCCAAAATGTGATGAAGACAAATGTGGAGAAATACTTGTTTCAGACAAATAGAAATAGAGAGTGGGAATGTATTCATTCCTCCACTCTCTATTTTTTTCCATCACTCTTGTTTAACGAGCCGATGAATGATGATGGCGATTTGAAGGTTGAGACGGTATTGTGTATGCGTTAGATCGATCTCTAGGATGTCCTCGATTCGATTCAACCGGTACCGAAGAGTGTTGTAGTGGATATGGAGCTCTTTAGCGGAATGCTGGATAGCGGATTCGTTATCTAAAAAAACCTCTAACGTTTTTAGTAATTCAGACTTGTTTTGGAGATCGTATTCGATGATTTTTCCTAAGTAACGGTCCATGAACTCTTTCATGTATTCGGGATTCTCCGTATTGAATAACAACCCGATAATACCGAGTTCCTTGAAATGGACAATCGGTGCATTGAATTGGAAAGAATGAGCGAATTCAGAGGCTTTTTTGGCTTCGTTGAATCCTCTAAGGTATTCTTTTGTTTGTAGAATGGGATTGCTAATACCTACACGGAAGTGTAAATCGGGATGCTTTTCCTCCGTATAGTGGAGCACGAAGTTCGTGACGGTGCGAATATGCTCGTCAGGTGTGACAAGAATTATTTTCTGGCCTTGGATCATGCTGAGTGGCAATAGTTCTTGATCGATCATGTAACTAAACCTTTCAAGAATTCGATTTGATTGTTGTGTATCATCCACTTCGTTCTTTCTCGGGCTTAAAACAAGAATGGAATACGTCTTTTCGAAAGAGATATTTAAATAACGTGCTCTTCGAATAAGATTTTCCTCTGTTTCCAGGCCTGATATCAAATCGTGCAGATAGTCCTGGCGTAATCGGTTTTCGACTTCAATGCTTGTTTTTTCCTGATTTATTTGCAGTGCCAAGACGCTTTTTGCTTGTCCGATTGCGACAATGCTCAATGGATCATATGAATTCATTTTTTTTGCAAGAATTAAATAAGCGACGGTCTGATTATGCAACGTGATGGTGAAAACGGAATAAATTTGGCCGTTGTTCGATACTTCAAAAAAGGCTTGATGAATATTTTTTGAATGAAGGATGCGTTTATACAGTTCCACATGATTGAAATGGTCTTTGTTGTATGCGTGGTTTCGAGGCATAGCTTCATAAATGGAGTTTCCAAACTCGTCAAGCAATAAAATTGATTCCTCAATGAAATTGGCCACTCTTTGTAATATTCCTTCGTTACCGCCCTTATTGAGTGCTTCTTCAAAGAGTTCGTCGTGTAGCTTACTCACACGAACTTCATTCGTATACAGTTTTGCGTTTGAAATGGCAAGTGCTGTCTGGTAACAAAAGTGATTGAGCATTTGCAATAATGGCTGCTTTGAATGATACGTAGTGGTCCGGGCTAAAAAGACAACGCCGATCCGTTCCCCGTTGGCGATTAAAGGCGAACAGATGAGGGATACGATGTCTTTCTCCGCCAGGCGTTGCAATAAAGTGTATTCAAAAGAGGAGTGTTCAGCGATATCCGATAAGATGAAAGCCTCTTTGTTGTCTGCCAGTTCCATTTGGAACTTTGAATCTAAGGGTTCCTCAAAACACAACAAGTCGGACTGTTCTTCCCCTGCGACTGCATCAATGCGCATGCTTGATTTCTCGTGATCAATCATTCCGATGAGGACATAGTGCGCTTTGGAGGTATTCAATAAACGAGTTGCGCTTAAATTTAGAATGTCAGTTAGCGGAGCGAGAGAGGCGACTTCCAAATTAATTTGATGAAGGATTTCAAACGTACTCGTTGAGAATTTCAAGAAATCCGCCTTTTGTTTCAAAGATTGAAGTGCGTAAAAGTGGGAATGCAATTTTTCGTCTTTGTAATACACATGGAGCCTCGCTTTCAAAGTTTCCCATTCATTTTCATCATACTGACTGCTTTGGATAAGCGGAAAAAGCTCTTCGATAAAACCGTTGTAGCTGATTTCGTTTGTGGTCATTGGATATCCCCCTTCATTACTTTTATTTCGGAATCTATGTATTAGTATGAATTATACAATAATTCAAACAAACATTGTAGTCAATTGACATGGTTGATCTTTTTGGGAAGCAGTAAAATGAGGTGAATAGTAAAGTAGGGAGGGGTTTTATAATGAGATTTCAAGATCGGGTTGCAATTGTAACAGGTGGAGCGGATGGAATCGGTAAAGAAATTGCTCGTAAAATGCTTACCGAAGGCGCTACAGTCATTATTACCGACATTAATGAAACGTCATGTGAAGAGACGGTGAAGGAATTTCAAGTAGATGGTTTCAACGCCCATTCCATGCCGGCAGATGTTTCACAAAAAAGCGAAGTTATCGCTGTCGTACAACAAACGAAGGAACAGTTTGGCAAGATTGATATTTTAGTGAACAATGCGGGAATTGTCCGTGATGCAAGAATCACGGAAATGGAAGAGGAAGATTGGGATCTTGTTATAAATGTTTGCTTAAAAGGTTCCTTCCTTTTTGCGAAGTATACGGCTGAGTATATGATTTCCCAAGAATACGGGAAAATTGTCAACATTACTTCCCGTGCGTATTTGGGGAATCCAGGACAAGCCAATTACTCCTCTGCAAAGTCTGGTGTTCTTGGCCTTACGAAAGCGCTCTCAAAGGAGTTGGGCAAGCACAATATTACAGTGAATGCTGTAGCGCCGGGTCTGATTGAAACGAACGCCTTACGGGACCATCCAAAATGCGAAAAGATTAAAGAGCTTCAAAAACGTGATTCTCCGATTAAGCGTGTTGGCTCGACGGAAGATGTCGCAAATGCGGTGATGTTTTTCGCTTCGGATGATTCCTCTTACATAACGGGGGATATTTTACACGTGACAGGCGGAAGATTCGGCTAATCGAACGGGGGATGAGTGGAATGACGACAATTGAACGAAAAACGATTCCGGTTATGGATGGCCTTTGGCAATTGGAAACAGATGGCAAACCGCACTTATTGGGCAGTCGATGCGAGGCGTGTGGAGAGGTATTTTTTCCACGGAAAACATTGAACTTCTGTATGAATTGTCACAAAGAATCATTGGAAGAAATCACATTTTCCGGCAAAGGGCGTGTCTTGATGCTAACAAAAGTGGAAAGACAACCGGCCGGAGGTTTTTATAAAGGGGCAGTTCCTTATACATATGGAATTGTGCAACTAGATGAAGGTGTAAATATATTTTCACAGCTCATTGATGAACCGGCGCTCTCTAATGACGAACGTGTCGAGATGGTTGTAGTGAAGTTATATGAAGAAGAAGACAATGATGTTATGACTTTCAAGTTCAAAGCTGAAATTATTCGGGAAGGAGATAAGGGATGATGGGTAAAAATACTCAATGGAAAGATGTATATGTTCAAGGAACAAGTACGACAAAATGGGGTTTTTTCCCGGATGTATCCGCTAGCTCGATGGGATCTGAAGCGATTGTAAACGCCTTAAGGGATGCCCGAACCAAGTGGGGGGAAGTTGAAGCCGTTTTTGCAGGTAGTGTCTACCAAGGGACAGCTTCTGGGCATCGAGTAGTAGGGGAAATTGGATTTACAGGAATTCCAATCGTCAATGTGGAAAATGCCTGTTCAAGTGGAGCAACCGCGTTTCGACTTGCTTATGATTCGATTCGATTAGGGCAATACGAAACGGTACTCGCTATCGGATTTGAAAAGATGCCAAGAGGACCAATCCCAAGCACTGCTTTTCCGGGGTGGCAATTGGCAATGGGCTTTAACGTACAACCGGCCAACTATGCCTTGGAAACGATGGAATACATGCGCCAATACGGAGCTACGGTTGAAGATTTTGCAAGGGTCAGTGTGAAAAATAGGCGAAACGGTTCGCTAAATCCCAATGCACGATTTCAAAAAGAAGTTTCTGCAGAGGAGGTACTCCAATCAGCAATGATAGCTTCTCCACTTCGGTTACTGAATTGTTGTCCGTTGGCGGATGGGGCGGTCGCGATGGTTTTGACAAGCAAGCCAGAAAGCAATCGGGCGATTCATGTGGCAAGCTCTGTTTTGGTGTCGGGTGTATATGGAGAAGAATCATATCAATCCGGCATTACGGCAAGTGTCCAGCATTATCCTTCGGAAGGCATTGTAGAGAAATCAGCCCGCCAGGCCTTTGAGATGGCTGGCTACGGACCCAAGGATATCGACGTCGTGCAAGCGTACGACAGCATGGGACCCGGCGAACTTTGGGACATTGAAAAACTCGGTTTTTGTGCGAGAGGAACGGCACCTGAATTGTTGCGCGAAGGTGTCTTCGATTTGATGGGGAGATTGCCGGTTAATACGGACGGTGGACTATTATCAAGGGGTCATCCGCTCGGTGCGACAGCATTGGCACAAATTCATGAGCTTGTCTTACAATTGCGGGGAGAAGCTGGCCATCGACAAGTTGCCGATCCTAAGCTTGGCTTGGCACATGCGATGGGGGCAGGTCCGAATAGTGCCGTCACGATACTACAACGATGAAGGGTGTGAGGAAAGATGGAAGATAACGGGTTGTTTTATGAAGATTTTCAAATCGGAGATAAATTTTTATCCCCTTCACGTACCATTACAGAAACGGATGTTGTCAATTTTGCGGGTTTATCCGGCGATTATAATTTGCTCCATGTGGATAGGGAGTATGCAAAAAACACGGTTTTTCAAGAACGGATTGCACACGGTTTGTTGGGACTGTCCATCTCGTCCGGACTGTTTACCCGTACAGAGCTGAATCGACGGATGAGTAAAAACTTGATTGCTTTATTGGGTTTGGAGTCGTGGAAGTTTCTAGCGCCCATCAAAATTAACGATACGATTAATCTCGAAATTGAAATTGTTGAAATGAAAGAAACGAGTAAAAAAGACCGAGGGATTGTGAAGTTTGTTCGTAAAATCATCAATCAAAATGGGATGGTCGTTCAAGAGGGAGTGACCCCGATGATGATTGCGAGAAGACAAAACTAGGAGGAATTAGGAATGGCATTTCAATTAACGGATGAGCAACTGATGATTAAAGAAACTTTGGCGAAGTTTTTGGAAAAGGAAATTGCACCAATGGTGGAGGAATATGAAAGGCAGGAGAAGTATGTCACGAAAGAGATTGTACAAAAACTTGTCCCTTTTGGATTTTTAGGTGGATTGTTGCCGGTGGAGGCGGGTGGATATGGTCTGGATTACACAACATATTTTACGATGATTGAAGAATTATCCCGTGTTTGGCCTTCATTAAGAGCGACGGTAGGTATTTCTAACTCCGTTCTCACACATATTTACGAATACGGGACGGAAGAGCAGAAAGAAAAATATTTGGGACCATTATTACGTGGGGAAAAGCTCGGTTTCTTTGCTCTCACAGAGCCGAATGTCGGATCAGATGCTTCCAGTGTTGAAACACGTGCAGTGTTAAAAGGAGATAATTGGGTTATCAACGGAACAAAAATCTTTATAACGAATGGTCTGGAAGGAGAAATCGGTATCGTCATTGCACAGACGGACAAAACGTTAGGGAATAAAGGAATCACTGCTCTGCTCATAGATAAAGAGGAAACTTCTTTTCTAGCGACGAAAATTGAAAAGATGGGTACAGTTAGCTGTCCATTTGCTGAATTAGTTTTTGAAAATAGCGAAATCCCTGCCGAAAACGTGCTCGGCGATGTCGGTGAAGGTTTGAAACAAGGATTGAAGTTTTTGAACAGTGCGCGTGCCATGGTTGCATACATCGCCACGGGCATTTCACAAGCTTGCCTGAATGCATCCATTAAGTACGTAAAGGAACGTCATCAGTTTGGGAAACCAATCGGCAGTTTTCAATTGATACAAGAAAAAATAAGTGAAATGATTACACTGACCAATGCGATGCGCCTCCTAGGGCAGCAAGCGAGCACGTTGCTTGACCAAGGAAAAGATGCAAAGGTCGAGTGCTCGATGGCAAAGTATTTTGCAACGGATCGCGTGTTAAGAGTGGCGGAAGAGGCTTTGCAGATCCATGGTGGATATGGCTATACGAAGGAGTTTCCAGTTGAGCGATATTATCGTGATATCCGTTATTTTACCATTGCAGAAGGTACGAATGAGATGCAAAAATTAATCATCGGACGAGAAGTGCTAGGCATTTCCGCATTCGTGTGACCGTAAGGAAATAGACTGGATGAGAGGTGACGGAAGTGAGAGTGCTGGAGGGTATACGAGTTGTGGACTTGACGAATTTATTGCCAGGTCCATTTGCGACAAATATTTTAGCGGAATTGGGAGCGGAAGTCGTAAAAGTGGAAAGACCTGACGGAGGCGATCCTGTGCGACAGATGATTCCTGGATTATATGAAACTTTGAACAGTCGAAAAGAAAGTTTGACGCTAGATCTGAAAAATGAGGAAGATAAAGGAGTTCTTCGTGAACTGTTGCAGGGAAGTGATGTGTTGATTGAGGGATTCCGACCCGGCGTCATGGATCGATTGGGTTTTAGTAAGAACGAGGTTGCGAAACTGAATCCGGATCTTATCTACTGTTCGATTTCGGGATACGGGCAAAGCGGTCCTTACCGTGATGTTCCGGGACATGATTTGAACTATTTGGCAGTATCAGGGGTCCTTGGAATCAGTGGTCAGCCAAACGGAGGTCCTGAAGCGGCAGGGGGAATCCAAATAGCGGATCTTGCGGCATCGTTATACGCTACGATTTCGGTGTTAGGGGCATTGTTGAACAAGGCTCGATCCCATTCGAGTGGGGTTTACATCGATGTGTCTTTAGTGGAAAGCGCACTTGCTTTAATGTCTCCACGCATTGTGGAATATTACGCACGCAATGAACCGAGGAAATCCGATTTCATGGGTCGAGGGGCCTATGGAACATATTTGACAAAAGATGGACAATATATTTCCATTGCTTGTGTAGAAGAGAAGTTTTGGGAAACATTTTGTGAAACGGTGGGCATGAAAGAGTTTATGCTCGATAATTTATTCAATAGTTGGACAAAGAGGATGGAGAAAGCAGAAATCATTAATCGAAGGATTGAAACAATCATAGTCAAAAAAACATTGTCCGAGTGGTTGTCGATTTTCGGTGAGGTCGATTTACCGGTTAGTCGTGTCAACACGATTAACGATTTGTCGAAAGATCCACATTTGAAGTATCGAAACGCAATCAGCATAGAAGGGGAACGGGTAGAGATTCCATTTCCAGCGAAGATGATTCCAATGGAAGGGCTTAGTCAAAACTGATACGCCCAAAATATTGAAAGTAAAGGGGTTTTAAGGATGAGGCTATTAAATGGGAAAGTTGCAATCATAACGGGGGCGGGAAGAGGGATAGGTAGGGAAACCGCATTGGTGTTTGCGGAAAACGGTGCAACCGTTATCATTTCAGATTTGGATGCACAACCTGCGGCGGAAGTGGTAAGCGAAATCGAGGAAAAGGGTGGTCGGGCACTCGCGATTTGCGGCGATATTACAGATCCGGAGTTTCCACGGACTTTGATGGAAAAAACCGTTGAGGAGTTTGGAAGATTGGATATTTTGGTAAATAACGCCGGCGTCACGCGCGATAGCTTGATCCATAAAATGACGGACGAACAGTTTCAACAAGTGATGGATATTCATTTGGTCGCCCCTTTCCGTCTAATCCGCGAGGCGGCTCCCTATATGCGGGAAGCGGCAAAAGCGGAGAAGGAACAAGGAATTATAAATTACCGGAAAATTATTAACGTATCATCGGTTTCAGGACTTAGAGGGAATGTGGGGCAAGCCAACTATTCGTCTGCCAAAGCGGGAGTCGTCGGCTTAACAAAGGTCGTTGCCCAGGAATGGGGACGCTATAACATCAATTCGAATGCGGTGGCGTTCGGGTTCATCGAAACAAGGATGACACAATCGCTTGAGTCCAGTGAAGACCAGACAGGCGTTCCAGATAAAGTGCGTCAAATGTTTATTGACAAAATCCCTCAAAAAAGGACAGGGCAACCGAGAGAAGCAGCAGAGGGGATCCTTTACTTGGCTTCTCCTTTGTCCAATTATGTGAATGGACAAGTTTTGCAAATTAACGGTGGTTCTTACACTTGATCCGGTAAACCGTAAGGGATTGGTGGTGATGGGATGTATGAAAAAATAGGACCGATTGAAATTTTTGGGGACAATTCTAGCAAAGTGCCGTTTTGCACGACGCTACTGCTGACGCATAACCAGGAATCTGTATTATTAGAATGCGGAGCTGGCTTCGACAGTTTAAGATATATTGAAAAAAACCATTTCGTACGTGATATTTACTTGACCCATCATCATATCGATCACGTGTGGGGCGTGTCGTTTTTTCCTGAAGCTGACGTGCATATCAATCCGTTTGATTTTGAAAAAGTTTCTGATATTTATACCCTTTCACATGCGGACGGAATGTTAGCAGTTCAAGATGAAGAGACGTTTCAGGCTTGGTTGAAGCAACAGAAAAACAGGCATTTCGGAGATAAGGCTGTTGGAAAACGGACAATAAAGCCAAATCGGAAATACCCACTGAATGAACCAGTTGAAATAGCGGGCATGGACGTGCAGTTTATCCATGCCCCAGGCCATTCGGAGGGCTATACGGTTCCGTATATTGAAAAATACGGCATCGTCTATGTAGGGGATATCGACTTGACATCCTTTGGTCCTTTTTATAATGAATTGGAATCCGATATTGCCGATTTCATCACATCCGCAAAGAAAGTTGGGGATCTTGATGCGAAATATTTTGTAACGGGGCATCACAAAGGAATTGTTTCCAAAAAGGAGTATAACGAGAAAGTCATCGATTTTTTAAACGTCATTGAAAGGCGACATGAGAAAATTTCTCGTTGTATCCGTAATGGAATCTCTCCAAATCAATTGATCGAACAAGGTATTTTTTATCGGAAAGAACAAAGAGAAGGCTCGATTTTACGTCTAAAGAATGAAGTTATTGGTATTTATAAGCATTTACAACAGTTGTTGAAGGAAGGTGGAGTTTGTACGCAATTTGTTGACGCATTTATTAGAGAACATATCGCCAAACCGGAATACTTAAAATGGTAGTGGAAAGGGGCGCGGAAAAATGAGAAGAAAATGGCACGTTGTCTATCCGGAAGGGATTCCTTATGAAGTGGAAATTCCAACGGATGTGTCTATTTACGATTCTTTTGAAAAGGCGGTTAACAAATCGCCATCATCAATCGCCATCATTGATGAAGAACTTGTAATGACCTATTCGGAACTACAGGCAGCCACGGGGCGCCTTGCAAAGTATTTTCATAAGCAAGGCATGGGGAAAGGTGATCACGTCGCGGTCATGTTGCCGAATTCTGCGGAATACGCCGTGTGCTACTTTGCACTTCAAAGGATTGGTTGCACGCAAGTCCAAGTGAATATCCTATACCAGTCGAGCGAACTTTCCCACATCTTGAATGATAGTGAAGCAAAATGGATTGTATGTGACGATGCCCAGGTTTCTAAATTGAAGGCCATCGAATTACAGAGGAAAATCGAACAAATTGTTTTCGGTGCGGATAGGAATCTTTTTCAAAAAGTCTGCTTTCATGATGAGGCGACAGCGAGTGTCCAATTGCCGAATGTTCCGATTCATCCGACGGAGGATGTCGCCATTATTCAATACACAGGCGGTACGACGGGCCATCCCAAAGGGGTCATGTTGACGCATTACAATATTGTTGGGTATGTCATTCAAAATCGTGTATTCTACTCTTTAAAAGAAAAAGAAGAGGTTACACTCGGTAATACGCCGATGACCCACATCATGGGGGTCGGCTATCTAAATCTGACAATTGCATTGGGTGGGACGTACATCGTTATGAGGCGATTCAATATCCCAAAAGTAAAAGAGCTGCTACAGAAATACGCACCTACTGTATTTATTGGTGCACCTACAATTTATATTGCTTTATTGAACAGTGATGAAATCGTCGATGAAGATTTGAAGAGCTTGAAAGTATGTACGTGTGGTTCAGCACCGTTACCAGTAGAAGTAATCAAAGAATTCGAGGAACGTTCCGGTGCACAAATTATGGAAGGGTATGGGATGTCGGAGGTGCTTGTCACCCATCGGAACCCGCGAACGAAAAAGAAGACGGGCAGTATCGGGATTCCAATCCCGAGCGTTGATTGCAAAATCGTCAAGCTGGAAGATAGCAATGTGGAAGTCCCCGTAGGCGAAGAAGGGGAACTGCTGATCAAAGGACCGCAAGTGATGAAAGGATACTGGAACAATCCAGATGAAACCGCGCAAGTATTGATCGACGGATGGATGGCGACGGGCGATATCGCGGTGATGGATGACGAGGGCTATTTCTTTATTGTCGGTAGAAAAAAAGATTTGATCATTGCGAGCGGATATAACATTTATCCGATTGAAGTGGAAAATGTCGTTTATGAACATCCGTCTGTCTTGGAAGCGTGTGTGCTTGGTATCCCGGATTCTTATCGCGGGGAAACGGTTAAATGTGTCATTGTACGGAAAGAGGGGCACCAACTTTCGACTGAAGAAATCATAGCATTTTGCAAAGAAAGACTTGCAACGTATAAGGTGCCACGAATTATAGAATTTCGTGATTCCCTTCCGAAAACGGCTGTTGGGAAAACTATGAAACGGCAATTGATACAGGAGGAACTGTTGAAATAAGGGCTGAACGGTGACAGAATGTTGCTATTTAGACTTTCTCATAATGAACAAAGGCGAAGTGTGAAGACATGTGAAAAAGACGATATGAAAAAAGGGGGATTTGAATGTGAAAAGAAAAGTCAAAGTGATCGGCGTAGATATGGTGAAGTTTGTGAAGCCAGGCATGCAGGAACCGTATGAAGTGATGGCATCGAAAGCGATTAAAGGAGCAGTCAAAGATGCGGGAATCGATTTCAAAGAAATTGAACACGCCTTTGCCAGTTATGTTTATGGAGATAGTACGTCGGGACAAGCAGCTTTGTATAAAGTCGGGTTAAGCGGCATCCCGATATTCAATGTCAACAATAACTGTTCGTCCGGCTCGACGGCAATCTTTTTAGCAAGGCAAGCTGTTGAAAATGGCATTGTAGAATGTGCACTTGCCTTCGGTTTTGAAGAGATGAAGCCGGGGGCGCTTTCCTCTGTGTATTCAGATCGAATGACGCCGATGCAGGCATTTGTTGATCGGTTGGAAGAATTGAGACCCGGTTATTCTTTGGAATCTCCGCGTGCAGCCCGAATGTTCGGTTCCGGTGGGATGGAATACATCGAAAAGTACGGGGCAAATCCGGACATTTTTTCCAAAGTCGCGGTGAAAACTCGAAGCCACGCCATCCACAATCCTTATTCGATGTTCGACAATCCGTTAACCTTTGAAGAAGTACAAAACTCTCCGATGATTTTTCCGCCATATTTGACGAGATACCATGCATGCCCGCCTTCATGTGGTGCGGCAGCCGTAATCATTTGCAGCGAAGACTTTGCAAAAAAGCACGGCCATGAAAATGCCGTGGAAATTATCGCCCAATCCATGGCGACGGACACGGAACTGACTTTCACAACAGGCGCCATGAATTTAGTAGGCGCGGACATGACAAGAAGAGCGGCCCGTCAAGTGTTTGAGCAATCCGGAATCGGAGTGGAAGAGGTAGATGTCGTCGAATTGCATGACTGCTTCACCCCGAATGAAGTAATCACTTACGAAGGGCTTGGATTGTGTGAAGAAGGCGAAGCGGAAAAGTTCATCAATGATGGAGACAATACGTATGGTGGAAAATTCGTCGTTAACCCTTCCGGCGGTTTGATGTCAAAAGGCCATCCAATCGGAGCGACCGGTCTAGCCCAGTGTACGGAACTTGTTTGGCAACTCAGAGGGGTGACAGGAAAACGGCAAGTGGATAATGCAAGAGTTGCGCTACAACATAATCTTGGACTTGGTGGCGCAGTCGTTGTGACGATGTATCGAAAACCATGAAAGCAAAAAGATTGACAAAAACAATGAGGTGTTTCAATGCGGTATCCGGATTATCAAACAATTGACATCCAAATGGATGGAAGTGTCTGTATCGTTTCAATGAATAAGCCTGAAATACGAAATGCACTAATGGAAGAAATGCGAGAAGAATTGAAGCATTTTTTTCTTGCGGCTGGTGACGATTGTTCGATTCGATCAATCGTATTGGCGGCAAGAGGAGAAGTGTTTTCAGCGGGTGGGGATTTGAAGGCTCTTCAACATTTGAATCCCAAAGAAACTAAAGAGAGAATGGAAAAAAGTCAGGAACTCATCAAAAGCATCCTTCGTCTACAAAAACCGGTTCTTGCGGTTGTCCATGGGGCTGCTGCGGGAGCAGGCTTCAGCTTGGCACTTTCTTGCGATATGATTTTCGCCGCGAAATCTTCGGTCTTCATTCAAAGTTTTATCAAAATTGGTGTTGTGCCCGATTTAGGTGCAATGTATTTCCTCCCTGAATTAGTCGGGCGACAAAAGGCCATGGAAATGATGCTTCTAGGGGAAAAAGTGAGTGCCCATGAAATGGAGCGGGTTGGAGTGGTCAATCGTGTATTCGAAGATAATGTAGTGTTCGATGAAGCGTTAGTAGCGGCAAAAAAAATGGCAGAGAATCCACGACTTTCGATGGGACTCATTAAAAAGATGGCCAACTTCAATGTGTTAAATGAATTAGAGCAAACCTTTGAGTTGGAAATATCTTCGCAGTGCTTGTGTGTTGAATCCGAAGATTTCAAAGAAGGTGTACAAGCTTTTTTTGAGAAACGGAAAGCCGTCTATAATTGATGGGCAATTGTCATTGCTGCACTATGAAAAAAGGAGGGATTCCACTTGACCCGAACCGAATCACGTTTAGAACAGATCAAAAATACAAAAATCGAGGCGTTTACTTATACAATTGAAAAAGGGAAAATTAAGGAACTTGCCATTGCTTTGGGTGATCAAAAAGAAAGTTATTTGAACGGGGATGCAGTGCCGCCGACATTTTCAACCGTCATCGAATTTTGGGGCGATCCAACTTCCATTTCCAAAGTGCTTGATTTGAATCTTTCCAAAGTGCTGCACGGCGAGCAAAGTTACGAGTATGTAGGAACGTTGAAAGTTGGAGATGAAATTATTGTTCATACGGTCGTCGAAAAAGCTTTTGCGAAAGCGACCATGAATTTCATTGTACTGAAAAAGGAGTTTTTGAATCAACATGGCGAATTGGTGTTGATTGGCCGCTCTACGATCATTGAAAGACATTAGGAGGCGATTGCTTTGATGGTTGGTCATCAGTTTGAAACAATCCAAAAGGAAGAGGTCACACATACACAAATTGTGCGCTATGCAGGGGCGTCGGGCGATTTTAATCCGATTCATACTGTCGTTCCGTTTGCAGAAAAAGTGGGACTTGGCGGTGTCATTGCACATGGCATGATGATCATGGGGTTTATCGGACAAGCGATTGTCGACTGGTTCCCTTCGAACTGTCTGGAAAACTTCACGGTCCGCTTTAATGCGATGACGAAGCCGGGCGAGAAAATCGTTGTCAATGGACAGATTGTTGGAGAAACGGATGATTCATGGCTTTGTGAGTCGATTGCATCAAATGAAAATGGGGAAATAAAGGTGACGGCGAAGTTTACCATTCACAAAAGACGTTAGGAGGTTTTTAGTGAATGAAAATGACGGAGGAGAAGAAAAAAGCGCACATTGGTCAGACGGACATCTCGGTTATCATGGCGCCGATGTTCCTCGTCTCAAGCCCTCAATCGGTCATTGAAGCATGTAAAGCGCGGATTATCGGAACTTTCTCGTTATTGAACGCACGGACTTCCGATGAGCTGGAGGAATGTTTCGAAACGATTCGGAAAGCATTGGATTCCAAGCTAAATTATCCGGCGGCCCCTATTTCCACTTGGGATGTCAACCTAATCGTCCATAAGACGAATAAACGGTTGGATGCCGATCTGGAGGCAATTCGAAAATACGAGTCTCCAATTGTCATTACATCGCTTGGAAATCCGGAAGAATTTGTGGGAATCGTCTATCAATACGGGGGCGTTGTCTTATCGGATGTCATTTACATCAAGCATGCCCAGAAAGCAGCGGAATCGGGAGTGAATGGGCTCATCCTCGTCTGCAATGGCGCGGGTGGCCACGGAGGTACTTTCAATCTGTTCGCATTCGTTTCGGAAGTGCGAAAATTTTGGAAAGGGCTTACTATTGTGACGGGATGCATTTCAAACGGACAAGACATTGTCACCGTTCAAGCGTTAGGTGCGGATTTCGCCTATATGGGAACAAAGTTCATCGCGGCGGAAGAGACCATGGCGAACGATGTGTATAAGGAAATGCTTATTGAATCGACGTCGGAGGATATCATCTACACCGATGCCATTTCGGGCGAGAATGGGAATTATTTGATTCCGAGCATTCTGAATGCTGGTCTCAATCTGGAAAATTTACAGAAGAAACGCGATTTCAACACAGGTTAGAGGGAAAACGAGCCAAAATCATGGAAAAACATTTGAGGTGCCGGGCAAGGTGTTGGAGCAATCGGGGAAATTGAATCTATTGAAAAAGTTGTGGAAACGTTGAAAGAAGGGTATTTCCAAGCGTTGGGTCAATTGAAGAAGTTTTGAAGTTGCAAGAGAGGGATTTTAATGAGCATTTAGGTACTTTTTAAACGTTCATTCGACACGTAAGAAAAAATCGCAGTGAAAAATGGTAAGATTACGGAAAATGGAGCGAATTTTATCCTCAACCCGGATGAATATGCGGTTAAGAAAGCATAAAAATACATGGAGGTATAAAAATGACAAAAACTAATTCGGCAGCCAAAAGTAAAAATCGATCTTATTTTTCTGAGCAACATATTATGTTTCGAGATTCACTTCGAAGGTTTTTAGAAAAAGAAGCTGTACCTTATTTTGATCAATGGGAAAAAGATCGTCTTGTCCCACAAACATTTTGGAGAAAGATGGGTGAACAAGGTTTTCTCTGTCCATGGGTAGATGAAAAATATGGAGGTATGGGTGCCGACTTTATTTTTTCGGTAATTTTAAGCGAAGAATTAAGGCGCATTGGATCGGGATTAGGAGGAATTGTCGTTCACAGTAGCATTGTAGCTCCTTATATCAAAAATTTTGGAACAGAGAAGCAAAAGAAAAAGTATTTTCCAGGTTTAATGAGTGGGGATACGATTAGTGCGATAGCTATGACTGAACCGGGCGCAGGATCTGATTTGGCATCGATCAGTACAACGGCGATTAAAGATGGAGACAGCTATATTATAAACGGTCAAAAAACATTTATTTCAAACGGTATTCTATCGGATTTGATTGTTGTTGTTTGTAAAACAGATCCAAAGGCGATTCCTGGGCATAAAGGGATTAGTTTGTTTTTAGTAGAAAGCAATATGCCTGGATTTTCTCGTGGTAGGAAACTAGATAAGGTTGGGCTTCATAGTCAAGATACGTCAGAGCTAGTTTTTGAAGATGTAAGGGTACCAGCTTCGAATCTACTTGGTGAGGAAGGGAAAGGATTCTACCACTTAATGGAGGAATTGCAACAAGAAAGAATTATTGCTGCATTAAATTCTCAAGTTTTAGCGGAACAGATGCTAAGTGTAACGCTTGAATATGTAAAAGAGCGAGAGGCGTTTGGACAGACTATTAGTAAATTCCAAAACACTCAATTTAAATTAGCGGAAATGGCGACGCAAGTTCAACTTGGTCGAACATTTATTGATGATTTAATAGTAAAGCATTTAGAAGGACAAAATGTTTATTCTCAAGTGTCTATGGCTAAATGGTGGATTTCAGATAATGCAAGAAAAATGGCACCGGAATGTATGCAACTTCACGGTGGATACGGATATATGGAGGAGTATGAAATTGCCCGTCTTTATCGTGATGTTGCAGTAGCTCCGATTTATGCAGGATCCAATGAAATAATGAAAGTTATTATTGCGAAAGAACTAGGTTTATAAGGATGTTTTAGGAATATATTGAGTAAGAAAGCAAAAGTTCTCTGGCTTTGTTTTTTTAGCGATAAATAGTGGAAGCTGAGTTTTGATCTTGCAAGTGGGCCTGTGGAGATAAAAGTGTTTGGAACAACAGAGACGTATTATTTAGAAATATACGGGCTAAACTAGATTACTAGCACCGTAAAAAATCTCAATACTCTATTTCCCTTTTTTAGTAGTTTTGCTTTCGAAGAAAAAACGAAACCAATTAAGCTATGTGTAGCTTCTTTATATAGTAATAAAGACAATGGGCTTGCACTTGATCTGCAAATAATTCATTAGAAATCAGTCCAACACATTGCTCAAATGCTGTTTTTCGTGTAATCTTATCCATACGTGTAATCCTTTATTTTGGATTTGGATAGGTTACTACCTCCCAACCATTATAAAGGATTTTTTGTGCTCGAGTTTAATTTAAGATTATTCAGTTTTCATGCGTGTGATATTTTAATGCAATGCTAATGCATATACATAGTAAAAGGAAATAAAAGTCGAGGTTGATACTGAAAATTAGGATTGAAAATGGTAAGAGTGGTAGGCTGAGCTAGAAGAGTTAAAATAAATTTAAAGAATGATATTACCCAGAAATGATGGACACACATGACAATATTGTATGTAATTATACAAGAAAAATACTAAAGAAAAAGGTGTCGAGCTTTGGCTAATTTCGATGATCAAGTTGCGGTTATTACTGGAGCAGGAAGCGGTATAGGCAAGGAAATAGCGAGAAAATTAGGCCTTGAAGGAGCACACGTATACCTTTTGGATTCGGATGAATTCGCTTTAAACGAATCCTGCGACGAATTTAAAGCGTTACATATTTCTTACGAGAAGTTTATTGTCGAGACTACAAATGAATTTGATTTGGCTAAAGTGTTTAATGTAATAAAAGAAAGCTATGGAAAAGTAGATATTTTAGTGAATAACGATGAAACGATCTCTTATGAACTACTTTATAAAATGAACATAGACGATTGGAAGCACCTAACGAATGTTCATTTAAAAGGAGTGTTTCTTTGTAGTAAATATGCCCAGGAGCTTATGGTTGATAATTCATATGGTCGTATCATTAATCTATCTTTGGCATCTGCTATGGAAAATGATGGACAGGCAAATTATACTATAACAAAGGCCGGAATCCAGTGGTTTACGAAAAAATTTGCATTGGAACTTGGTCAATATAATATAACTGTGAATACAGTTATTCTAGGGTTTATAGAGACGGAGATGACGAAGTCAATTGCGGAAAAAAGTGGAGTCAACTATGAACAACTGAAGGAAGAAAAAAGAAGCCAAATACCAGTGAAGCGTGTCGGATTACCAAAGGATGCAGCGCATGCAGTCTGTTTCTTTGCGAGTAAACAGGCCTCATTTATTTCAGGGCAAGTTCTTTATGTTGCAGGTGGCCCAAAAATGTAAAGATAAAAGTACCTTTAAGGGGAGATTCTATGACAAGTGATTGGATTTGTGAAAGTTTTAATAGAATTTGTTTTGCACATTTTATTGGCTTGGAAGTCGACAATTTTTAAGAGAGAAATGTTAGATTAAAACTATCAGTAAGAGAGGAACTATTAAACCTATGCAGCGTTTAATTTCGTCTGCCCGGGACGTCATGAAAATGTATTAGAAGATAATGTAAATAGCGCTGTAAACGTTGAAAGATAACGTTTACAGCGCTTTTTATTGTGAGGTAAAACGGCAATTAGTATTTAAAAGTCCCCCCACGCGGGCATTGCCGTGCATAATCCCCCATATAGATTTTACCTTTGAAAATGTTTATGCTTACAAACTGCATTTTGTGAGGGAACAGGGAATTTATGCAGCCCAGCTCTTCAGATGAAAACGGTGACAAGGGACCCCTCCCTTGTCACCGTTTTATATAATGGTAAATAGTCCCTGCTAGCTGAATGTTAAATAATTGCTGGCCATCTGTCAGGTCCGTTGAAAGTATTTCTTCAATACGTTTCAGTCGATAATTCAGCGTGTTCGTGTGGACGTGTAGGGCGACGGCAGTTCGTTTGATGTTTTGGTTTTGACGCAAATAGGTAAGTAGTGTTTGCAGCAAATCCCCTTTCCGGGCTCGTTCGTATTGAATGAGCGGGCCGATGACTTCGTGGACGTAATCGAGTAGTTCTTCTTCTGAATTCTGTAAGATGAAGCGTTGGATACCAAGGTCTGTGTAGGACAGGGCGTGCTCTTCGAAATGGTAGTTTTTTATGAATGTGATGCATTTTTCAGCTTCTTTGAATGATTCGTGGGCAGTGGCAAGGTTTGGTTTCATTCTGCCGATGCCGATAGTGATGTCGAGTTCGCTGTATGTTTTTTCGATTTCCTGTTGCAAGTACAGGGCGAGTTGTTTTATGCTGCCAGCTGGATTTTCTGTTTGTAGCTTGGCAGGATAGGAAAGTAAGGCCGCGAGCTTGTTTGGATCGATGAGCGCGGTGCCTTGCGAGTTCTTTGTCAGGAAGCTATTATTTGTCATATGGAGTAGATTGTTAATGACGTTTTCGCTGATAGCTTCGCGCAGCAATTTGTCTTTGTTTTCGACACTGACAATGACGGCAATGTAATTGCGGTTCAAGTCGAATTGTAGATTTTTTGCTTGTTTCATTAATGTTTCATCGATTGCCTGGCCGGATAAAATTTTTGTCATGAATTCATTCTGTAGATGTTGCTGTGTTTCGTAGACAGCTTGTTCTTTGACGAGCTCGAGCGTGATGACCGTGCAGATATGTTCGAGCGCGTTGATTTCGGCTTCTCCGATTGGGTCTTTTGAGACGATAATGAGCGTACCGAGCGGCTTCATTTTCGATTGCAACGGCAGCGCGATGAATTGATAGTTTTCGATACCTAGCGTGATTTCGGAGACACTGTACGGGCTGTTGAGTGACTGGTCGTTCTGTTTCGCAAAGCTTAGCAGTTCGCACTTCAGCTCTTCTGAAACAGGTACACGGCAGGCAGAAGCGGTCAGTTCGCCTATTTCATCGAATAAGAAAATATGCTCGCCGATCGTTTTATAAATATAATCGATAATGGACTGGATACCTTCTCCGTTGACGACGAGATTGGCGATGTTGCGCTGCGTTTCGATCGAGCGGGACAGCAGCTGGACGGTCTTTTTCTCTTTATGATAAATATTCGATTTTTCGAGCGCGATGGCGGCTTGCTGGGCAATCGCTTCTAACAGCTGCATATCCTCTTTTTTGAAATGAAGCGATTTATCGAATGAATCAAGCGTAATGACACCGATGCAAATTCCTTTCAATAAAATTGGTGATGAAATGACTGAAGTGAAATGAAAATTATTGGAAATAGATTCGTCGAGCAGTGTCCGGTTGCAAGGAGTGAGTGTATCGAGCGCCTGTTTGATTTCTTCTTCGTTTTTAAACACTAGCCCCTTTTCCGCTTGAAACGTCATGCCCGTCATCGATTCGCTGCTGCTTAATTCAATCGATTTAAAGATTTGTGGATAAAACAAACCATGCGCTGATTTGGCCACCAGGCGCTGTTTTTGTTGGTCGAAAACCCAAATCGAACCGCCTCCTGCTGCGTCTACTGCGGAAATTGCTTCACCTATAATTAAATCAAAAATCGTTTCGATATCTAATGAAGAGTTAATCACAGTAGAAACATGAACAAGGGATTTGAGCTGTCGGTGAGTTAACGTGTCTTGCATAATCTATCATCCTAACTCCATAGTATTTTGCGTTTTTGTGTAAAACACACAAATTCTTTCGGAAAATCATACATAGATTTGATTATTTTTATTGTTTATAATTATAGATGAATTGGAAATAAAATGAAAGCAGTCCGGTTTAAAATACACGGACAAATGAAAGCGTTTGCAATCTGGGTGTTGGTAGGACGATATACGGCAATGACGGAATGTAAAAGAAGAATGGAGGGTATTGGATATGAATTTTGATTTGACGGATGAACAACAAATGGTGCGCAAGCTCGTTCGCGAGTTTGCGGATGCGGAAGTGGCGCCGGGTGCGGATGAACGCGATCGTACAGGAGAATTTCCAAAAGAGATTTTTGAAAAGTTTTCGGAGCTCGGCTTGATGGGGTTGCCTTTCCCAGAAGAGTACGGCGGTGGCGGAGCGGATACGACAAGTTTTGCTATTGTCACGGAAGAATTGAGCCGTGTCTGCGCATCGACAGGAATTACGTATTCTGCGCATATTTCACTTGGCGGAGCGCCACTTCATTTATTCGGCACACCGGAGCAGAAGGAGAAGTATTTGACACCGATTTGTACGGGTGATTCGTTCGGAGCGTTTGGATTGACGGAGCCCAATGCAGGATCTGATGCGGGTGGTACAGAAACGACAGCTGTTCTTGAAGGTGATGAGTGGGTCATTAACGGTTCGAAATGTTTCATTACGAATGCGAGCTATGCGAAACATCTTGCTGTGACGGCGATTACAGACCGCTCAAAAGGAACGAACGGCATCAGTGCATTTATCGTGCCGACTGATGCACCAGGGTTTACGGTCATTGCAAACTATGAAAAAATGGGACTTCATTCCTCAAACACGACGGAATTGATTTTGGAAAACGTCCGTGTGCCAAAAGAAAATCTGCTTGGCGAAATTGGAAACGGTTACAAACAATTTTTGGCGACGCTTGACGGAGGACGGATCGGCATCGGTGCGATGGCTGTCGGCATAGCGCAGGGAGCGTACGAGAGGTCACTGAATTACGCGCAGGAGCGCAAGCAGTTCGGTAGGAGCATTTCAAACTTCCAGGCGATTCAGTTCAAACTCGCGGATATGGCGATGAATATCGAACTAGCACGTAATATGGTATATAAAGCAGCATGGCTGAAAGATCAAGGCCGCTCATTCAAAAAAGAAGCGGCGTTTGCAAAATTATTCGCTTCTGAAATGTGCATGCGCGTTTGTGATCAAGCAGTGCAGGTTCACGGCGGCTACGGCTATATTAAAGAATACCAAGTTGAGCGTTTCTTCCGCGATGCCAAACTTTTAGAAATCGGTGAAGGCACGTCCGAAGTCCAGCGCATGGTCATTGCGAAACAGATCGGCTGCTGATTTTTAAATGGGTTTTAATGAATTGACAAAGGAGCGATTGAATGGATATTGAACGAGTTTTACAAGTAGCGGCGAATAGTAAACTTATTTATCCTAGTGAAGAAAAGACGCGCTCGACTTCGATCGGCAGCGCAGAAGCTTTTCAAGAACTTCTCCAGCAATCCCAGGAAGATCCGGCTGCGTTTTGGGATCAGCAGGCTCGTGAGCTCGAATGGTATGAACCGTGGACAGAGACGATCAGCGGCACGCTCCCTGATTTCAAGTTTTTCGTTGACGGTGTTACGAATCCGAGCATCAATTTACTCGACCGGCATATACATAACGGCGCCGGTAACCGGACAGCGCTCATTTGGGAAAGTGAGAACGGCGATTCGAAGTTTTACACGTATTCGATGCTTCTTGCGGAAGTGAATCGTTTTTCCAATGTGCTTCGGTCATTCGGTGTAAAAAAAGGCGATTGTGTCGCGATTTATCTGCCGAACTTGGCGGAAGCCGTCATCGCGGTACTCGCGTGTTTCCGCGTCGGGGCGATTTACAACGCAGTCTTTTCGGGCTATTCCGAGCGTTCTTTGTCCGATCGGTTAGCAAGCTTTGAACCAAAAGTCATCATCACAGCGGATGCGACAGTGCGTCGTGGCAAAGAAATCCGCTTGAAAGAAAAAGTCGATCAAGTGGCGCCGTCTACTTCTTCAGTTGAAGCGATCATCGTTGTTAATCGCATGGGCATCAATATCGATATGCAGGAAGGCCGCGATTACTGGTGGCATGAGCTGACGGAAAAAGCGAGCATCCATTGCGAACCGGAGCGCCTTGAAGCAAACGAAAGCGGAATCGTTTTCTATACGAGCGGCACGACGGGCAAGCCAAAAGGGATCGTGCATTCAGGGACGGCATTCGTCGTCCAGAACTATGTCTACGCGAAATACCATCTTGACCATCGAGATGACGACGTATTTTGGTGTACAGCGGATATCGGCTGGTTGACGATGCATATTTGGGGCATCGTCGGATCTCTTGCGAATGGGGTCACGACAGTCGTTTACGAAGGTGCGATTGATTATCCCGAGAAGACACGTTTTTATCAAATCATTGAAAAATATCGTGTCAATAAATTATTTACCGCTCCGACAGCACTGCGTATGTTGAAAAGCATGGGCGAGAAGCCGATCGAGCAGTTTGACTTATCATGTCTTGACGTAATCGCACTTGTCGGCGAGCCATTCGATGCGGAGACGTGGCACTGGACATATGAAGTGCTCGGCAAGAAAAAAGTCTATATTAACAATACGTGGGGGCAGACCGAAACAGCTGGCTCGCCTATTGCAGGAGCAGCATGGTTGACACCGATGAAACCGGGCTCTTCCGGCACGCAGTTTTTAGGTGCGGTGTTCGATGTCGTCAATGAAGCCGGCGAATCCGTGAAAGCCGGGCAGCTCGGCAACTTGATCATTAAAAAGCCATTCCCGATGCTATGTCGGACGATTTGGAGAGAGCCGGAACGCTACTACGGTTCATACTACAGCCAAGTCGACGGCAGCTACTACGCAAGCGATCTCGCGCTGATCGACGAAGACGGCTATATTTGGGTAGTCGGCCGTTCCGACGATGCGTTCAACGTCGCAGGCCACCGTTTGAGCACAATGGAAATGGAAAGCGCCGTGCTTGAATGTGCGGGCGTGGCGGAATGCGCAGTCATTGGGGTGCCGGATGAAATTAAAGGAGAAGTCCCTTTCGTTTTCGTTCGCCTTTCTGAAAATGTAGCAGACGGGCAGGAAGTCGTAGAGCGGATTAAAGAGAACATCGTCCGCCAGATCGGAAAAATCGCCCAGCCAAAAGAAATCGTCATAACCGACTCTCTACCGAAAACGGTGAGCGGAAAAATTATGCGCCGCTTGATTAAAGAAATCGTTACAACAGGCAAGGTAGCAGGTGATGTGACAGGACTTGAAGATCCGTCAACAGTTGCCGAACTTCAGAGCGTCATCGAAGCGAAAACTGTGGGGAAATAAATGAAAAGCGGAGCCGGTCTTTACGCGGACGGCCTCCTCATATCCTAAATTGATGTACATGAAAGCTTGATTACATGAAAAATTGAAAGGGTGAACGTCATGTTTAACAAGATTTTGATTGCGAACCGTGGGGAAATAGCGGCTCGTATCATGCGTACATGCAGAGCGCTCGGCATTAAAACGGTCGGTGTCTATTCGGAAGCGGATGCGGAAGCTGTCCACATCAAGCAAGCAGATGAAGCATATTTGCTCGGTGGACCGCGAGTAACGGAAAGTTATATGAAAATCGATAAAATTCTGGAAGCGGCGCATCAGTCGAAAGCAGAAGCAATCCACCCAGGCTATGGTCTGCTTTCTGAAAATGCCGAATTTGCGCGCCGATGTGAAGAAGAAGGATTCGTATTCATCGGGCCTTCTCCTACTGTTATTTCCGAAATGGGTAGTAAAATTGCGGCACGCGAGGCGATGGAAAAAGCCGGTGTTCCAGTCGTGCCGGGTGTCACTCGTTCGCTTGCAGATGCGGAAGAAGCGATCGAAGCGGCGGAGAGCATCGGTTATCCGGTTATGCTGAAGGCGTCTGCAGGTGGTGGCGGAATCGGTATGCAAGTCGTCTACAGCGCCGACGAAATCAGCAAAGCGTTCGAAGGCAATCAAAAACGAGCGGCTGATTTCTTCGGAGATGGCGCGATGTATATTGAAAAATTTGTTGAAAAGCCGCGCCATATTGAAATCCAGATTTTGGCCGACAATCAAGGAAATACAGTATACTTATGGGAACGCGAATGCTCAATTCAGCGCCGCCACCAAAAAGTCGTGGAAGAAGCGCCGTCTTCCTTCATTTCAGAAGAGACACGAAGAAAAATGGGCGAAGCGGCAGTTAAAGCGGCGAAGTCCATCGGCTATAAAAACGCCGGTACAATTGAGTTTTTAGTCGACGCAGATCAAAACTTCTACTTTCTTGAAATGAATACACGGCTGCAAGTAGAGCACCCGATTACGGAAGAAATTACGGGGCTTGACTTAGTGAAGGAGCAGCTTGATATTGCAGCGGGGAAAACACTTTCATTTACGCAGGAAGACGTCAAACGCGAAGGCCACGCAATTGAGGTGCGGATTTACGCAGAAGATCCGAAAACTTTTTTCCCTTCACCGGGGATAATTACGAAACTGGAGCTGCCTGAAGGACCAGGTATCCGCCATGAATTGGCAGTCCATGGCGAGTCAGTCGTCACACCGTTTTACGACCCGATGATCGCGAAACTAGTCATCAAAGGTAAAGACCGCGACGAAGCGATTGACCGGCTGCAAGAAGCGCTTTCGAATTACCATATCGAAGGCATCAAGACAAATATTCCGATGCTCCGGGAAGTAGCAGCGCATGAAGCATTCCGTTTTGGGGATACGACGACGGAATTTGTGGAAAAATATTTGACGAAGAAGAAAAAACAGAAACAAACGAAATGACTCTGGGAGGAATTTTTATGACAGAAATTACAGCAAGCATGGCAGGAAACGTTTGGAAAGTACTCGTGAAAGCAGGAGACGAAGTAGAAGAAGACCAAGACATCGCCATTTTGGAATCGATGAAAATGGAAATACCGATTGCTACTGATTTTGACGGTGTCGTAAAAGAAGTAAAAGTGAACGAAGGCGAATTCGTCAACGAAGGAGACGTCATCGCAGTCATTGAATAATTTCTGTTGAAGGAGATGAAACGATGAAATGGCCTGAAACGATTACGATTAAAGAAGTCGGGCCGCGCGACGGACTGCAGAACGAAAAAATCTTCATTCCGACAGAAGACAAAATCGTCTGGATTAATGAGCTCTCTAAAAGCGGCCTGACATCGATTGAAGTGACGTCTTTCGTCAATCCGAAATGGATTCCAGCGCTTGCGGACGCAAATGACGTGATGGCGGGCATTAATCGGGAGCCTGGGGTCTCTTACTCGGCACTCGTCCCGAACCGCCAAGGACTTGAACGGGCTTTTGCAGCGGATATCGATGAAGCGGCGGTGTTTATGTCGGCGAGCGAAACGCATAATTTGAAAAATATTAATAAAACGATCGCGGAGACACTACCTGTATTAAAAGAAATTGTCCAAGACGCGAATGCAGCAGGCAAGAAGACGAGAGGCTATGTGTCTACTGTGTTCGGCTGTCCGTATGAAGGCGTGGTAGATATGGAAGCGGTCGTCCGTGTGTCGGAGTCGCTGTTTGACATGGGTATTGACGAATTGTCGCTAGGCGATACGATCGGCGTTGCGAATCCGCGACAAGTCCAAGAAGTACTTGACGTGCTATTGAAACGTTTTCCGGCAGACAAATTGGCGATGCATTTTCATGATACGCACGGGACAGCTTTAGCCAATGTCCTAGCGTCGCTTGATATGGGCATTACGATATTCGATAGTTCGGCTGGCGGGCTCGGCGGCTGTCCCTACGCACCAGGTGCTTCAGGCAACGCGGCGACAGACGATGTATTGTATATGCTGCATGGTATGGGTATTCATACCGGCGTCGATGAAAAGAAAATTTTAGCAGCATCCGCGTTTATTCAAGAAAAAATCGGCAAGGCGCTTCCAAGTAAAAACTTGCAAGCTGCCGGTGCGCATGATAAGTGAAGGACGTGAATGAATGGGTAATAAAGTAGTATTAGAGAAGCGCAGCGACGGAATTGCGGTCATTTTATTGAATCGTCCGGAAGCGGCGAATGCATTATCAGTCGAGATGCTGAACGGGCTCTACGATGCGTTGCTGGAATGTCGCTATGACCGGGAAATCCGCGCTGTAATTATAACCGGTACCGGCGAAAAAGCTTTTTGTGCGGGTGCTGATTTAAAAGAACGCGCAGGAATGAATCTAGTTGATGTACGCAAGACAGTTTCATTAATCCGCCAGACGATTAACAGCGTTGAATCATTGCCACAGCCGGTCATCGCCGCAGTCAACGGCGTTGCGCTCGGCGGCGGGACAGAACTGGCGCTAGCATGCGACATCCGCATTGTAGCAGAGACGGCAAAGTTCGGATTGACGGAAACTTCGCTCGGCATTATTCCGGGAGCCGGCGGTACGCAGCGTCTTCCGAGATTGATCGGCAAAGGACGGGCAAAAGAGCTGATTTTCACAGCGCGTAGAGTTGAAGCGACAGAAGCATTGGAAATCGGGCTGGCTGAATATATGGTGGCGTCTGATCGGTTGATGAATAAAGCGCTTACTGTCGGGAGACAAATCGCAGCGAACGGCCCGCTGGCAGTTACGCAGGCGAAGTTCGCGATCGACCACGGCTATGACGTCGAACTACAGACGGGGCTCGCAATCGAACAGAACGCTTATGAAGTGACAATTCCTTCAAAAGACCGACTCGAAGGACTACAGGCTTTCAAGGAAAAACGCAAGCCTGTATATACTGGCGAATGATGAATGATCATTAGGGAGGCAAGACTATGACAACAGATACGAAATCTTTGCAGCAAGCATTGAATGAAAGAGTAGAGCAGATTGAAAAAGGTGGCGCGCAGAAATACCATGAGAAAAATGCGGAACAAGGGAAAATGTTCGTCCGGGATCGCTTGAAATTATTATTCGATTCAGATCTTGAAATCGAAGACGGCCAATTCGCGAACTGCATGGCGGGCGATCTTCCTGCTGACGGTGTTGTAACAGGAATGGGGAAGATTAACGGCCAAGTTGTTTGCGTCATGGCGAATGATTCCACTATCAAAGCAGGCTCATGGGGCGCACGGACAGTGGAAAAAATTATCCGCATCCAAGAAACCGCTGAAAAATTAAATGTGCCGCTCGTTTATTTAGTCGATTCAGCAGGCGCACGGATTACGGATCAAGTCGAAATGTTCCCGGGTCGTCGCGGTGCAGGTAAAATTTTCTACAACCAAGTAAAATTATCCGGCCGCATTCCGCAAATCTGCGTCTTGTTCGGGCCGTCAGCTGCTGGTGGCGCATATATCCCGGCGTTTTGCGATATCGTCATTATGGTAGACAAAAATGCTTCGATGTACCTTGGCTCACCGCGCATGGCGGAAATGGTCATCGGTGAAAAAGTAACGCTCGAAGAAATGGGCGGCGCGCGCATGCACTGCTCAACTTCTGGATGCGGCGATGTACTCGCAAAAAGCGAAGAAGACGCAATCACATCTGCGCGGAGATACTTATCGTATTTCCCGGCAAACTTCTCGGAGAAGCCACCTGTACGTGATGCAGTGGCGCCGAAACAGCTGGATAAGGCGCTGGAAGAAATCATTCCAAAAAATGAAAATGCTCCGTTTAATATGCACGACTTGATCAAAGGAATTATCGATGAAGATTCATTTTTCGAGATTAAGAAACTGTTTGCAGGCGAGCTCATTACTGGCCTTGCGCGCATCGACGGAAAAGCAGTCGGTATTATCGCGAACCAACCGCGCGTTAAAGGTGGCGTGCTATTCCACGACTCTGCCGACAAAGCGGCAAAGTTCATCAACCTTTGCGACGCATTCCACATTCCGCTGCTATTCTTAGTTGACGTGCCTGGATTCATGATTGGTACTAAAGTAGAACGCGCAGGCATCATCCGCCACGGGGCGAAAATGATTTCTGCGATGTCAGAAGCGACAGTACCAAAAATTTCCGTCATTGTCCGCAAAGCATACGGCGCAGGGTTGTACGCCATGGCAGGCCCGGCATTTGAACCGGACGCGTGTTTAGCACTACCATCCGCTTCCATCGCGGTCATGGGGCCGGACGCAGCGATCAACGCAGTCTACGCAAATAAAATCGCCGCGCTACCTGAAGAAGAGCGTGCAGCTTATATTGAAGAGAAGCGCAACGAATACAAAGAAGATATTGATATTTACCATTTAGCTTCCGAAATGATTATTGACGGCATCATCCCGGCAGATTCACTGCGCGTTGAGCTGATTACGCGTTACGAAGCGTATGCGACGAAATATATCCAGTTTACAGACCGTAAGCATCCGGTTTATCCGGTGTGATTTAAGGTGATTGGCTCTTTGTCACCGAGAGAGGCTTTTAATTAAATATTCAAGTGTCTAATTAAGTAAGTTTATATTTCATTGGAATTGGTAGACAAAATATACACACACAGTGCGCAAACTATCGCATTTTCTCATGTCCTTTTGGGACGTAATAAAGTGAAATCTAGATACGAATTAAAAAAGCATGGTAACATTGTTAAGTCAATGTCTACCGTGCTTTTTGTATGACACTTCAATTAGTCACGTTAACATGTTAAATCATATGATATAGACATTATTTTGACAGCTAAAGATAGTGTAAAAGATCTCGTTCCATTATTGAAAAAAGAAAGAAAATGCAACGAGTTATAGTTCTCAATAAAATAAATAAACATGGACTAGTTGCTCTTAAACTAGCAATCGAGTCTTTAGAGAGCCATCTTAATTCATTAGTAAAGCGATTTTACTGGTAAGACAATTTGCGAAATAGTACCCTTTAATAGTAGTGAGGGATAGAAGGCACACGAGGAAGACATACTACAGACAAATTGAAAATGAGAATGATTGAATATACATAGTGAAACATGTTGTGTATGAAAAAAGAATTGAATAAACAGAAGGAGGAAAAGGATGGGAAGAGTGGTTCACTTTGAAATTCACGTAGACGACATGGAAAGGGCACAAAAGTTTTATGGAGATGTATTCGGATGGACTTTTCAGGACTGGAGTGAGTATGCAGGGATGCCTTATTACGGAACAGTGATTGGTGATAGTGAGCTTGGAGTGGATGGAGCCTTGATGCAACGTCAAGGTCCGCGTCCCGAACGTAACCAACCACTAAATGGCTATGCTTGTACTATGGGAGTCGATGATTATGATTCGACTGAAGTGAAAATTCTTGATGGCGGAGGTAGTGTTGTCTTACCCAAATACGCGTTGCCAGGAATGGCTTGGCAAGGCTATTATTTGGATACCGAGGGTAATATTTTTGGACTTCATCAACCAGATAAAAACGCAAAATAATTAGGTTGTTTTACGGGGGATATGATCTTAAACGACAGTGTTGTTTTGTAATGATGTTAATTGGTTTATTTGAAGATCAATGTAATTAGTTTTGATTATTTTAAAGGAGTGGTGAAGTATGGCTGTCGATATTTATTTAACGTTTAATGGAAATTGCCGTCAAGTTGTTGAATTTTACACAGAGGTTTTTGAAACAGAAAAACCTGATATTATGACTTTTGGAGATCAACCTCCAAATCCAAAATACCCTCTTCCAGAAGAAGCCAAAAACTTAATTATGCATACGCGTTTAGCTATTGAAGGAAGTACTGTGATGTTTTCGGATACGTTCCCTGGTTCTCCCTTTACGCTGGGCAACAATATAAGCCTAGCTTACCAATGTGACGAAGCGGAAAAGTTAAAAATGATTTACGAAAAACTCAAAGAAGATGGAACAGTTGGGATGGAGCTCCAAGAGACTTTCTGGGCAAAACTTTATGGTAGTGTCACGGATAAATTCGGTGTAATTTGGCAATTGAGTTTAAACAATGAAGACGCAACGTATTAATAGCGATTTATCTGGATGCCAGAAATGAGCGATTTAGAAGATACAATAACAGTTGATCTTAAAGAGCTCGAGCAAGGCTGCGAGATGACATTCACACAATTGATTCATGTGGCTCAAGAAGTGAATTGGACAGAGTCCGAAATCGAAACAGCCCGTAAAGAAATGCATGATGGCAGTGAAGTTGGCTGGAATTATATGTTTATGGGACTTAAGGAATTAGTTGAAACAGGTAAAGTTAGCTACAAAGGATAGAAAATGTCGTTGCAATAGGGAAGCGAAAATAAAGTTTATCTATAGAAAGGGAAGTTATACATGAAGGACGTAAAACCATTTTTAATGTTTCAAGGCGGTACTGCGGAAGAAGCTATGAAATACTACACTTCACTCATTGAGGACTCAGAAATTAAAAGCATTACACGATATGGAGCTGAAGGACCTGGTGAAGAAGGTACAGTTATACAAGCAGTGTTTTCTTTAAAGGGACAAGAGTTCATGTGCATCGACAGCCATATTGATCATGAGTTTACGTTTACACCATCTTTTTCTATTTATCTAACGTGTGATACTGAAAAAGAAATTGACAGTCTTTATGAAAAAATGATGCAAAACGGTACCGCGCTCATGCCTTTAAATAACTATGGGTTCAGTAAAAAATTCGGATGGCTGAATGATCAGTTCGGAATTTCTTGGCAGTTGAACTTACCAGAGTAATTTAATTGCGAGATAAATTATAATCAGTTGCGAAACTGATAATATAAACGCTTTAACTAATTTTTATAGCCATACTACTAAACAGTAAAGTACTGACCCCGTTTATTACATATAAATGGGGTCAGCTTTTTTGTTGAAATGATAGTATATGTAAGCTTATTGAATAAATATCTGGCTTCTGACTATTTGTCTACGTTGAAAGCTTACAAGCAGTTACCATACATACTAGTCAATAAAAGTGGATTGTTTATCAATGTTTATTTATTGATAAACGATAAATCACATGGTAAAGTGTAATTTACACTATAGAAGTTAAGTGAGGTGCTTTTTATGAAACGAGGAACAACACTATTTTTAAAGATAGCTGTCATTTTAATTGGTATTCCAGTTCTTGCTTTGTGTATATTTTTGTTACCGCAGTTAGCAATTGAAGCAAAGGATGCTACGGAAAGAGGGTGGAATTTTGCTTATGCGGTATATAGTATTTTACTAGTCGTCTATATTTCCGTGATTCCATTTTATTTTGCGTTGTACCAAACCTTTAAACTACTAAACTTTATTGATAAGAACCAAGCTTTCTCTGAGTTATCTGTTAGGGCTTTAAAGAAAATCAAATACTGTGCGATCATAATTAGCGGCTTATATATAGTGGCCCTTCCATTCGTCTTTATCATGGCAGAGATAGACGACGCCCCTGGTCTTGTAATAGTCGGAATGATTCCTATTTTTGCATCCATGGTGATTGCAGTCTTTGCTGCTGTTCTCCATAGGCTTTTAAAAGAAGCGATAGATATAAAAGAGGAAAATGATTTAATAGTCTGAGCAGAGGTGAATGACATGGTAATCATAATCAATATCGATGTGATGTTGGCCAAAAGAAAAATGAGTGTTACAGAACTTTCCGAGCGTGTTGGAATTACAATGGCAAACATTTCAATACTGAAAAATGGAAAGGCGAAAGCGATTCGACTATCGACTTTGGATGCGATTTGTAAGGCTTTAGAGTGTCAGCCAGGCGATATATTAGAATACAAAATGGATGAAGATACTGTAAGTCCAGTAGATTAGAAAAAAAAGACATTTCAACTGCAGACGGTTAATTTAACAAGTTATAATAAAAAAGTTTAAAGATATAGAGCATTTCCTATCTTAAGGAAATGCTCTATATCTTTGTCTTTAATAAAATATATGTAGATAACCGTTGATGTTCATTTTTTGAAACTGTAATTCTAGGTAGAGAAAAAAGGGTAATCGCGATATGATAAGGATAGCTCAAACTTTATTATTCTTAAAATGAAGTTTGTTATTCGTACAGATCAACACGTTGGCAGATGTTAAGGGGGAAATAGTTTGGATATTTATCAGGAATTTTCAGCCCGGCATTTTGGGGCTTATTTAGATTCAGAAGAGTTTTTGGATTATATGTTGCGTCAGTGGTTGCTTAAAGGGCGTCACTTAGATGTTTGTCATGTCATCGACCATCCTTCCTTTACAAAAGTGATGAATGCATGTAGGGAAGATGAACGATACGCATTACTTGTGGAACTATCTGACTTGTATGAAAGTGAGATTACACTAGCGAGTCAATACAATGAAACATTACTAGCGCTAGCTTATGGTGAAGATTTCGATCCGTTTGAGCTGGATCAGGATACAAGGGCAAAAGGGGATTGGCGATACCATCTTTGGTTCTATTTCTTTAATAACGAAGGACATGTCGCGGAATCTTGGCAGCTGTTCAATTCAAAAATATATCCGTTATGCGCAACAATGAATAATACACGTGCTGATCATATGCAGACGCTTGCTAGGTACTTTAATGAACTTAGTGTACTGATGGATAAAACGCGTGATCCGGATATTTTGGAGAGCGTGACGAAAAAGACCATCATGAATCTATACGATCTGTTTTTACAAGTGGTTCATAATGGTACAATGATTGACTTTGCAACAAAGCGAAATTTTTGTGAACGCTTGATTCATATGATGAAATACAAAGAGATGCACAGTATTGGTCTGGAATTCTATATTACATTCAAAGATCTATTCGACTTGAATGATATTCCAACTGTCATTAGCTTGGTGAACCTTTCTAAGTCCGCATTTGATTACCACGCGGTTCATGTTCTGCACGGTGATTTGCAAGCAATTCAATATCGCATCGAAAAATATAAAGGGGATATCGTTTCTCAACTAACGAAGATTTCCGAATACATATTACGAATGAAAAATGTTATTGAAGAGCAACATGGTGGAAAGATTCATGAAGATTCCTTTATACAAGCTGATTTCAATTTTTTCTTTTATGAATGTGGAATTGAAGAAATGTGTACAGCGAAGTTTTCTGAATTACCATTTGAAGATCAAGACGCCATATTAAGAAATTTACTGAACGCAATGATTTGCTTTTATAAAGCGGATAAGACATTAACGTCAGAAGAAGGCAACACAAAAGAACCAGCCTTGAATTTATTGATCGGCTGGGAATTAGGCAATGAAGGCATGAAGTTAAGAAACCGTGTTCTATCTTTGGTACCTACTGTAGGAATCGAATACCGCGAAATTATGATTTCAGATGCCTTGATTCAATTAGATGATTTTCTGACTGAGTTCTACTTAAATGATTTATCTCCGAATGTGGAAGCAATCATACAAAAGTCTGAGCAATATGATCTAGAACCAATCAATTATAAACAGGCATTGACACTGCTGGAAGAGACCTTTACATCACTTCATTCTCATAGTACGCTGATTTTCAGTGAGGAAGAGAAAGAACGCTTTGATAGAGCGGGAAAACAATGGCCTCGTTTGTTGAAATCTAACGAAGTGAAACGACTCTTAACGATTGCTGAAGTGAAATGGCGTGAATTGGAAAATGACTTTCAGCCGGATATTCAACAGTCCAGTCAAAAAGCCACTTTTATTATAGCTGATTATGTAAAGGCAGTGGAAGAGTTCATAGGGCATGTTCTAGTTAGTAATAGAGCAACCAAACAGACGATGCCTTTAATAGATGTAGCGATGCCTGAATCAGGACTAACCTCTGTCGAAGTCGGAAGTGAAGAGTACTACCACTATGTCACGCTTGGTAGTTTCTATCATTATCTTAGCGCAAACGGTACTAGTCTACTGAGAAAAAATGTAGATAAAGTAAAGGTTATTGAGTACCTCACACATTGGGTGAATAGTATTCGTACATCATCGTTCGGTCAAATAGATGAGTTAAAAATCGAAACCGCACAAGTCTTAAGAAGAGAAACTATTGTTTTACTAAGGCGTTTGGTTGCGGACTTGGCAGATTAATCCTCAAGCTACAATCGACCGTTGAAACGTCAAAATGAAAGAACACACAAAACCGCATAGGTTTTGTGTGTTCTATTTATTGTACTTCTAAATAGGCATTTCGGATTGTCAAATATTGACCGTTCGTTATGTCGATAGACGTTTCACCTTCAACTACGTCACTTACGAGAAGATCCATCATATCCTGTCGGCTATTTTTACTAATTTCATAAAAACCTATATCGCTTTGATCATCTGCCAACAAAGTATAAGAGCCAGCGGGGAGATCGGTACCCACTTTGTATTGGCCGTCCTTATATATTCCATTTGCTGGTTTTATACTAGGTGCGGAAGCTGCAGGATACATTTCTCCACCTTTTAATGTAAAATATTCTCCTTCGCGTAATGTTACATAAGTGTGGGAACGTCCATCCAGTGCAACGTTAAATACAATACTTTCGGGATTTCCTGATTGATCTTTTGTATTTTCCAGCAGTGTAATACCGTTAGAGAAAACTAGGTATTCTCCTTGGGCGATGTCGGTTCCTACCTGATACGTACCGTCCGTTATAGGAGTCGTAGTTGACGGGATAGTTTGTTTTTCTGGTTTAGCTGGCTTGGGTATGGTTTTTGATGACTGCGCCGAAGATGCATCTTGACCAGTGGTGGATTGCCCTGTAGACGGTTTCGTCGACTGTTCTTTTATTGGTTTTTCAGGTTCACTTACATCTTTTTCAGTTTCATTTATTTCATGTTGTTCCTTCTTGGGATCTTCTGTGAGTTTAGGTTCATCAGCTTGCACCGTTGATTTGTCTTGTATCAAAGTTTCTGTTAACGCTGGCTTGTCTATTGTAGTTTCTGATGTTTCTTTATTGCTCACAATGGCGATAATTAGCGCTATTAGTAATACGGCTGCACTAGCTCCAGACCACCACAATTGTTTTTTATTCATATAGTATGTAACCTCACTTTTTATATTGTATTTATATGATACCTGATATTCCTTTACATAATCTACCTATTAGCTTTCATGTTATATAGAAAAAATGATTGTTTATTTTCGTTAAGTGGTATATTACTTTCCAATTGACTATTCACGTGCTAAACTACAAGTACAACTTAATAGACTTTGACTTTTTGTCAAAGGGGAGTAGCTATAGGGAAACCTATTTTGCAATCGTCAGTACATGGTTTAATACCATCGGTTGTAATAGCAAAATTTTGCTTAGCGAGACCTTTGCCTTTTATTAGGCAATGGTCTTTTTTTGTTGGCAAAAATCTGAGGAGGACGATGAATGGAAGCAATTTTATTGGAGTATGCATGGGTTTTGTTAGTATTGGTCGTGTTGGAAGGATTATTAGCTGCAGATAATGCAGTAGTTATGGCAGTTATGGTTAAACACTTGCCAAAAATGCAACAAAAGAAAGCTTTGTTCTATGGATTAATCGGAGCATTTGTATTCCGATTCGCAGCGCTTTTCATGATCACATTATTAGTGAATGTATGGCAGATCCAAGCGCTCGGGGCGGCGTACTTACTGTTTATCGCAATCAAACATATTTACGATCAGAAAAAGGTAAAAGAACATTCCATTGAACCGGAAGCGACTAAGGGTTCTGGTTTTTGGATGACCGTATTAAAAGTAGAATTAGCAGATATAGCTTTCGCGGTGGATTCAATGCTTGCTGCAGTGGCGTTGGCCATCACATTGCCTCCATTAGGAGATATGGTGATAGGTGGAATTAACGGAGGTCAGTTTAGCGTCATGTTGGCCGGTGGGTTAGTCGGACTCGTCATTATGCGATTCGCTGCTCATAAGTTCGTCCAGTTGCTAGCTAATTATCCGCAATTAGAGACAACTGCTTTCGTTATTGTCGGATGGGTAGGAGTCAAGTTGACCGTCCTTACATTAGCACATGAAAAATTAGGGTTCTTACCACTTGATTTTCCACATTCAACTGAATGGAAACTGATTTTCTGGGGAGTTTTAGTGGCCATTGTAGTAATAGGTGCTCTAATTAGTATTAAGAAAAAACGAGCACTGGAAGTATAATGTCTAGTTTTTTCCCGGTGGATTAGGTGTTCATTATAAGTAAGCGAATTCTCGATTAAGATAAGAATCTTCCATTAAATAAGATGGGAGATTCTTTTTTGTGATATTCTGTATAGTATAGTTATATATCATCCAATATAAAAATATTAATATTATGTAAAAAAGTGTAGGCAATATAATCGAAAGGGGTTTCCTCTTACTATTGATGACATTCAAATTCCAAGAACATTTACCCCGAGTACCGATTCCTAAGCTCGTAGATACAAAACATAAACTGCTAGAAGCGATTGAAGCATTAGTTAGTGAAGATGAATTCAAAGAGACAAAGAAAATAATTCAACAGTTTTTTGAAGAAAGCGGGGAAGCGCAAATACTTCAAGAAAAGCTTCAGATTTGGCAAGAAGATTTTGCAGGCAGTTGGCTAAAACCTTTTTGGGATAATGTATATCTGGCATCTCGCGACCCGTTACATACAAGCAGTAATTTTAATATTTTACTCGACAATCAACAGTATCAAGTACTGACAATAGCAGAGTTAGCTGGCAAAGTGAGTCGCTTCGTAGCGGAGTTTTATCATTCGATCATGGATGAAAAAGCCGCACCTGAAATAATTCGGGGTATTCCGCTCGACATGAGCCAATACCCTAACATCTTCCGATCAGTTCGAATTCCTAAAGTTCACCGGGATAGACATTACGTCGCGGAATATTCGAAAGTAGAGAATCATATTAGCCTGTTGACTAATGGCAACATCTACTCAATTCCTGTAACCAATCAACGAGGTATGATTTATTCCAGTGAGGCATTATCTAATGTAATTGAAGAGATCCTCTCATTAAACGAACTGAAAGGAAATAATGTAGGGATATTCACTACTGCAATTAGAAATAAATCAGCGGATATTTATCGCCAACTTTCAGTAACTAAAGTCAATGCTGAAAGTTTGCAAAGCATAGCGAATTCACTAGTTGTACTATCTATAGATAAAGAAAGTGCAAATTCTGATGAAGCGATACAAAATCTATTACTGAGCGGCAAAAATAAATACTTTGATAAGACATTGCAAATCGTCATTACTAAAGCGGGTGAGCTAGGTTACTGTGTGGAGCATTCGGCAGTGGATGGAACTACGATTTTTGCGGTAATACAATATGTACAAGATCAGCTCACTTCAACTAATATGGAAAGCATGGAAACAGAAGAGCTTCCAAAAGCGAAAAGGCTAGACTGGCTACTCTCGGCTGAGTTACTGGAAGAGCTCCGTACTTTGGAAATAGAAAATAAAAAAACCATTCAAAATTATTTTATTCAAGTACAAAACTTTGATGCGTTTGGTATCGATGAAATAAAACAACTTGGATTCAGTCCGGATTCATTTTTCCATATGGCGCTACAAGTAGCCCAATATAGGACTTTTTCTACGATGCACAGCACATATGAAGCGGTGTCGATGCGTTCTTTCAAGGAAGGAAGAACCGAATGCATACGTCCTTCATGTACGGAAAACTTAACATTGGCTAAAGCGATAGTAGAGGAACAACTAGAACCTCGGCTAGTATATCGATTAATGCAAAATGCAAGTACTGCACATTCCGTTCGTTTAAATAAAGCACGAAAAGGGTTTGGTGTGGAAAGACATCTATTTGGATTACAACAAATTTTTTTCATGTTTGGAGATGAACTTGGGATTGAAAAAACACCTGCACTATTTTCTGATCCCGGCTATTTAAAGATGCATCATGATTTTATTTCCACTAGTAATATGACACATCCACAAGTCAAAAGTTGTGTGTTTGGACCAGTAGTAGAAGATGGCTATGGAATTTTTTATGTCTTATTGAAGAATCGATTGATAGTAAACTTTTCCAGTTTTAGCCGTGATGAAGAGGATACCAAGCTTCTTGCAAGAAATCTTGATGGAGCGCTGAAAGAACTGAGAGATATCGCATTAGCTGTCAAGTAAGGCATGTATACTGGAGAGTGAAATAATGAAAGCTTTAGAATTATATTTAGCGGAAAATTTCTCTGGGATTGAACTGGCTCCTGCTCTATTTTACGAAACTAAAAGCGCTATACGCTTTGAAATTTCAGCATCTATTGCATTTGATGAACCAGATTTTTTAAAACAAGCATTCCATCGCTCCAGTACTTTATTCGAAGCGGTATTTGAAGACGAAGATGAAATTATACTAGTCACAGATGTTCATACAACCAATCATTTTCTACGTAAAAAACCGTTGAATGTCTATTCCAAGTATGTAAAACGAAAACAATTGCTATATACATTACGATTTTCTACGATTCCTAATTTCCATGGTGATGAGGAAGAAAAGCTTGTAACGCATCGTTTTTCACTTTCTTGTAAGAGACAGGATATTCGATATAAACAATTGCTGAAAGCGATTTGTTACGAAGATTTCGACAGTCCCACAACAATTTTAAAACAGAATTCTGGAAGTGGTTATGATATATTTTTTATTAATCAATCAAAGAATATTATTTATCACCTATATGACGATCGCGGGTGTGATATCATAGCGTCTGATAGGGAGTCCATTCGCTTTCTCTATGAACAATATACTGACTGGATTCTTGATTATGATAAGCAGGAAGTGGATAAAGACTTTTCGTTACACAATGAAAGCTAAACTCTATTCCCAGAAGGATAGAGTTTAGCTTCTAGTTTAAGAAAAGAAATCAGCAATTTGGTTGAATTAATGGTATACTTGCCAAGTATAATTTACAGGCGAGTAGGTGAAAGATGTGATAGAAGTAAAACTTTCTCCAATTGGCGAAGGGGAATTCAATAGGGGCGTATTCGCGAAATGCGATATCAAAAAAGGGCAGCTGTTACACGAGGCGCCAGTGATTTCCTATCCAAATGAACAACATCAACATATTGAAAAAACCGTTCTAGCTGACTATGCTTTCGAATATGGAGAAAACCATACGGCTGTCCTGCTTGGCTACGGAATGTTATTTAATCATTCCTATGAACCAAATGCGACCTATGATATTAATTTTGATCATCATACATTTGATTTCTTTGCATACAAAGATATTAAAGCTGGAGAAGAGATTTTGATCAACTATAATGGCGATGTTGACGATGAAGAGCAATTATGGTTTAATGACGATTATGATGGTACAGCTAACGATTAATCATAAGCATGAGAACACTTTGAATCAGCATATGGATCGAAGTGTTTCTCATTTCTATCATGTCCTAGTAGCTCAGCTGGATAGAGCAACGCCCTCCTAAGGCGTAGGTCGGGGGTTCGAATCCCTTCTGGGACGTAACAGAGTGAAAACGGAACTCAATTAAAATAAAACGAATGATTGTAAACGTTGAAGTGAAACGTTTACAATCATTCGTTTTTTAGTGTGTATTATAAGATTAATTTGTTTTCAAACTCTCATCAAGAGGAATAGCTGCAATCACAGTGGCGGTTTCTTTCTTCTGTGGAATCATCATGACTAGTAACAGAATTACAACGAAGAAACCAGCCACTGTGTATGATAGATTTTGAACAGCTTCAGTTGCTCCTTGTCCGAGAGCTGTTGATATTAGATCTTCAAATTTTATACCTAACGTAGTTAGTTCAGTAGCTAAGGCTTCACTAATTGTTGCGCCATTTGTAACGGCAGCCTGTTCTACTGCACCCATTAACTCTGGGGATACGCCAGCATCTGTTGCTTGTTGTACTAAAGATGAGGTTTTTGCATTGCTATTAAAATGAGAGAACATTACTATACCTGTTGTGGAACCAAGTGGAGCTCCAAAATCCCGGACAATAGCCAATAACCCAGAACCGGATCCATATTTTGTAGAAGGTATATTTTGTAAAGCGAATTTGATAATAATGGCCGTCGCGGCACCGATACCGAAAAACGCTGCTATCAACAGGATTGTAGAAATAGGTGTAAATGCATCGATTCTTGTAAATAAAATCATTGCGACTAATGGGAATGTGAAAGTAGCAATTAATAGCTTTTTGTTGTTCAATTTATCGGCCAACTTACCTACAATTAAACCACCAATTACTGCTGCACCAGAGTTGAACATGAAAAATAATCCACTATGAGCAACATCACCGTCAGGACGCAAAGTGAGGAAGAAGCTCATTGAATATAGCAACAATTGCATAGCAGCTGTATAAATTAAATAAATCAAAATGATTATTGCAAAAGCTTTCTTCTTTAATAAAGATAATTCTATAATGGGGTTTGCAATTCGGTTGCTATATATCCAGAGAAGGAAAATAGTTAGCAGACCCGCTCCTAAAGTAATGAGTGTAATTGGAGACGTAAATCCAAACTGTCCAACTAGTGTAGAGACAGATAAAATAGTCCCCGCAATAATAAACAGCATCATACTGCCTAAGTAATCTAATTTACCTGTTACAACACCTTTTGACTCTTTAACGAAGATTAAAATAACAATAAAACCAAGTGTAGCTAAGCCGCCACTAACCCAATAAATGACGGGCCAACCATAAACTTTGATTAAAAACCCAGCAAGTCCTGCGCCTAACATAGCACCAATCGCTTGGACAGAGTTGAAAACTCCAGATGCCATCCCCCGTTTATCCTCTTGGAAGATTACACCGATAAATGCAATGACGATCGGGAAAATACAAGCTACACCAACGCCTTGGAACATTCTAGCTACAATTAAAAAAGAAAACGTTGGGCTAACCGCTGCAGCAAATTCAGAAATTGCGAAAATGAGCATGCCTATTAGTAGTACTTTTTTACGTCCATATTTATCTGCCAACCTGCCCGTTATTGGATAGAGGGTAGCCGACATAATATAAAACGATAAAACAATAAGGCCTGCTAAATGAGAAGGGATTTGAAAATGCATAGAAATAACAGGTACAGCAGGTGCTTGGAAAGCCATAGCTTCAACTGCAATAAAGGCACTAAATACTAATGCGAGATATTGTATCCATTGTTCTTTTGTTGTCTTACTTGCTTTAGTTACAGTTACGTCCATTTTACTTCCCCCAATATTTTTTTTGTATAAGCGTAGTTCTAACAATAAACAGAAACATAATCCATGTGTTGTAAACGCTTTCATTATTTCGTTTAACTGCTAGCGCTATTCCTTTCTCCTATTGCGATATTCGCAATAGATATTTTCGAAAAATGGATATTAATAAATTATAGAGGGCGAAAACTAGAAACACAATCACTAGTTTTCCTTTAAATGGCGGAAATACAACAGATTCTTCTTATATGTCTGGAAAGTTTTTTATAAAGGATGAATGACTGTAACAGTGTTGGAAATAGAAAAGAAATATCCGACCTGAAAACCTATAAGTCAGAAGTACTCTCTTTTATATAAGTAGCCAGTGGATTTGAAATAATAACTTTAATAAATTCGTTTGAAATATATTCTGGAGAATATTTTTGTTCTCGATCTACTAACCAATAATGAACAAAACTGATAAATGTAGATGATAAATAATTGGCATACAAGCCAACATGTACATCTAATTTCGTTTCAGTTTCGGGTAGTTTTTTTATATGCGACAAAGAGTATTTATACAATCGTGCATATAACTCTGGCGTAAAACGGGGAACTTTTGTTGTAAGAAGTAAAACTTTAAAGTAATTAGAATTGATATATATATAAGTGAACATGGCTTCTATTGTAAAGCGATATGGAAAACTATCGACGTTTTTATCCTCAACCGATGTGTGTTGAAAAGTATCAATCAATCCTTGAATCAACTCGTCTATTAAACAATCAATAAAGTCTTCTTTATCTTGAAAATGTGCATAAAAAGTCGAACGATTTACATCGGAACGATCTACTATATCTGTTATTGTAATAAGGGATAGATCCTTTTCGTTAAGAAGTGAAATTAGGGAATCTTTCATAACTTTTTTGGTTCTCACAACTCGCCTGTCTACTTTTTTCTTTTGCATATGCAATCCCTCCACTAATTGAATTATACCCCATAAACCAAGCCTAAGAAACCCATCAATCAATCAATCAATCAAATCAGCCTGCTCATAGACTTTTCGGTAACACTACTCTGAAAGTTTGGAAAATTCAGTATTGCCATATAAGCAATTGTATATTACTATATAAGCAATGCAATGGTTATTTTGAAGAATTTAGAAAGCAGTACTTATTAACACGACTTTCTTTATAGTAAATCTAGCTATTGCTAAATTTTTAAAAGAACAGCAATTTCCGATGACAAAACTAGAAGGGGGGAAGTACTAATGAATGCTTATTTATTACTAGAAATCGCTTCAAGTATAGTATCTGAACAAGAAATCATTACTTTCGACGAAGAGCGGTTAACTTATGGTCAATTAACTGAACAATCTAGTCGTGCGGCCGCTTTCTTATCATCGCTTGGAATATCAAAGGGAGATAGAATCGGACTAATCACCACTAACTGTCCAGAAGTAATTGAAGTGTTTTATGCTGCGTTCCAACTAGGTGCTGTCATAGTACCGATCAATTACCGGGCTAAAGCTGAAGAGCTGGCTTTCATGGTCGAAGATGCAGGAGTGAAGGTTCTGATTTTCGAAAGTCGCTACAGTGCATTAATAAATCCGGTGATAGAGAATAGCGGCATTCAGGAAACTATTTCTATTAGAGGAACCACTGAAGGACATAAAAATTATGATGAATTGAAACGACAAGTAGTAGATGGTTATGGAGGATTTGAAGATGTAGAGTCTACTGATTTGGCAATCTTGCTTTATACAAGTGGAACGACTAGTAAACCTAAAGGTGTCATGCTCACACACGGGCAGCTGACAACTTATGTTATGAATCATTCAGAAGTAGCAGACGGTAGTGACCGGGGATCTTCGGTCATCTGCATTCCCAACTATCATGTGGCAGGAGCAACGAGCATTTGTAATTCAATTTACACTGGACGTCGCTTAATATTAATGCCCCAATTTGATGCTGGAAAATGGCTGTATGCTGTCGAACGAGAAAAAGCAACGCAAGCATTTTTAGTACCTACTATGATGAAACAGGTCTTAGATCATCCGGAATTTGGAAATAGAGATCTCAGTAGCTTAGAAAGTCTTTCTTACGGTGCTGCACAAATGCCTCTGCCGGTTATTTTAAAAGCAATTGAATCTTTTCCAACAACGACTGATTTCGCCAATGCGTTCGGCATGACAGAAACAACTTCCACAGTTTCTGTATTAGGACCTGAAGATCATAAGCTCACAGGATCAAAAGAAGAAAGAGAGAAAAAAATTAAACGCTTATCTTCTGTAGGAAAACCTTTACCAGGAGTAGATATCATGGTGGTAGATGATCAAAAACAACCTGTTGGCGAGAATGTCGTCGGCAATGTCTATGTTCGATCTGAGAGATCGATGAAAGGTTATTGGAAGCGTCAAGAAGCTACGAAAGAAACGCTTGTTGACGGTTGGGTAAATACAGAAGATGTTGGTTGGATCGACGAAGAAGGCTATTTATTTTTAGGTGGAAGAAGTTCAGACATGATTATTAGAGGCGGGGAAAATATATCTCCTGCAGAAATTGAAGATGTGTTATTATCCCATTCTGCGCTTTCTGATGTAGCCATTATTGGGATCCCTAGTTTGGAATGGGGAGAAGAAATCATGGCTGTGATAGTGCTAGATGAATTAAAAGCGCATCCAACCGCAGAGGAATTGATCCAATTTTGCAAAGGTCGTCTTGCAAGTTTTAAAGTACCTTCAGAAATCGTCATAGTTGAAAGTCTACCACGTACTTCCACAGGGAAAATATTAAAAAAAGAACTTCGGGAACGGTATATTCCTGTTAATGAAAACTATAACTAAATAAATTGTTTTAATGTAAGTTAACGAAATATTCAAAAATAATGTAATGAGGTGAAGAGAATGCGTTTTGATTTAACCGAAGAACAACAACAGTTAAAAGATGAAATACGAAATTACTTGGAAGGTCATATTTCGCAAGACATGCTAGAAGAATTAAAAGAGAAGCCTGAGGGAGGTCCTCTTTGGAAACAATATATTAAAGATCTTGGAGATGATGGCTGGCTAGGTGTCGGATGGCCAGAAGAATATGGTGGTCAGGGCAAAACTCCGCTAGAACAGTATATTTTCTTAGAAGAGATCAACCGTACTGGAGTTAATATTCCTTTCATTACATTGGAAACGGTTGGGCCAACGCTAATGAAACTTGGAACCTCGGAGCAGAAAGATTATTTTCTACCTAAAATTCTAAAAGGCGAAGTAGAAATCGCAATTGGTTATTCAGAACCACAAGCGGGTACCGATCTTGCAGCACTTGAGACTACTGCAATTCGTGATGGCGATTCTTATATCATCAACGGACAAAAAGTTTTTACAACGAATGCACATATTGCTGATTATATTTGGCTAGCTGCTCGAACAGATTCTAATGCACCTAAACATAAAGGAATCTCAATTTTTCTAGTACCAACAACAGCAGAAGGATTCTCTTATACACCAATGGAATTAATGGGTGGCGGGGCACATACAAATGTAACGTTTTACGACAATGTCCGTGTTCCATTAGATGCGATTGTAGGAGAAGAAAATAAAGGTTGGCAATATATAACTTCCCAGCTTTCACTAGAGCGATTAATGTTGTCTACTTACTCTGAAATGGAGCGTACTGTAGAAGAAATTATCGTATGGGCAAACGAAACAACAATAGATGGTTCTCTTGTAATAGATAATGAGTGGGTTCGTAACAGTCTTGCAGATTTGACGGTAGATCTCGAAGTCTTGCGACTCCTTAACTATCGTGCAGCATGGGCGCATGAAAATGAACCAGCGGCACATTACCGTCCTTCTATGAATAAAGTATTTTCTGCAGAGTTGAATCAAAAAACATACGACGTTTGTATGCAAATCCTCAATATGTTTGGTCAACTGGATATAGACTCTAAGTATGCAGCGTTGGGTGGTAAAGTAACACCACTAACAAAAGCGGCATTGGTCCTCTTGTTTGGTGGAGGGGCAAATGACGTTATGCGTGATTTGGTCGCTCGTTTTGGGCTCGGTATGGAAAAAAGTATGAGTTAACATTGTATGCGTTTTCAACTTTTCGAATATAACCTAAGGGGGATGAATTAATGGCTATTGCAGAGGCAGTACTTAACAGCTATATCGGCTTAGATTCAGAAAGAATAGCAGGTGTTGATGCAGTTTGTGAACAAATGATTAGACATTGGACTGAAGTGATGGAGGATACAAATCCACTATATTCAGATCCTCAATATGCTAAAAACACAAAATATGAAGGCGTTATCGCACCGCCTATGCAAGTACAAGTATATACGATGAATCCTTTATGGCCGAAGCCTGAAAGAGATCCGAACTCGATGGAGAGTTTGCTTAAGGTGATGGCCGAAGAAGGATATTCAACGATCGTTGCTACTGAGCAAAACCAAGAATATTTCACACCGATGAAGCCTGGCGATCAAATAAGTCAAATTATGTCTGTGAAAGAAATTTCGGCTGAAAAACAAACAGCTCGTGGACCAGGTTACTTTGTAACTTTTGCTTATAAATTCATTAATCAAAATGATGAAGTTGTTTGTCAGCAAACATTTACGATTTTAGTCTATAACTCAATTGCAGCAATGAAGGAGGAAGCAAAATGATTGAAACTAAACCTGTTGTTCTTAATTGGAATGATGTGAAAGTCGGAGATGAATTACCTGTTCATAAAAGACAAATTACAGCAGCTCTAGTGTCAGGTGGAGCTATTTCAGCTACACGCGATTATTCAGACGTGCATCATGACTATCATGCTGCACGAAGAGCAGGTGCAGATGATATCTTTATGAACATACTGACGACGAACGGTTTGATTGGAAAATATATTACAGACTGGACAGGACCAGCTGGCGAACTAAAAAGCATTCAATTACGTTTAGCTGTACCTAATTATCCAGGTGACATTCTTGAACTGACAGGAAAAGTTTCAAAGAAGTTCGAAGAAAATGACGATCACTTAGTTGAAATTGAATACTTGGGTAAAAATAAACAAGGTAATCATGCAAAAGGAAAAGTAATTATATCACTACCAATCAGGGGGTAAGTATAAATGGGAAATCCAAAAGAGAAAACAGCTATTATTGGCCTAGGTGCTACTGAATTCAGTCAGAATTGCGGCCGTAGCGAATTGCGAATGGCACTTGAAGCTATTTTAGATGCCGTAAAAGATGCAGGGATAAAAGTTTCTGATATTGATGGCATGGTGAATTATTCTATGGACACAGCAGAACAAATTGAAGTCGTTAGGCAATTAGGAATTCCAAATTTAAGTTTTTTTAGTAAAGCGCCATATGGTGGAGGAGGAAGCTGTGCCACTATTGCTCATGCCGTAGCGGCTATTGAATCAGGTATGGCAAATACGGTTGTATGCTACCGTTCAATACGAGATGCTTCCGGACCTGTAACATATGGAGACTTTGAACCAACAAGGGTGTCTCAAGATGTATATATGGGGATGAATCATCCATATGGCTTACTCACGCCAGTTTCATGGGTTGCAATGTTTGCACAGCGCTATAACCATAAATACGGCATTAAAGATGGTCAGCTTGCACACGTTGCATTAGTGAATCGTGAGAATGCCAACAGAAATCCAAAAGCAATCTTCCATAGTCGTTCTTTATCACTTGATGAATATATGAACTCTCCAATCAATGTTGAACCATTGCGTAGACATGATTGCTGCCTAAGTACTGATGGCGCCGTGGCTATAATTGTGACACGAGCAGATTTGGCAAAAGACTTGAGACACAAACCCGCATATATTTCAGGAGCAATCCAAGGGATGTCCACAAATGGAGAAGTGATGACGTCTTATGCACGAGAAGATATCACGGTTCTTCATGAAGTGGAAGCCTATGGCAAAAAGCTTTTTGAAATGGCAGGTATTACTCCGAAAGAAATAGATGTTGCTCAATTTTACGATGCATTCAGTCCTCTTGTGCCAATGCAACTTGAAGCGTTAGGGTTTGTCGGCAAAGGAGAAGGGGTCGATTATATAGAAGGAGGCCACCGTATTAGACCGGATGGAGAACTACCGATTAATACATCAGGTGGACTTATGTCTGAAGGATACATTCATGGCATGAACTTAATCGCAGAAGGTGTTCGCCAAGTAAGAGGTACTTCTACGACACAAATCAATGATATCGAATATTCTTTAGTAACAGGTGGATTAGGTGTCCCATCAAGCGGACTTATTTTGAGAAGGAGGTAATGTATATGGTTAAATATAGCGAAGTGGGAGTTCCAACTCCAAAACCAATGATGAGTCAAGATACAGAAAAATTTTGGAGGTTGTTGCAAGAGGAAAAACAACTCCACTTACAGAAATGCAATAATTGTCAAACATATTCACATCCTCCGCGGGTAGTCTGTTCGAACTGCCATAGTTTCGATTTAGGTTGGGTACCATCAGAAGGTAAGGGTGTTATTCATAGTTACGTAATTTATCATCGTTCTGTACATCCAGGATTTAAAACGCCTTACGGGGTCATTCTTGTTGAGTTAGAAGAAGGAGTACGCATTATATCTAATATGGTAGATTGCGAGCCACATGAAATTGAAATTGGAATGCCTGTTGAAGCTGTAGTAGATCAAGTTTTCGAAGATACAGCACTCGTTAAATTTAAACGGATAAATAATTAAAGGAAGAGGTGCCCAGCTTATGGATTTTTCAATGACGGAAGATCAAGTGATTTTTAAAAGTACAGCCAAAAAATTCTTTGAAGAAAAATGCACAACGCCATCTTTAACAGAATTTGAAAAAAGTAAAGAACAATATTCACCTTCATTCTATCAAGAGCTTGCCGATTTAGGATTTTTAGGACTAATCGTCCCTGAAGAATATGGCGGCATTGATGGCGATTTAATGGATTTATCAATTATCGTTGAAGAAGCTGGGAAAGCAATGTTTTCCGCACCATTTGTTTCTACACTTGTTAATGGTGTCTTACCAATTTTAAACTTTGGTACAGAAGAACAAAAAAAGGCGCTTTTGCCACAAATCATCGAAGGCAAAAGTATTGTTACTGGCGCTATGATCGAATCACAAGCCCACTATGATTTGAGTTATGTAAAAGCCCGAGCGAGTAAGAGTGGCGATGGGTATACGCTGAACGGTACAAAGTTATTCGTGAAATTTGCCGAGACGGCAGATTATTTTCTAACGTTAGCACGAACTGATAATAAAGAAGATGGTAGTAAAGAAGGACTCAGTCTATTCCTTGTTAAAAATGATGCAACAATTAAGAAACAAGCACTTCAATCCATTGGTTCTGATAAATTGTTTGAAGTAGAGTTTCAAAATGTACAATTAACGAAAAATGATCTACTTGGTAACGAAAATGAAGGATGGGCAGCTGTAGACAAATTAAATCAATTGGCCACAGCGTTGCAATGTGTTGAAATGGCTGGCTTACTTCGCCGTGCATTAGATCTTACAACTGACTATGTAAAAGAAAGAACACAATTTAACCGTCCGATTGGTAGCTTCCAATCTGTCCAACATCGTTTATCTGATATTTATACAATCGTAGAAGGCGGTCAGCTGGCTGCACTACAAGCTATATGGAGATTAAATGAAGGAATGTCCGCTGAAAAAGAGATTGCAGTTGCAAAGGCTTGGTTATGCAAAGAAGGCCAAAAGGTCCTGGTAGGTACTCATCAGCTCCACGGAGGTATGGGTATCGATATGGATTATCCTCTCCAGTTTGCTTTTAGAAGGTTTAAAAGCATGGAAGTCGAACTTGGATCAGCGCCTATACATCTAAAGAAAATCGCTTCAACTTTTAAGACTAATAAAGTTGCTGAAGTAATACATTCGTAAAGGGAGTACAACGCGTAGTTCTTTTAATTTACTTCAGTGGGAGTTTCAAGCTTTGGCTGAAGTAAGTTAATATTTCGTGTGAGTGTCACTAGTTATAAGGAATGATTATCGACAAACTCAAAAATAAAGACGTAATTGATTGAATAGGTTAACTGAACAAAATACATGATTCAGGGGTGGGATAATATGAAAGAGCAAGCCCTAACTGGACTTACAGTTATTGACTTATCAGAAAATATTACAGGACCTTATTGTACAAAGTTACTAGCAGATATGGGTGCAAAAGTAATAAAGATTGAACAGCCTGGATTGGGAGACCCTTCACGATTAGAGGGTCCGTTCCCTGGGAATAAACCTGATCTCAATAAGAGTGGATTATTCAATTATTTGAATAACAATAAAATTGGTATAACACTAGACTTGAAAACTGAAAGTGGTATTGAAATCGCGAAAAAAATAATCTCTGAAGCAGATATTATTGTGGAAAATTTTAAACCTGGTGTCATGCAACAATTAGGTCTTGGCTATGAAGCTTTGCGTGACTTAAACCCTGGTCTAATTATGACTTCAATTTCTAATTTTGGCCAAACAGGTAAATATCGAGACTATCATGCCACGGAACTTATTGCACAATCGATGAGCGGGTGGGTAAGTTCAATAGGTGAGAGTACTAGACAACCACTTAGAGCAGGTGGTCCACTTCGATTATTAGACTATATTTCGGGTACATTTGCAGCGTTTTCCACGATGACAGCAGTTTTAGGTAGACGGAAAAGTCATAAAGGTGAACATATAGACGTTTCCACTGTTGAGGTTGGCATGCTTCAACGTGCTTATCCCACAGTTCAAGATTCCTATCCTACCAGTCCTGTTAAAACGCCAAAGCGTTTTGTAATGTTACCGAGTATAGAACGGTGCAAAAATGGCAATATCGCAATATCTTTATTGACTGGTCAACACTGGCAAGACTTTTGCTGCATGATTGAAAAGTACGAATGGATGGAAGATCCACGATTTATTCTCTTGTATGATCGTTTGCAACATCAACAAGAATTCCAGCAAGTGCTAGATGAATGGTTAATGCAACATACGAAAGAAGAAGTGCTTGAAAAAGGAAGGGAATGGAAAGTTCCTGTCATTCCCGTCCCCACATTTGAAGAAATGCTTTCTTTCCCTCAGTATGTCGAGAGAAACGTCTTCGTTTCAGTCGATCATCCTGAAATGGGGAAAGTCGTTCAGCCAGGCGCTCCTTTCCGTATGTCCGAAACACCGTGGACAATTCGTAGTGCTGCTCCACTTTTAGGTGAACATAATCATCAAATTTATGATCAAGAATTGGGATTATCTAAATCCAAACTACAAAAACTGAAAGCCAAAGGTGTTATTTGATTTCTTGGTTGATGGATATTACATGTGGTTTCATATGAAGGGAGAGAAATACTCATGTCATTACCATTAGAAGGCATTCGAATTTTAGATCTTTCCATGTGGTGGTCGGGTCCATTTTGTACGTCATATTTAGGAGCCCAGGGAGCAGAAGTTATTAAAGTAGAATCGATTCAAGCTCCGGATGGATTTAGATTTGTATCAACTAAACCCGGGAAAGACTGGTGGGAATTAGGACCTCAATTTAATGCTGCCAATATGAACAAAATGGGTATCACATTAAATTTAAACGAATCTAAAGGTATAGAAATTTTCAAAAGTCTATTAAAAGAAAGCGATGTCGTTATTGAGAATTTCACTTCTAAAGTAATGGAGAAATTTGGCCTTACGTATGAAATGATCAAAGAAATCAATCCGAAAATAATTATGCTTTCTATGCCTGCATACGGTAAAACCGGACCTTATGGCGAACAACCGGGATTTGCCTATACTTTTGAGATCTTGTCAGGGATCGCACAAACAAATGGGTATGAGGGAGAAAAGCCACTAATTATTTCAGGTACAGGGGATGTTATTTCTGGATCACATACAGTGTTTGCTCTATTGTCTGCATTAGAATATAGAGAAAAAACTGGAAGAGGTCAGTTCATAGAAGTAGCCCAAGTTGAAACGTGTATCAATTTAGTGGGTCAACCTCTTTTGGATGTTTCCTTGAATGGAAATAACTGGGGATGTTTGGGTAATCGTCAACCTAATATGGCACCTCATGGTATCTATCGGAGTAAAGGAGAAGATTCATGGGTAGCGATCGCGGTTACAAATGAAGAAGAATGGAAAAACTTTTGCAAAGCGATTGGTGAGCCAACATGGTCAAAAGAAGAACGTTTTCAAACTGCAGAAGAGCGTTGTCAACATCAAGACGAATTAGATTCTTTGGTGGAAAACTGGACACATCAATTTGGAAATTATGAAGCTACAAATTTATTACAATCAGTAGGTGTCAACGCAGGTCCTGTATTAAATGTGAATGAAATGGAAAACGATCCTTTTTTACAAGATATGTACCAAGAAGTTACACACGATATTACTGGTACGCATAAATATCCTGCTTGGCCAATAAAGTTTTCTGGCGAACGTGTTCAACATAAAAGCCCTACCCCCATTTTAGGTCAACATAATGATTATGTACTTAGCCAAATATTGAAATTAACGAAAGAAGAAATTGACGCGCTAAAAGTAGAAAATATTATTGGTTCAGTGCCACTTGGAGCAATGACCACCGTATAAAACCTATGCTATAACGGGAAAGGAAGAGAATTATAATGGACGTAAAGGTTGGAACTAAATATATGTGTGCTACTTGTAAGAGTGAATTTATCGTTACAAAAGCACCACCCCAAACTGTTTTGAAATGCTGTCAGAAGCAGCTAGAAAAGAAGTGAATATAAAAATTGAATGGCATTAAAGTACTGTAAGATGAAAAAGGAGATAATCAAAATGGCCAATCAACTAGGAAAAAGATTTGAATGTAAAGTATGTGGTGGGGAAATATTATGTACAAAATCAGGTGAAGGAGCGGTTCAATGTTGCGAGCAAGAAATGCAAATAAAACAACCAGTTTCATTACCGACAGCTGATTAAAATAATGAAGTTTAGTATAAATTGATTGCGATAATGAGGTGATCTATATGGGGAATGACTGTACACATTATTTGTTGAAAGATTTAAGGATTTTAGATGTAACAAATGGCCCTTCCGGAAGTTATGCAAGTAAACTATTCGCTTCAAGTGGGGCAGCCGTTACAAAAATAGTGAGTACAGTCTATTATCCGAATCTTTTTAGAGATGATAATAAATATTTACTTTATTATTCCAATCCATCTAAAAAAGATGCCGCTATTCGTTCCCTTCTTTCTGAACAAAAATGGGATTTAATTATAAAAGATAGCCACTCATGTGGACAGCAGCTCAGTTCGCAAGCGATCCAAATTTTGAATCAAAAAGAAGATCTTGTTTGTATAACGATTCAATTTCCCGAAGAAGTAGATGTTGACGAAGAACAATCACTTCAAGCGATAGCTGGGTGGAGAACTTCCACAGGAGATCCCGAAAAGGAGCCCCTAACGATTGGGGGCTATCCAGCTGCTTATTTAGTTGGAGCCCATGCAGCCACAGCTGGCCTGTTTGCGTTATTAGAAAGAAATTGGACGGATAAGGGTAGGGAAGTTTATATAGACGCATTGATAATCGCGGTTAGTGCTTTAGAGGGTGCTTATTCAAAATTTAAAGCAGCGCAAATAGTTCACCATAGAGTAGGAAATCGCCACCGGTATATGGCGCCAATGGCTATCTTTCCAACCATTGATGGAAATGCTTTTATTGGAGCGCCTGTAGATGAGCAATGGGATTTATTCACACGATGGATGGGAGTGGAAAATAAGTCCCATTGGAATACAAATGATGGTCGTTTAAATCACTATGAAGAAATAGAAAGTTTGATATTGGGTTGGTCCAAAAAAATGACAAAGGAAGAACTGTTTGAAACTGGTCAAGCGTTTAGAATGCCTTTTGGGAAAGTGCAAACTTTTGAAGAATTAGATGACTGTCCTCAATTACAACATAGACAACTTATATCCCATAAAAATGGGGGGAAGTACATTCTACCTCCTTTTAAAATTTCGAAGCACCAATTAAACAGTTCAACTTCATATTCAAAACCACCAGTTGAATCTTGGAATAAACTTCGCATTATCGACTTAACTAGTATGTGGTCTGGTCCTTACTGTTCTCGACTATTAGCTGATCAAGGTGCAGAAGTTATTAAAGTGGAGGCTCCCCATCGTCCAGACGGCATTCGTGCGAATCAAGATAATCAAGCTCCTTTTTTTAGGGAACTAAATCGTAATAAAAAAGGAGTTACACTTGATTTACGAAAGGAATCAGATCAAGAAATATTAATGGATTTGATTGAATCAAGCGATGTACTCATTGAAAACTATAGTCCGCGTGTAATGAAGAACTTCGGATTGACGTCAGAAGTTTTACGACAGAGAAATGAACAACTCATCATTATCTCACTTTCTGCATTTGGCCAGACAGGACCCTACAGGGATTTCGTGGGATACGGACCAACTTTGGAAGCGATGTCTGGCATTGCTTCCCTTACATTTTATCAAGATGAAACTCCGTGGCTTCCTGGATTTTCGATTAGTGATATTGGAGCTGGGATACACGGCGCTTTTGCTTTAGGGGCTACTTTATTCTCTAGAAGCATATATGGAGCAGGGTTTACCATTGACGTATCACAATATGAAACAGCCATTCAATTTATAGGAGACCGTATAATAGAAGGGAATAAGTCACAGCCACCAGATAAAAAAGTTTTTGAACAATCAATAGCCGATTTAGTGAGAAATCTAAGATTAGACTTCTACATTGGCATAAAAGGGGAACCAACACTAGGAATGCCGTGGAAAAGTGAAGGCTGGGAGAGACATTCTAAATTGGCAGCACCACTGCTCGGTGAACATAATGATGAAATAAAAAAAAGAAAAAAGGGTGACCGCTATGAAATATTGTATTATTGATGTATCTATTGAAAACGAAGTTGCCCAAGTTTTACTAAACAATGGGGAAAATGGAAATGTATTAAATGCAGAAATGGCTCAAGAGTTGGCAGCAATAGCTACAGAGTTATCACATCGTGAAGATATTAAAGTAGTTGTTCTAGGGGCTCGGGGAAAAAGTTTTAGCTGTTGGAACCCTCAAATAGAAAACCCGACAATAGAAGATGATCTATATGCAACTATTGCCCTGTCTAACAATGCAATTGAACAATGGGCGCGTATTCCACATCCGGTTATTGTAGCAATTGAAGGAGAATGCTCTTCACTAGGGCTTAGTTTAGCATGTGTTGCTGATGTAAGGTATGCATCCGACACGGCTTTTTTTTCAGTTCCTGAATCTAAACACGGCCTAATTCCAACAGGGGGGATTACGCAACGCCTACCACGTATTATAGGGAAAGGGCCTGCAATGTCTATGCTGCTTGGTGGAGAAGTTATTCAATCATCAGAGGCGAAGCAGTTGGGACTAATCAATAAAATTGTAGATAAACAATCCGTTTGGGAAGCGGCATGTCAAGAAGCCCAAGAGCTTGCCAAGTTATCTAGTCTATCTATGCAATATACGAAGGAATGTTTGTTAAGGGGCAGTGAGTTGTCATTTGAACAAGCATTGCGTTTGGAATTAGATATCTATATGCTATTATCCACAAGCGAAGATCGAATGGAAGGCGTACAGGCCTTTTTAGAGAAACGTCCTGCACAATTTACGGGGAAATAAACATAAGAATTTTGATACTATCCGTGGACGTGAGAATGGAGGATGGAAGATGAATAATAGTGCGGTTTTAATGGAAAAAGATGAAAATATAGCAATTTTAACGCTGAATAGACCTGATGCTTTAAATACATTCAATGTAGAAATACGAGACCAATTATATCATTATGTTCACATTGTGAATGAAGATCCTTCTATTGATGCAATCGTTGTTTGTGGGGCAGGGCGTGGATTTTGCGCTGGAGCTGACTTAACGGAATTTGGAACTACATCGACGGTCATTGAGAAAAAAAGAATCCGATTGCAGCATGATTTATGGGAAGACATCCGTCGTATGCAAAAACCGATAGCGGCCGCCATGCATGGTTTTGCCATCGGTTCTGGATTGGAAATGGCAATGCTCTTCGATTTTCGTTTTGCTTCGCCAGGGACAAAACTTTCACTACCTGAAGCGCAAATTGGAATGCTACCCGCTGCAGGCGGAACGCAAAGCTTGCCCCGCCTTGTGAAACAAGGGCAAGCACACGATTTGGCAATCAGCGGCAGAAGAATCACCGCAGAAGAAGGTGTTGGTATAGGAATGATTAGCGGTATCATTGAAAAAGATATATTGGTTGAACAAACCATCTCCTATATGAAAAAAATAGTAACCCAATACCCTCAAAACGCTCGATGGATTAAAACATTAGTCGCAACGAGTAACGATATGCCAGAAGCTGATGGTATTGCTAGAGAAGGCGTTCTATTCAAACGTAGCTGGCAGCTAAAAAATCAAGAAGTTTCTGAGTAAGTAAAAAGGCGGAAGCACTTAGTCCCGCCCCAAAACAACTTCTTCAGAAATTTTTTGTGCATATGTTTTAACTAATTCAATATAATGCTGTTTTTTCTGATCATCAAATCGCGTCATCGGAAAATAGATTCCTATTGCTGCAACGGGTTCTTCAGTATGTTCCCAAATGGGGGCTGTCACAGCTCCAGAGTCCTGCATTCTTTCTCCGAGACTGGTGGAAAAACCCATACTTCGAATGTTGACTAATTTTTCTTTGAAAAGTGCCGGATCTGTAATTGTGTTAGGTGTAAAGGGTTCAAAGATTTTACGCTTAAAATAGTTTTCAACATCTATAGGTGACATATACGCTAAGTGTAGGTTTCCAGCTGCACCAATATGTAGATCGGTTTCTTCTCCGATAGGAATCATTACTTTAAGAAGTTGAGGGCTATATATTCCCGATAAAAAAATATGTTTATAGCCACTTCGAATCGAAAGATAAATAGATTCATTTGTAATCTGCGCTAATTCCTGTATGTATGGTTGAGCAATTGATACAATATCATTTACTTTTGACTTCCGTACTAATTGAAATAGTAGGGGGCCTGGATGATAGCGCTTCGTTTTTTTATCTCTCATTAACAAACCGCGATCTGCCATAGTTGCGACTAAACGAAAAGCAGCGGTTTTACTAATACCAATTTCGTCTTCAATTTCTACGAGGCCGATTGAATCATGTTTAATAAACATAGTCAAAAGGGAAATTGCATTGTTAACTGTATTTAAACGCTGCACTGGTTTCTCTGCTGTCATTTCATCACTCCATTAACTTTTTTACAAAAAAATGCCTTGTATATTAATTACTCAATTATAACGCAAACCTTTAGAGAAAACGATTTAATGTATGCGGTTTCACAAAAAGTTTATTTAAATATCTGAAAATACAAGTTTTCCAGCAATCCATGTTGCTTTAACAGCGATAGAATGTAACTTATCGATAGGATAAGTAAGGGGATTTTGATTAACAGCCACTAGGTCGGCTTGAAAACCGGGCTTGATCATTCCGCGCTTATTCTTCCATCCCGCTGCTTCCGCTGCACCTGCTGTATAAAGATGTAAAGCGTTCCAACGGTCCAATGCTTCTTTTGGATTTACAGCTTGCTGTTTGGAAGTTTTACGCGTACAAGCTGTTTGGATACCGAGCCAAGGATTGAGTGAAGCAACTGGTGCATCTGATCCCGCAGCCATGGCGATTCCTGCTTCATAAAGGCTTTGCATTCTATATAACCATTCATGTTCTGAAACTTCAACATCTGCTAAATAACGGTCTCCATGATCATATATCAGACTAGGATTCGTCACAACGCGTATTCCTAAAGCTGCAATGTCTGGAAGAAATGCTTCAGGGGATAAACTTAAATGTTCGAAACGATGTTGATGGTGAGCATTTGGAAATCTAGATTGTATTTGTCTGATCGCTTCTATGGCTGTCCATGTCATTTCAGGATCAACCACATGAATAGCCAAAGAACTACCGTCTCTTTCAAATGCTTCTTGGCCAAGTTTAGATAAGTTATCGAGCGTAGGCACAATCTCAGGCAAGGCTTCCATTACAATTTTGATATGTCCAATTTCTAGTTTTTCACGAAAATAACAAGGAAGTTCTTGTTTAATATAAGCAGCAACTTCAACATGTTGCTCAAAATCAGTCATCAATTGAATAGTAATGGGCCAATTGTTCTGGAGTGCGGTATACCAAAACTTCGCATCTTCCAAACGATTGGTAGGTGTTGCGTCCAGAACAGCTGTAATTCCATATTTTAACAAGCGGGTTTTTAAATTCGGGACCCCCTTTTGAAGTTCACTATAAGTAGCATTAGGTACAATGTGTTGCGAGAGCCAAGCATCGCCGCCGTGAATCATTCCGGTTGGCTCGTTAGTTTCTGAATTTCTTTCGATATGTATGCCAGGAGGATCGACTGTGTTAGCGCTGATTCCTGCTATATTCAATGCTACGCTATTTAATATAGATACATGCCGAGTCACATGGCGTAAGCGAACAGGATGTTCTAGCGCAACTTTATCTAAATCATAGCGGGTGGGATGACGATTTTCATCTAACTGAGAAACATCATATCCGAAAGCGCGAATCCAAGTACTAGTTGATACTTGTAATGTTTTTGAATGAATCGCTTTCAAGATGTCCGCTATCGAACGTACGTCTTGGCTAGTACATGAGACAGCATTATTTTGACTAAGTAATGCCCGAAGATGGCAGTGTGCATCTATAAGGCCAGGTAATATAACTAAGTTATTACCATTCATGCGCAACCCTGTTGGAGTCAAAGGCCAAGAGCTAGAAGAAGATGGCAAAAGTCCTACAATCTTGCCTTTTGCAATAGCGATGCCGAATGCTTTCGGAAATTGCGGATCCATTGTAATGACTGTTACATTTTCAATTAGCAAATCAGCTGGACAAAGTGCTTCCATTATTTATGACCTCATTTCCATACTATGGTTACTGTCATAATTATAACATAACTTTTATATACAACAATTTGACAAAATAAAATGTCGCGGGAAGGATGTTGAAAATGAAATTAAAAGGAAAAGTTGCTTTTATAACGGGTGGTTCTTCAGGAATTGGAAGAGGGATTTGTCATGCTTTCGCAAAGGAAGGAGCTTCTATTGTGTTTGTTGGCTTAAATGCAGATAAAGGAAGAAAAACAGAAAAAGAACTGCTGGATTTAGGATGCGATGCTTTCTATATCCAAGCGGATTTACGAAATAGAGAACAATTGCCTAAACTAATTGATCAAACCATTGAACGTTTTGGGAAATTGGATGTATTGATCAATAATGCACACGCCACCAATAATGTTCTTTTGGAAGAAACGACTGAAGAGGATATGGAATACTCATTTGACACAGGATTCTGGCCGACATTTTTATTAATGAAACATAGCTTACCATATTTAATAAAAACAAAAGGAAAAGTAATAAATTTTGTATCTGGCGCTGGGTTGGTCGGTTTAAGCAGGCAATCTTCTTATGCTGCTGCAAAAGAAGCGATACGGGGGATTTCGAGAGTAGCAGCGAATGAATGGGGTCGACATGGAATTACTGTCAATCTTATTTCTCCAATCGCTAGCTCTCCTGGCGTTGCACAAATGGAACAAAATCAGCCAAATGCATATCAAAAAATGGTGTCTCTCATTCCTTTGAAACGTCTAGGGGATTGTGAAGAAGATATTGGAAGAACTGCAGTGTTTCTTGCAAGTAATGATGCTGATTATATTACCGGTCAAACAATCATGGTAGATGGCGGTACAATCATGGCTCGATAATAAACAACTACATGTTTTTGAAGTTGAGGTTGCGAGAGGAGTTTTTGAAATGCTAGAGGAAGTTGCTAACAAAATACTGCGATTAAAGGTGCCTATGCCTTTTAATATGGGGTATACCAATAGCTATTTAGTAGAAGGTGAAAATGGATATACCATTGTAGATACAGGAGACAATACTGAAGAAGCAAAAGCTTTGTGGGAAAAGGTTCTTTGTAAGGGGATGAAAATCGAAAAAGTGGTTATCACTCATGCACATCCTGATCATTTAGGTCTAGCTGGTTGGTTTCAGCTCAATTATGGCTTACCCATTTGGCTATCTGTTAAAGGATATGAAGAAATATTAAAGTCTCGCAAAACATTTGATGAAGATTACGTTAATCCCATGAGGTCTTTCGCGATCAGGAATGGGGCCATTCATTATCGTGACGATGAAGCTGAAATTGAACCGTATTATAAACTGGACACTTATCAATTTGAACCTGACCATATATTTGAAACAGGCTCCTTATTAAAGATTGGAGATGGTCTGTTTGAGGCAATTTGGACACCAGGTCATGCTATCGATCATTATTGCTTTTATGAAAGAGAAAGTGGCACTATTTTTGTAGGTGATCATATTTTACGTTCTATGAATCCATTAGTGACATCAAAGCATATTAATGATAATCCATTACAAGAATATATGATGTCATTAGATAAAGTTGCTAGTTATAAAACAGGCATTGCTTTACCGGGTCACGGAAAAGCAATCGTTAGTTTACCCGATAGAGTGGCAGAAATGAAAGTACATTATCAAAAAAGATGGAGACAGACCTTTGAGGCGATAGGGGAAGAAGGAAAGACTGCATTTGATGCATGTCAACTTGTTTATAAAGGATATTCAAATGGAAAACTTTTACCTGCCTTTATGCAAACGATTACAAATTTAATTTACTTGGAATCTATTGGTCAAGTTAAAAGAGTGGAACACGCTGGCAAATATTATTATTCTCAAGTGAAATCATTTCAAGAACTATATAAAGATAGAACTTTACAGAGTGGAATAAGGTTCAAATAAATTGGCATTCCTTTAAGCTCAGTTATAAATAAGTGACTAGTATCAATAAAATGATCAATCTCAACCTTGTCTTAGTTGCACTATAAGTGATGATAACCTGGTCTTGTATATTTCGCGCTTTCTTATCATGAGAATTACGAATATTCTAGTATGAATAGGACTTCTCATTGGACTATCCATACGGTGGCATAAGCCGTTCTAATATAGCACCTAATTATATTTTAACCTCAACTTAAACTTGAACATATCAACAGGGTAGTACATAAAAGACTTTTATGTTTAAGCGTTGATTAAAGATCATACGGGAAAATAGTGAACTATAGAAAAAGAATATAGATTTGACTTTGCTGATTCTGTGCATAGAATTTCTTAATATTTACATGATGTTTATCATTTTATAAGTAGTGTATCGTAAAAATAAGCTGTTCCGGTCGGTTGAATGACTGGAACAGCTTATTTTTTTGAGTAACTATATCGCTCTAGTATTGTGGATCTTGATTTTCTGTTTGAACTTCTGCATAGTGTCCGTTTTGTTCGCTTTCGTCCTCTACTGATTCATCCTCTAATGATAAAAACTCTCGTAATGCTTGTTTGTTCTGTTCTAAGTTAATCTCGAGAACAGCTCCAACTTCTGTGCGTAGATCTCCAAACGATCCTTCTACGGGAATGCGCAGTGATTCCATTTCGTTATTCTTCCCACCGGTCAACATACCTTTAGCAATTGTAAAGATCGTTTTACTGTCGATGTTCGTATCAATGTATGGATCAATAACGCCCATTAATTTCGGTATATTGACAAGTGTTTGTAAACTCATCGCTTCATCCTTCAGTTTCCCTAACGCTTCTTGTTGCCGTTCCACGCGACCATAATCACTGTGGATGTCGTGGCGGAATCGTACGTAACCGAGTAATTGTTCCCCGTTCAATTTTTGTTGGCCGGGATAGAGAGTTAAACCTAGTCCGTGTGACATCTCATATGGAATATCGACTTCAATACCGTCGGGAGCGATTACATCGACGATTTTTGAGAAACCTTCGAAATTAACAATCGCATAATATTGGACATCTACATCGAAATTCTGCTTGATCGTTTGTCGTACTAATTCAGGACCTCCAAGTGCATAAGCGGCATTGATCTTTTCCATACCGTGACCTGGGATGTCGACGTATATATCACGCATCAGAGAAATTAACTTCACTTTGTTTGTTGTTTGATCGTAGTGACCAATCATCAGAGCGTCTGAACGAGTGTCATCTTCGTCGCCTCTTGCGTCATCACCAATCAACAATACGTTAATTTCTCCAAATTGAGATTCGCCACCTTCAAAGTCATCAAAAGCAGAATCGTTAGTAGAAAAAGTATTACTGCTGTCGCTTAGTTCTGTATGTATTTCATTTGTTTTGTCACCGTTCGCAAACGAAAGGCCGTTTGAATACTGTGCTGCGACGTATCCGCCACCCGCTAATAGTAGCAAAGTGAATACCATGAATATTAATCGTTTATATTTTCTTTTTAGTTTTTTCTTACGACGCTTTCCAGTTTCTCTGTTTTCCATTAATGTCACACCTATTCATTTGATTATGAATTCTTTGTTAGTACGCTTGAAGCAATTTGGACCGCGATCGCATCATCCAGATACCCGACCGCGAAAATGTAGTCCGGGATGACATCCACAGGAATGATAAAGTATAATAATGCGCTGCCGATAATGGCTAGATCACGTTTTGCAACATCTTGCATTTTAAACCGTGCAAATAAATCTTTCATTTGATCGACGAATGGACCTACTCCGCCAGCCAGTTTTAACTTGTTATCAAAGTCATGTAGAATTCTTTCTCTTCCTTCAGTGGTCTGAACATATGCTTCATAACTGGCAAGTTGAAGTTCAACTTTTTCAATGGAGATATCCGAAGATAGAAGTTCTGATGTTTCGACCAGTTGTTGAATTGTTTCATCATAAGCAGAATGTACCATCTGTTTATCATCAACCGGATAGCCTGCCGCTTGAAGTAACTTGGCTAATGGAATTTCTAAAATTATCGCGAATTTCTCCAGATGGTCTAGTGTTGCTTTGCGCTTGTCATTGATGATCCTAGAGATGGTTGAAGTATCAATATCTGTAAGTTCGCTTAGTTTGCGCATGGACAATGAACGTTCTTCTAACACTTCACGCAATAACTGCCCGACAGACAGACCAAGACTAGCTTCTGACATGACACTACCCCTCCATTTCTACAACGACGGTAAAAATATTTACTTCTCTCAAAATAATAAATGTTTGTTGACAAATTGTCAACAGTTATAAACAAGGATCTTTTTTTGTCGAAAAACGTCTGCAGCTGAACATATTAAAGTGTGGCCGAATCTTAATCGATAGGTTTTATCGAACGGTTATTTTATAATAGATATATAGAAAGAGAGGATATCGAATGATAGCCAATCAGGTTTTTGATGCGGAACGCTTCATTTTTATTGCCAAATGCAATCCTCATGTTATCCATCTTCATTCATGTTCAAATGGATCGAACGAAATAATAGAAACGGCTTTTAGCAACTATACGTCTTGCTGGTGTTCTGTTAATCATTAACAGAATATTCCTTATACCGAATAATTTAAAGTGGTTCATAGTAAATATTCCACAATAAAAGGAGGAATCACCATGATGAAAAAAATCGCTTTGTTGTTAGTTATCGTTGCTGTTATGAGCGCTTGTTCTTCTGTCGAAAAAGAAAGTGGCGCAAATAGCATTACCTTGCAAGATATTAAAGGGGAAACCGTTAGCCTTGCCGACTATGAAGGCCGAAAAGTGTATGTAAAGTTCTGGGCTTCTTGGTGTCCGATCTGTCTTGCAGGCCTAGATGAAGTCAATACGTTGGCTAAAGATTCAACTGATTTTGAAGTGCTGACTGTCGTAGCACCTGGATTTAATAATGAAAAGAAACACGATGAATTTATCAGATGGTTCAAAGGTGTTCAACATGTAGATGCTTTGCCGGTGTTTTTAAATGATGGCGGAAGTCTAGCCCAAGAATTCAATGTAAAAGGCTATCCAACATCGGCTTTTATTGATACGAAAGGGAATTTGGTTCGATCACAGCCAGGCCACCTATCAAACGATCAAATTATCGATGCTATGTCACAAATTGATTAACGAAAGGAGATCATTTTATGAAATTGAAAATGATACTTGGTTTACTCGGTATTTTGTTACTTACAGGATGTGGCATAGGTAAAACAGATTCCTCATCTAGCCCAAGTTCACTGACTGCTTCTTCAGGTACCGTATATCCCGCCAATCCCAATGATGATATAGAATTTGATGAAAATAATCTTCAGGACATCTACTTGGCGGGGGGCTGTTTCTGGGGTGTTGAAGCCTATATGGAACGGGTCTATGGCGTGTATGATGTGACGTCGGGCTTTGCAAATGGCACGACAGAAAATCCAACATACAATCAAGTTATTACGGGCAAAACCGGTCATGCAGAAACGGTTCATGTACAATATGATCCAAAACATACAGATTTGAAAACGATTGTGGAGCACTTTTTCATGATTGTTGATCCTACCTCTTTGAATAAGCAAGGAAATGACCGTGGTACACAATATCGTTCGGGCATTTATTACGCGAAGCCAGAAGATCAAGCGATTATTGACGAAGTCGTTGCTGCCGAACAGGAACGCTATGACGCAGAAATTGTCACGGAAGTAGAACCGTTGACAAGCTTTACGCTAGCAGAAGAGAACCACCAAGATTATCTAGAGAAAAATCCAAATGGCTATTGTCATGTTGAATTCGATACATTGGAAGATCAGGAAATTCCATCTGTAATTGATGCTGCGAACTATCCTAAGCCAAGCGACAAAGAATTAAAAGAGAAGTTAACGACAGAACAGTATCAAGTAACACAAGGTAACAATACAGAAACGGCATTCTCTAATGAATATTGGAATACGTTTGAAGATGGCATCTATATCGATGTCGCAACAGGTGAACCGCTATTCTCAAGTGCTGATAAGTATGACTCACAGTGCGGTTGGCCAAGCTTCACGCAACCAATCGTTCCCGAAGTAATGACGGAACATATAGATAGAAGTTTCAATATGGTGCGAACTGAAGTGAGAAGCCGTGCAGGGGATAGCCATCTAGGACATATATTCGAAGATGGACCAAAAGATCGCGGGGGATTACGTTACTGTATTAACAGCGCATCGATTGAATTCGTACCGCTAAAAGAAATGGAAGCTAAAGGCTATGGCTATCTGATAAGTTATGTAAAATAATATATGCTGAATCCCAATAGAAGGAAAGGAGCCACTCTAGCTTTCTTTCCTTCTTCACACGATTGTTAACGTAGATGGTGGTAAACGCATTGTATTATGCAATTCGTGGACTATCTCGACAAGCTGTGATCAGAATCGTTGTCCAATTAGTATATAGTACGACAAGGCGGTATAGGTATTCCCAACTTCGAAATGCATGTTAAACTCTATAACGGTGAAGAATATGGAGCTTCAGTAAGTTCTGCTAATAATGAAATGAATTTCATTCGACATATAAAAGGATAGGTTTTCTAGGCTGTATATTCATATAACTAATGAAAAAGAGGGGAAGGAATTTAATGCAAGAAATGATAGCGAAATGTAGAACGGAAGTTGAAGGTATTTATAAGAAATTTGACGCGAGTCATGATCTCGATCATATTGATCGTGTAATGAAAAATGCAGAGAAAATATTAACTGCAGAACCCAGTGCTGATGAACTAGTCGTGCGTTTAGCAGTTCTGTTGCATGATGTGGAAGATGCGAAATATGAAGAGATGCATGAAGTCACTACGATAGAGTTACTTGAAAAAATAGGTGCAACACAACAGATTGCAAATAATGTGATGTCCGCGATTGAAAGTGTATCATTCAGTGGTGGTAACGCAAAAGATATTACATCAATTGAAGGCGCAATTGTCAGAGATGCTGACCGTTTGGATGCCATTGGCGCGGTAGGAATTGCACGGGCATTTGCATTTGGCGGAGCACGTGGTAGGAAACTTTACGATCAGCAAGAAGAAGCCCGAAAGGATATGTCTGAGTCTGAATACCGTAAAAAAGAAACTTCTACTGTTACGCATTTTCACGAGAAGTTATTATTGCTTAGCGAATTGATGGTCACGAAGGAAGGCGTGCGTTTGGCACAAGAACGACATGAATTCATGGTCCAGTTTCTACATCAATTGAAGTTAGAAATTGAATAATGTAACCCGTGTTAGAATGAATTCAAATTATAGGACATACAGTCTTGGAAGTCTGGATTATCAGATTTTCAGAGACTGTTTTTTGTTTGGAATTACTTTTGTAATATAAGAATGTATTGAGTACTACCAATCCATCATGATTACAGTAAAGAAGAAAATATTGTTGACTTTACACTCACACTGTAATTATAATAAATTAACTCTAATAATTAGACGTAATTATCAGAATGTAAGCGATTCCAAAAGGAGGAGTAATATGTTAAAGAAAGGTTTACCGCTGATTAGTTTGCTACTCATCTTTCTAATGATTTTAACTGGCTGTCAACTTAATGAAACAATACCTAAAGGAGAACAGAGAGTTTATAAGTGGCGTATGGTCACACATCAAATACCAGGAACTGCACGGTACGATGGAACGATATTGCCATTTGTCAAAGCAGTAGAAGAAATGTCAGGTGGCCGCTTAGTGATTGAGCCATTTGGTGCCAATATTTTATTCCCGACAAATGAAACATTTGATATGGTGAAAAATGGTGTTGTTGATCTAGCTGCTGTCTATACAGGTTTCTGGACAGGTAAAGATCCCGTTTTTGCTTTAGGTGGAGGTACGATTCCTGGCGATCCGATTTCAGGCTTTGAAGAACATTTCTATCGTTCTGAAAAGCTACAGCCCATTATGGATAAAGCCTATGAAAAGCATGGAATTAATAGCTTAGGTGCATTCGATTATGCACCTGAAGAAATCTTGATGTCGCAAGTACCAATACGTTCTACTGATGACTTCAAAGGAAAAAATATTCGTGCTGCCGGAGTGGCGAGTCTATTTTATGGAATACTCGGTGCTTCCGCTATTTCATTATCTGCACCTGAAATCTATACAGGTTTGCAACTGGGTACAGTGGACGCAGCAGAATTTAATGATTATCTGGTGAATGGGGAAATGGGATTAAACGAAATATCGAAATACATTATCGAACCTGCTTTACATGTTGGACCAAGTTCCGATAAAGAGCTGATTGCGAATCCGAAATCTTGGGAAGAGTTACCGGAAGATTTGAAGGCAATTGTGCAGGTGGCAAGAGATAAAGTTCGTTATCAATCTGCCATTGCATATGGCGTAGAAAGTTCAAAAGCGAAGAATGAATGGATGAATAATCCAGACATTGAATTCATTCAGTTGCCTGAAGATGATATTGAGGAAATGCGTGAAAAAGGATTTGAATTGTTAAATGATTATAAAGAAAAAAGTGAAGCGAGTAAAGAGTATGTAGAACAATATGCTGATCTATTAGCTGAACTTGGTTATATCGAACAAGCAAAAAAAATAGGCTATAAAGAATAGGCGGTGGCTGCATGATTCTCTTAACAACTATAATAGAAAACATGTCGTCTATCGCTGGAAAAATCGCGGGCTATCTGATGATTCCACTAACGCTAATAGTCATCTATACCATCATCATGAGACGCTTTTTGCATAATGCACCAGATTGGGGTTTTGAAGTGCCGATTTTCATATTTGGCGTGTCCATATTACTAGCGGGAGCTGAAGTGCTTAGAGTGAAAGGACACATCGCAGTGGATATCATTCCGCGTTTATTGTCTCCTAGATGGAATAAATTCTTTGGCATTATCGCTATGTTACTTGTGATATTAGTGGCTTCGTTTCTGATCTACCGTGGGTCCCTCATGGCTGTTGAATCGACATTGATAATGGAGCATTCTTCTCATCAGAGTTCGTTTAATCCACAGATATGGTGGTTCAAGTGGTTTATTCCAATCAGTGGCTTGCTAGTTTGGTTACAAGCTTGGGTCGAAATCTATAAAATCGCAATTGGGGGTAGCGCAGATGATTCTATTATTTGAGTATGCTCCGATTGCGATGTTCGTTTTATTGATGCTGCTTCTGTTTTTAGGGGTACCAATAGCATTTGCATTATCTACAGTTGGTGTAGTATTTGCGCTAATGATGTGGGGGATTGATAGTACTAGTCTGTTAACTAGTGCTGTTTGGGGTGTGATGAACAATTTCACACTTATTGCAATTCCGTTATTCATTCTGATGTCCGTTTTATTGGAAAAGTCCAATATTATCACCGATTTATATGATGCTGTTTACAAGTGGTCTGGTGCATTGCGTGGTGGACTTGCGATTGCGACCATTTTAGTAGGTGCAATTATCGGTGCGATTTCAGGGGTAGTTGCAGCAGGAGTAATCGGTCTAGGATTAATTGCGTTACCGCAGATGATGAAGTATAAATATAATGAATCATTGAGCTTAGGATCGATCATGGCAGGAGGTACACTAGGACAACTTATTCCACCAAGTTTAAACATGGTCGTCTATGGTGCTATTACTGGTGTATCGGTATCTAGCTTATTTGCTGGAGGTTTAGGTGCTGGATTCATTTTAATTGGATTGTTTATAGCGTATATTTTATTCCGTGCTTATAAAAACAAGGATATGGCTCCCTCGTTGGAAAAAGAGGATCGTGCAACAACTCGCGAGAAACTGCTGGCTACGAAGTCTGTCATCTTACCGATGATTTTAATCGTAATAGTACTTGGTTCAATTTTTACAGGTATTGCGACTCCTACTGAAGGAGCGGCAGTTGGGGTTCTCGGTACTTTACTTATTGGCCTATTCACCAAGCGTTTGAACTTGGAGAAGATCAATCTGGCGCTTAAAGAATCTACTAAAATGATGGGAATGGTAGGCTGGATATTGATTGGTGCAGCAGCATTTTCAGCTGTGTTCTCTGGAGTAGGCGGAAATCGTTTTGTTTCTGAAATGGCTCAATTGGCCCCTGGAGGTAAATGGGGGATTTTAGCTTTCTCTCTAGCTTTCATAATTTTACTAGGAATGTTTCTGGAGACAATGGCATTGATTATGCTTGCAGCTCCGATAATTTCACCTATTATTGCAGATGCTGGTTTTGATCCCTTATGGTGGGGTGTTGTCTTCATGGTTGTTCTTCAATTAGCATATTTGACGCCGCCATTCGGATTTGCGATCTTCTATCTAAAAAGTGCGGTGGGAGATAAGGTTAGTATTGAGAAGATTTATCGTGCAACTTTCCCGTTTATCATCATCCAACTTGTGGCAACGATTATTTTCGTTTTGCTCCCAACGTTGGCTACCTGGCTTCCTACTTTATTAAGTTCGAAATAAAAGTTACTATATAATAGTGAAGACTCTTGATTTAATCAGGAGTCTTTTCATTATTACAAGAAATCATTTTGATATTGATGCTAGAATAATAGTAGATTATTTTTAAGTAAGGGATGGATGGGAATGGATGCAGAATTAGGAAAAGAAATTCATCGGATTCGAAAGATGAATAAATTGACGTTAAAAGATGTTAGTGTCAAAAGCGGATTATCCGTCAGCTTTTTGTCTCAAGTAGAACGTGGAATTAGTTCGGTAACTTTTACTTCATTGCGTAGAATTGCGGAGGCGTTAGGTGTTCATATAAATTTATTCTTTGAGGAACCAACGGAAAAATCGCCGACCAAGAAACGGACTATTAAAAAAACTGCTGACCAGCCAAATTTCACTTTTACAAACCTTGTAGGTGATATGGAAAATCCGTTATTTTTCCCCGCGCGTATTGAATTGAGACCTGGAGAATCCCATACACATCCCTACGCGCATCAAGGGCAGGAATTTGTCTACATATTAGAAGGTGAACTTAAAGTGATTTTGGAGGATTACTCCGATACATTCTATACGAATGAATCGTTCCATATAGATTCGATGCAGGAACACGTCTGGTTCAACGAGACTAGCCAACCTGTGACACTGCTTGTGGTTAGTGCCAATGCAGATGGATCTTCAAATAAAAAATAGATTGCTTCTCCTAAACTCGATAGGATAGAATGAGGTAACTAGTAATAATCTATTCAATAGAGAAAAAGGTGACGTCTTGGACAGAAACAATCGATTATTCATTATTACACTCGTTGTCATCGCCTTGTGTACATTAGGTGGGTTCGCAGTACAAAAAGGATTCATCACATTTTAAAATTAAAACGAATATTCAAAGCTCATCGGTCTTAATAGATCGAGAGCTTTTTTGTTTAAATGAGACTGAACAGCAATTAAATTTTCTTTAAACTACAAACTCGATAGCTATAAGAGATGTCCAGTTACTTCAATAGTTACTCTACAGAATAACAAATTCTACTTAGCCATTTAAATTTGAACAAAATGTTTATACTCATTCCAGTGCGTGAGTAAACAAAAAAGACGTATAAATTGGCTCGTATGTTGCATAGAAATGACAATACTGTAAAAGGAGAGTGTTATGTATGTATAAAGAACAGGAAACACGGATGATTACTGTATTTGGTGAAGGGACAGTGAAAGTCTCTCCTAGTACGGTTCATATTGTATTATCTGTAGTGTCAAGAGGAACCGAACTTGGAGAAATCCAGCAAGAAAACGCTAAGCGTATGAATCAAGTAATCCAGTCGCTACAAAAAGTGGGAATTGCAGAAACATCCATGCAAACGATTGATTTTCAAATTCGCCCAGTCTATGAATACGTGAATGGAGAACAGCGCTTTCAAGGGTATGAAGTGATTAATTCTATCCGCATTACAAATAACGAACTTTCACGAACAGGCGAACTCGTCGATCTTGCGGTCAAAAATGGTGCGAATCAAATTGGATCGATCGAATTCACGATGCCCAATCAAGACGAACAATATCAGCAAGCGCTGGTGCTAGCCTTACAAGATGCAGAGACTAAAATGATTACGATTGGGACTTCATTGAAATTACAGAACCGGCCAATTCCATTAAAGGTTGAAGAGCAGCATATATCTCAACCAGTAGCTTTCCGTGCAATGACTATGGCGGATACCGGTAGAACACCAATCGAGTCGGGTATGATTACGATCAGTGCAAGTCTGCAAGTGAAGTATCAAATAGTCTGACAATGGTCTAGTATGTTAATTGGTAGTCTGCTACTATGATGAAAAGGCTTTTGAAAGAGGCGGTCCGTATGGATGTACATTTCATCATAAATGAACAAGCTGGAGATGGTAAAGGGGCCAAGTTATGGGCAAGCTTGCGAAAGAATATCAGCTATCCATTTCATCTGACCGAGCGACATAATCATGCGGAAGAACTTGCACAGCAACTTGCTAAACAAACCACCGTTTCGTTATTGATCATCGTAATAGGTGGGGATGGGACAATCCATGAAGTGCTAAATGGTGTTGCAGGTTATCCTCATGTAACTGTCGGGGTCATGAAAGCGGGGTCCGGTAATGATTTCGCAAGGACGTTTCCAGCATTCAATAATTTGCAGGAAGTGGAATCTTATATCGCAATAGAACCGGCTAATAGAAAAACCGTGGACTTTGGCTCCGTGAAATTGAGCGACGTGCATCAACGTTATTTTGCAAGCAACTGTGGTTTCGGCTTAGATGCGGATATTTCATTGGCAGTTGGACAATCTACTATTAAAAAGACGTTAAATAAATGGAAGCTTGGCAGCATAGTGTATGCTCTGACCGTAGCGCGTAGTTTACTAGCCTTCAAACCATTTAACGCGAAAATTCAAATTGATTCAGACACTCGCATATTTGAGAATGTCTGGATGATCACCGTCAGTAATCAAAAATACTACGGTGGCGGCATGAAAATTTCTCCTTATTCTATTTATGATGATGGAGAGTTTGAGCTGACAGTCATCCACTCTATTTCTGTGCTGAAATTTTTAGCAGTGTTTTTAACTGTATTCAATGGAAGTCATACGAAGTTAAAAGGAGTTTCTACTTATAAGAATGACCAATTCATTATTGAGACGGATCGAGTAGTAGGTTGCCACACCGATGGGGAATATATTGGGACCACTACAGATCAGCCAGTCATTTGTGAAGTGGATGAACGGAAGTGGTATGTCGCGGACAAAAGAGAAAAATAAATTAACATATTATATAGTTTAAACTGAACTTATTGACGGCTCACATAACAGGGATATTAATTCTGTAGAGGGAATATTACGTAGTTATAAAAATACTACAATCCTTTTATTTTAGCTACTTTGTATTCGAATTGAATTTGAGATAAATAAAAATATTCAAACAAATCACAAGAAAGTTATTGATTTTGGAAGCGGTTGCATTTATACTTTTACTAAACCGGTTTACTAAACCGGTTTAGTAAGTGGGAAAAGGTGAAATAAATGAAAGTGACGATGGCTGACGTAGCAAAAAAAGCAGGCGTCTCTAAAAGTACTGTTTCACAATTTATAAACGAGAGATATGAGTTCATGGCTGAAAAAACAAAAGTGAAAATACAACAGTCCATTGAAGAGCTTGGATATATTCCAAACAACATGGCAAGAAGTTTAAAGAGAAAAGAATCGAACACGATAGGTATTATTGTAGCAAATATATTACATACTTTTTCCACTGAAGTTATTAGGGCCATAGAAGATGTTTGTGAAGAAAAAGGAGTGCATGTTTTTGTATGCAACGCTGACGATAACCCTCAAAAAGAACGTTCTTACATCGATATGTTGCGTGCTAAACAAGTAGATGGACTTATTATTTTCCCTACAGTAGGTAATGAAGATCTTTATGCTGATCTGCGAAAAAATAATTTCCCTATTGTATTCGTAGATAGGAGAACAGAAAACTCATATTACCCTACGATTATGCTAGATAATCATAAAGCCTCCGAGATGGCGATTGATCAATTTATTGAAGTAGGAAAGAATAAAATAGCAATTGTATCGACTTCTATTGAGAGAAAAGTAATACCCCGGATTGAAAGAATTGAAGGTTATCAGCTTAAAATGAAAGCGTGTTCTTTGCCTGTTGAAGACTCTTGGCTTGTGGCGACTGAAAGAGAAAACATTATGGACGCTCTTCAAGTTTTATGGGATAAAGAAGAAAAACCCAATGCATTCTACGCAATTAATGATTTAGCACTAATGGAATTAATGAAATTCATAAAAATAAATAATTTATTGATTCCTCAGGATGTTGCCGTAATAGGACTGGATGACTCTCCCTTTTTGGAAGTTTTCACGCCAGCTATAACTGTGATTAAACAACCAACTTTTCAAATGGGTATGGAAGCAGCTCAGCTACTATTAAAAATCATTCATGATAAAGAGATACCGGATGATTTAGAAGTGCAAAGATATATGCCACATTTATTGAAAAGGGAGTCTGTATAAGATAGGGAGTTATGAAAATGTCTACGAATTTTAATGTATTAACAATTGGTGACGCAATGATTACAATGGACCCTATAACTAAAGGTCCTATGAGATTTGTTACTCATTTCGAAAGAAAAATGGGTGGTGCAGAATTAAATTTTGCTATAGGATGTTCGCGACTGGGATTAAATAGTAAGTGGATTAGCCGGTTAGGACAGGATGAATTTGGTAAAGTGATCTATAATTTTGCACGCGGTGAAGGAATCGATGTAAAAGATGTTGATTTTGTAGATGGATACACTACATCTGTAAATTTTAAAGAGGTTAGAGAAAGTGGCGAAGGCAAGACATTTTATTACCGTCAACAATCACCTATTCTAACGCTGAGAGTAGAAGATATTAATGAACATTTATTGGATTCTATTGATCTATTGCATATTACAGGAGTATTCTTGGCAATCGATCCACAAAATCTTGCAATAGCTAAACGTTTGATCACATTAGCGAACGAAAAGAATATTCCTGTATCATTTGATCCGAATATACGTTTGAAATTATGGACGATTGAGGATGCAAGAAAAGCTTATTTTGAAATCTTTCAACAAATAGATATTCTATTGACAGGTTTAGATGAAATTCATTTAATTTTAGAAGATAGTTCGGAAACGGCACTGATCAAATTTGCAAATGATTATAATATAACGGATCTGGTCATTAAAGATAGTTCTGCAGGTTCTAGGCTCTATAAAAAAGGGCAGTGGTTTACTTCACCGGCATTTGAAGTTCCCGTAATTGATACAGTAGGTGCTGGTGACGGTTTTGATGCTGGTTATGTTTATAGTTATTTAAATGATTTGGAACCAAAGGAAGCTTTGCGGTTTGCCAATGGTGTTGGGGCACTTGTTGTAAGCGTTTTAGGAGATAATGAAGGACTTCCATATTTAAGTGAAGTGCAATCGTTTACATCAGGTACTAAAGAGATTGAAAGATGAAAAGTAATGGAAGGGGTGATTAAAAGGTTATATTCAATAATTCATTTTCTACAGACAACTATAAAAGGGGCGAATAACATGAGAAAAATTAAGTGGATGGCAGGTTTATTGATTGCGATTTTGATGCTAGCAGCTTGTGGAGCAGATGAAACAGGAGATTCAACAGATACAAAAAGCGATAAAGTGATTAAATGGAAGTTAGGGCATTTAGCTGATGAAAACCATATTTGGCATAAAACCGCTTTGGAATTTGCCGACTCAGTTAAAGAAAAGACAGATGGCCAGATAGAAATTGTAATTTATCCAAATAACTCTTTAGGTTCAGAGACAGATACGATTAACTCTATTCAAGCTGGATCAGCTGATATGGTTGTTTCGGGCGAAACGTTACAGAACTGGGCTCCGAAAGCTGCCCTTATGGCTGTACCCTATGCATTCGATGGAATTGATCACGTGAAAAAAGTGGTTGAAGGGGACGTAGGTAAAGAAGTTGAAGAACAAATTATTGAAAAGGGTAAATTGACTCCACTTTATTATCATACGAGAGCGCCTAGAAATTTAACATCTGATAAGAAGATTCAATCACTAGCTGATTTAAAAGGTTTCAGTATGCGCGTACCGAATGTTCCTTTATTCTTGAAGGTTTGGGAAGTAGCTGGAGCGAAACCACAAGTTATTGACTTTAACGAAGTTTTTACTGGACTACAGCAAGGAGTTATTATGGGACAAGAAAATCCAGTAGATTTAATTCAAAGTGGTGGTCTGTATGAAGTTCAGAAGTATGTGAATCGAACGGAGCATGTATATTCATGGATTTATGTATTAGTCGGAAATGATCAGTACAATGCCTTAACTGAAGATCAGAAAACAGCAGTAAAAGAAGCCGCTGCTGAAGCGCAAGCATACGGAGATTCATTATATGATGAAACTATTACCTCAATCGAAAAAGACTTAGAAGAAAAAGGTATGGAGTTTGTTGATGTAGATCGTGAAGAGTTTAGTAAAGCGATGTTACCAGCAGTTAAAAAAGCATTGTCTGAAGAACAAAATGAAGTACTAGAAAAAATTCTTGAAGTTAAGTAATTTATAAACAATAGGCACAACTAATTAACACTTGGTTGTGTCTTTCCTTAAGAAAGGAAGTTGACGCAATCATGTTAAAATTAGTAGAACGCATTCTGGGCATACTTTCTATTTTAAGTTTTGCTGGAGTTATCATTGTAGTAACTATACAGATTTTATCTAGGTTCCTACCTTTCTCATACATATGGACAGAAGAAATAACACGTTACTTATTCTTATTCGCTATTAGTTTTGGTACACCATTAGCACTGATGCGAAATGAATTTATTAATGTTGATCTATTAGTTAATAAAATGAAAAGTAGCGTTAGAAGATTTTATGATGTGGCTATTTATATCACTATTTTAGTTTTAACATTAGTAATTGCCAAAGAAGGATATAAGTTTATGTTGCTAGGACATAATCAACGCGCAGCGACATTACCTATCCAGATGTCTGTTGTGCATGCATCTATTTTCTTAATGGGATTATTCCTTTCAATATTTGCTGTTGTGAAAATTATACTATTACTACAGAATAAAGAACCTTATTTAGATGGGAGTGAAGAAGAATGATGGCGTTAGTTCTGTTCCTATCTTTTCTCGTTTTAATATTTATTGGAGTGCCAGTTGCATTTAGTTTAGGATTATCTTCACTCTTATATTTGTTTATTAACGATATGTCGTTCTCAATTATTCCACAAAGGATGTTTGGCGGACTAAACTCCTTCGTCTTACTATGTATTCCCGGGTTTATTTTAGCGGGGAATCTAATGAACGCCGGTGGAATTACTGATCGTATTATTCAGTTTGCGAATAACTGCTTTGGCCATATTAGAGGTGGTTTAGGATTGGCAAACGTAGGATCATCTATGGGTTTTGCAGGTATTTCAGGAACAGCACTTGCTGATACGGCAAGTATCGGAGCAGTCATGATACCTGCAATGAAAAAAGAAGGATATGGAGCAGGGTTTTCTGCCGCTGTTACAGCTTCATCATCTACAGTAGGACCAATTATTCCACCATCTTTGCCGATGATTATTGTGGGTACACTAGCTTCAGTATCTATTGGAGATCTATTCTTAGCTGGTGCAGTGCCGGGTATACTTTTAGGTCTAGGCTTGATGATTCCTACGTACTTGATTTCTGTTAAGAGAAATTACCCTAAGGGTGAGCGGAAATCATTCAAAGAAATAAGCAGTAGTTTCTTAGGGGCATTTTGGGCGCTCTTCATGACAGTCATTATACTAGTTGGTATTTTAGGTGGTATATTCACACCAACAGAAGCTTCTGTTATCGCGGTTTTATATGCATTGGTCATTGGAATTTTTGTTTATAAAGAATTACCAATCAGAAAAATACCGGAAATCATGCTGGATTCCATGACGAGTACAGCGTCTATCATGTTATTAGTAGGATTTGCTAACTTGTTCGGTTGGATTATGGTTAGTGAACAAATTCCGCAATTAGTTGCGAGTACAATTTTAGGTATTTCAAGCAATCCCATCATAGTTATTATCTTAATCAATATCTTATTGCTATTTGTTGGTACCTTTATGGAAACCATTGCAGCACTTGTTATCCTTTTCCCAGTGTTACTCCCAGTAGCTATGGAAGTTGGCATGGATCCAGTGCAATTTGGCGTCATGATGGTCTTGAATCTTGTTATCGGATTAACAACTCCACCAGTTGGTGTTTGTCTGTTCGTTGCTTCGCAAATAGGGAAGGTATCAATAGGCAAGACAACAAAAGAGTTGCTTCCGTTCCTAGGTGTTAGTTTAGTCATATTGTTATTAGTATCGTTCGTGCCACAAATCACATTATATTTACCAAGTCTATTTAAGTAGGTGTAGAAGATGAAAATTAAGGCAGTTCAAGTACCAGAAGCACATAAATTAATGATTATTGAAAAAAAATGTCCAGAGATAAAAAATGAATTTGACGTACAAGTAAAGGTTAAGCGTGTAGGTATTTGTGGCTCTGATATGCATATCTATCATGGTACTAACCCTTTAGCAACATATCCCCGCGTGGTGGGACATGAAGTCGCGGGAGAAGTTACTGCAATAGGTGAATCTGTTAGTACACTCAAATTAGGGGATCATGTTGTAATCGAACCAATTTCATTTTGTGGGAAATGTTACGCATGTAGAAAAGGTCGTCAAAATGTTTGTAAGCATCTTTCAGTTTTTGGTGTACATGAAGATGGTGGTATGCAAGAAAAAATTGTTCTTCCTGAGAGACAAGTTCATCGCGTTAATAAGAATCTTGAATGGGATGAACTTGTTTTGGCGGAACCCTATACAATTGGCGCGCAAGCTGTGTTTAGAGGTAATGTTGAAGCGGGTGACACCGTTTTGATTCAAGGTTGTGGTCCTATTGGAGTTTGTATTTTGAAGATGGCTAAATTAGCAGGTGCTATTGTAATCATGACGGATTTAGATGAAAAACGTTTACAGTTTGCAGAACAGAATGGAGCAGACTATATCATAAACGCAGGAAAAGTTTCTGTAGAAACTGAAGTAATGAAGATTACTGAAAGTGAAGGTGTTAATGTTGTAATAGACGCTGTGTGCCTTCCGTCAACATTTGAACTAGGTGTACAAGTTGCTTCTCCTGCTGGTACCGTAGTAGTACTTGGCTTTGATGAACGTCCCGCTTCCATCTCTCAGCTTCCTATAACAAAAAAAGAGTTAGAAATCGTAGGTTCTCGTTTGCAGACCAATCAATTCGAAAAAGTAATTACTCTATTAAATGAAGGTAAGTTAACTCATGATGGTTTAATAACACATAAATTCGCTCTGAAGGATGTTCAAAAAGCATTTGACTTTATCGAGAATAGTCCTGATCAAGTACGTAAGGCTTGTATTACTTTTGACTAAGGAGATCTGAATATGCTTCCAAAACACCAAGTAATTCATCATATTATGAAACAAAAAGTTGTGGCGGTTATTCGTGCTGCCAATGCAAAAGAAGCAATTGCTATTTCGAAGGCCGCTATTTCAGGTGGTATTTCAGTGATTGAGCTAACATTTACAACACCTTTTATTGAAGATGCCTTTAAAGGTTTAGTAGATGAAGATGCTGTGATAGGTGCGGGAACAGTTTTAGATCCAGAGACAGCGCGTATTGCAATTCTGGCAAACGCTAAATTCATTGTTAGTCCACATTATGATAAGGAAATAGCAAAAATGTGCAATCGCTATGCTATTCCTTATCTTCCTGGCTGCATGACCATTACAGAAATGAATAAAGCTATGGAAGGTGGCTGTGATATCTTAAAGCTATTTCCAGCCAATCAATTTAAGCCTTCTATAATTTCCGCGTTTAAAGGCCCGTTACCACATACTCGTTTCATGCCTACGGGTGGCGTTTCTTTAGATAATATAAGCGATTGGTTACTAGCGGGGGCCGTGGCTGTTGGTATTGGTAGTGATCTCACCAAAGCATATAAAGCTGGAGGTGAAGAAGCAGTTAGTAAACTGGCAGAAACGTATATGGAAATAGTTAAGGGGGTAAAATAACAATGAATATTACTTTTAGATGGTATGGTAGAAACAACGATACAGTTTCGTTGGAACAAATCAAACAAATCCCAGGAACAAAGGGAATAGTTTGGGCCCTTCACCATAAACAAGCTGGTGAGTTATGGACGGAAGAAGAAATTCAAGATGAGGTTTCATATATTCAATCTCATGGCTTTCACGCGGATGTTGTGGAAAGCGTTAATGTTCATGAATCCATTAAACTAGGGTTACCTGAACGTGATGAATTAATAGAAAACTATAAGCAAACGATACGCAATTTAGCAAAAGCAGGTGTTAAAGTAATATGCTATAATTTCATGCCTGTATTTGATTGGACGCGCTCTGATTTGCATCACCCGCTTCCAGACGGATCGACTGCATTATTTTATGAAAAAGCAAAAGTAGAAGGTATCGATCCTGTGGAACTTATCAAATCAGTTTCAGAATCATCTACGTTAACGATGCCTGGATGGGAACCTGAACGATTAGCTAAGATTACGAATTTATTAGAGGCCTATAAAGAAGTTAATGAAGAAAGATTATGGGATAATCTTTCCTATTTCTTAAATGCTATTTTACCGATTGCGGAAGAATGCGATATCCAAATGGGCATACATCCCGATGATCCGCCATGGTCTATTTTTGGTTTGCCAAGAATTATTACTGGTGAAGAAAGTCTAAAGAGATTATTATCTATCTCAAATTCACCTTCGAATCGAATTACGTTTTGTACAGGCTCATTAGGCGCAAACCCAAAAAATGATATGGTGTATCTCGCTGAAAAGTATGCGCAGTATGCTCCGTTTTCTCATATACGTAATGTTAAAATATTTGACAATGGTGATTTTATCGAGACTTCTCATTTTACGGAAGACGGTTCAATCGATATAGCTGGAGTAGTGAAAACATTAGCTGAACAACAATACGAGGGTTATATACGGCCTGATCACGGTAGACATTTATGGAATGAAGACTGTCGTCCAGGCTACGGATTATACGATCGTGCGTTGGGTATTATGTATATGCTCGGGCTTTGGGATGCATATCATAAGAAAAACGAGGTGAAATAACTTTGCAGACCATTCACCAAAACTTACAGAATAAAGTGGCTGTAGTAACAGGCGGTAGTGGAGTTCTATGTTCGGCTATGGCAATGGAATTAGCCAGACATGGCGTCAGGATAGCTATTATCAACCGCACGTTAAAAAACGGACAGCTAATAGCAGCTGAAATTCAACAAGCTGGAGGACAAGCAATAGCTGTTGAAGGAGATGTTCTAGACAGATCCTCACTAGAAACAGCAAAAGATCTAGTAGTCTCACAATTTGGAAAAGTAGATATCCTCATAAATGGTGCAGGGGGTAATCATCCTGATGCAATTACTTCAGAAGAGATATACAGTGGGAATGAAGTGGAACAATCCTTTTTCCAGATGAATGAAGTGGGATTATCGACAGTGTTTGCTAGTAATTTCACAGGAACATTTCTAACTAGTCAAGTTTTCGGAAAAGTGCTTTTAGAACAAGAATCTCCTGTTATTTTAAATATCTCTTCCATGAGTGCATTTTCGCCGATGACGAAAGTGCCTGCATATAGTGCTGCGAAATCAGCTATCAATAACTTCACAATGTGGATGGCGGTTCATTTCGCTGAATCTAATCTACGCGTCAACGCTATTGCGCCGGGTTTCTTTTTGACAAAGCAAAATCATGACTTATTAATTGATGCTGATGGAAATCATACACAGCGTTCTAATAAAATCTTAAATAGTACTCCTATGAAACGCTTTGGTAAACCTGAAGATTTGCTTGGTACTATGTTATGGCTTGTTGATGAATCATACTCTAGTTTTGTTACTGGAATTACTGTTCCTGTAGATGGTGGTTTTATGGCCTATTCAGGTGTGTGATTTATTGTGAATAGCGCAAAGGTTATTAGATAATCTTTGCGTTATTTGTGTTGTAATATAATCAGGTCTTCAATAGAAACATCCTGAACTAGAATTTTTTTCAGTTGCTGTGCTATAGTGAAAGTAACAAAGCAGGCAGGTGATTACAATGCAAAAGAAGCGCAGACAAGTTATTAGAAAAGGAAATGTAGTCGTCTTTCCTGGAACACTCGAACGTCTTCATCGAGAAGGTAGACTGGCAATGGAACGTGATCTTCATCAAGAAGCGGTTCGGAATTTCGAATCTGTATTGGAAATTGATCCCGAAGATTACACGGTTTTTGATGGTCTAGCTATTTCTTTATATGAAATGAAAGAGTATGAACGAGCAAAAGAATTCGCACTTCTTGCTATGCAAAACCAAGCAGGCGATTACATAGAAATACTTGAGCTTTACCTTTCGATTTCAATCCAACTACAGCAATACGATGAGGTAGAGCTGACGATACAAGGTCTGTTAGAGAAAGAAATCATTCCACAACATAGTTTACAGAAGTTTCAATATTTGCGAGAGTTGAATAGTCGATTATCTACTCGTTATGAAGAACCTTCCATTGAGGAGCCTTCTATTACAAGCGAGCAATTTCACCAAATGGGTTCGATGGAGCAACAGGAATTCTTATTGTCATTGCAACATCAGAAATTACAGCCATACATTCCGTTGTTGGTAGAGGTGATTGAAGCAGAGGATATGTTGCCGGTTGTTAAGACCTATGCGTTGATGTTATTGCAACAAGTGGGATATCAAGAATCGTTAGCTGTTCGTAAATACCACTTTGAAACGGAAGTTAATCCATCAAGACTCGTTTCACCCGAGGAAGATCAATTTATTGGGGAAGTGCAGTTTCTCGCAAAAGCGCAATTTGAGAAAGATCCAACAGCTAGTGAATTAGTAGTCAATTTGATCCTCAAGTACAGTGTCTTGCTGTTTCCATTCCACTGGGGTCCTTACACGGCAGAAGAGGTGGCGGGCGAGTATGTCGCGTATACAAAGCAGTTATTGTACGGTCAGCAAACGACGGAGTCTTCATTACTATCGTTCATACGTTCGGTGGATGAAGAAATGGAAAGCTGACAGTGATTAATTCTTGAAAGATGAATAGACTATGTTATACTAAAATGGTTGTCAACTGCTTATCTGTCCTCAGTAACGTTGTCGCTTCTTACAAGCGGAACAAAATGAGCTGATTCAGATAAAGCCTTCAAAGAGTGTCGAAGATTTTTTTAGGATGTACAGAAAAAATTCAGATACAATCATGCGAAGGTATAATTGATTAAAATAAAAATAAAAGTATTGCAAATGATTTGGAGGTCATACATATGACAGTTAAATGGGAAAAATTAGAAGGCAGTGAAGGGAAACTTACATTTGAAGTTTCCGTAGATCGTTTCAACGAAGCACTGGATGAAGCGTTCAAAAAAGTAGTAAAGAAAGTACAGGCACCTGGTTTCCGTAAGGGGAAAATGCCACGCAAAATGTTCAACAAAATGTACGGTGAAGAATCACTTTACAATGACGCTATCGATATCGTACTTCCTGGAGCATACTCTGCTGCAGTAGACGAAGCAGACGTAGATCCAATCGCCGCTCCTGAAATCGACATCGAAAAGCTAGAAAAAGGCGAACCTGTTGTTTTCACTGCAATCGTAGCGCTTAAGCCCGAAGTTAAGCTTGGTGAATACAAAGGTCTTGAAGTAACTCGTCAATCAGTTGAAGTAACAGATGAAGAAGTAGACGCACAGCTTCAACAACGTACTGAAGCACTAGCAGAAATGGTAGTCAAAGAAGATGGCGTTGTGAAAGATGGCGATACTGCTACAATCGATTTCGAAGGATTCGCTGATGGTGAAGCTTTCGAAGGTGGACAGTCAGAAAACTACGAACTTGAAGTTGGTTCTGGTTCATTTATTCCAGGATTCGAAGAGCAAGTAGTAGGCATGAAAACAGGAGAAGAAAAAGAAATCGAAATCACTTTCCCTGAAGAATATCATGCTGCTGAATTAGCTGGTAAGCCTGCTACATTCAAAGTGAAAGTTAACGAAATCAAGTCTAAAGAAGTTCCAGAACTTGATGATGAGTTAGCAAAAGAAATCGACGAGAGTGTTTCTTCAGTAGAAGAGCTACGCACGAAGTTGAAAGAAGAAGCTGAAGAAGTGAAGAAGAATGATTCTGAAACAGCTCTTCGTGACGATCTAGTAGAACAAGCTGCAAGCAACGCTGAAATGGAAATTCCACAAGCGATGATCGATTCAGAAACGGATCGTATGATGCAGGACTTCGAACAACGTCTTCAAATGCAAGGTATGAACTTGGATCTTTACTTCCAGTTCTCTGGACAAGACGAGCAAACACTTCGCGATCAAATGAAAGACGACGCATTAAGCCGCGTACGCGTTTCGTTGACACTTGAAGCAATCGGCGCAGCTGAAAAAGTAGAAGTGCCTGAGGAAGAAGTACATGCTGAACTTGAAAAGATGTCTGAACAATTCGGTATGGACGTGGAGCAAATCAAGACTACTCTTGGTGGCACATCTGTACTTGAGAACGACCTTCGTTTCAATAAAACAGTACAACTACTTGTTGACAATGCAAAAATCATCAACTAATCTTTCTATATGAATGCAACAAGGTACGGTTTGCCCGTACCTTGTTTTTCTTAAATAAAAGAATTTCATGTATAGTCTTACTGAAACTCCACAAGCTAGAACATAAATAACTATACATATCTGGCTGGGTGTTATCGGTCAATAAGTTCTAAATAGTTGATTAAGTCATGGTAATCTTGTAGTATATTCACTTGAATAGGGGTGAGCATAATGTTCAAATTTAATGATGAAAACGATAACCTGAGCTGTTCTTTTTGTGGGAAATCTCAAGAGCAAGTCCGCAAATTGGTAGCAGGTCAAGGTGTTTATATTTGTGATGAATGCGTTGAACTTTGTGCGGAAATCGTGGAAGAGGAAGTAGGTCTTGAAGAAGGCTTCGAGCTAAAAGATGTACCGAAACCAAGAGAAATCCAAGGTATCCTCGATGACTATATCATCGGGCAAGATCGCGCAAAGAAATCACTCGCAGTAGCGGTATACAATCATTACAAACGAGTAAATTCAGGCAGTAAAATTGATGAAGTCGAGCTGGCTAAATCCAACATCGTCTTAATCGGACCAACTGGTAGCGGTAAAACATTACTAGCACAAACGTTGGCTCGTATTTTGGATGTGCCATTTGCGATTGCAGATGCGACTTCATTAACTGAAGCAGGCTACGTTGGGGAAGACGTAGAGAATATTCTCTTGAAATTAATTCAAGCAGCAGACTTCGATATTGATAAAGCTGAAAAAGGTATTATCTACATTGATGAAATCGACAAGGTAGCTCGTAAATCTGAGAATGCGTCGATTACTCGTGACGTATCTGGTGAAGGTGTGCAACAAGCGTTGCTGAAGATTCTTGAAGGAACAGTTGCAAGCGTACCACCACAAGGTGGCCGTAAGCATCCTCATCAAGAATTCTTGCAAATCGATACAACGAATATCTTATTCGTTGTAGGTGGAGCATTTGATGGTATTGAAGATATCGTTAAACGCCGTATCGGACGTAAAGTCATCGGTTTCGGTTCTGAGTCCAAGCAAGAAATCAATGAAGAAGATAGCCTATTGGCTAAATTGATTCCTGAAGATCTCCAATCATACGGTTTGATTCCAGAATTCATCGGTCGTTTGCCGGTAATTGCAACACTCGATACATTAGATGAAGATACACTGTATCAAATTCTAACTGAGCCGAAAAATGCGATCGTCAAACAATACCAGAAGATGGTTGAACTAGATGATGTAGAACTTCAATTTGAAGATGATGCTTTGATCGAAATCGCAAAAGAAGCGATTGCTCGTAAGACAGGTGCACGTGGGCTTCGTTCCATTATTGAAAACATCATGTTGGATGTAATGTACGATCTACCTTCACTCGAAGAAGTGAAGAAATGTATCATTACGAGGGATTCTGTTCTTGGAAAGTCTACTCCGATTTTACATAGAGAAGACGGATCTGTATACGAATCAGATAACGAAAAAAATACCGCATAACGCCGAAAAGGCAAAAGGGCCGGCTCCACCGATGCGTATCTTATACGTTCGGCAGTCGGCTTTTTCTTACATAAGATTTTATATGCGCATTACACATACATATACATAACATATTTGGAGGTGGCTTTTCATGCCGACGATTCAAAAACAGAACATCCCATTATTGCCACTTCGCGGAGTGATTGTTTATCCAACGATGCTTTTACATATTGATGTTGGCCGTGAACGCTCGATTTTTGCAATTGAACACTCATTAGCTGGTAATCATGAAGTTTTCCTTGCGACTCAGAAAGATTTGAGTTTGGAAAATCCAGAAAGCGATGATTTGCATGAAATTGGTACTCTAGCGAATATCAAATCAATGACTCAATTACCAAATGGTACGTATCGTGTATTAATCGAAGGTATACATAGAGCAGAGTGGAGCAGTTACCAAGAAGCTGACCTGTATCCAGTTGTCAATGTCACGTGTTATGAGGAAAGCGAAGAAAAAGATGCAGAAGCAGAAGCGCTGATGCGTTCACTTGTTGCACAGTTCAAGCGATATGCGAAGAATAGCAAAAGAATTTCCGATGAAACACTAGAAACGGTGGAAAGCATTCAAGAACCAGGTAGGTTAGCAGATATGATTGCATCAAATTTGCCGTTGAAATTAACAGCAAAACAAGAAGTGCTTGAAATACTGGACGTGCCTGAACGTTTGGAATGGCTTATTAGTCGAATGTATAATGAACAGGAAATCATGGAGCTTGAACAAAAGATTAATGAACGCGTGAAAGATGCAATGGAACGCACGCAAAAAGAGTTTTATTTACGCGAACAGTTAAAGGCAATTCAAACTGAGCTAGGCGATAAAGATGGTAAAGGTCTTGAAGTGTCCGAACTGAAATTGAAAATTGAGAAAGCAAATATGCCACAATCTGTTAAGGATACAGCAGAGCGTGAGTTGGAACGGTATGAGAAGATCCCCTCTGTTTCGGCTGAAAGTGGCATCATTCGTAATTATATTGAGTGGCTCATTACGCTGCCATGGACTCATGCGACAGAAGATCAGCTCGATTTATCACGGTCAGAAGAGATTTTGAATCGTGATCATGAAGGGTTGGAAAACGTTAAAGAACGAATTCTAGAGTATCTCGCTGTGCGTCAGATGACAAATTCACTGCGTGGACCGATTCTTTGCCTGGATGGTCCTCCAGGAGTGGGTAAAACCTCATTAGCCCGTTCTATCGCTGAGTCACTAGGACGTGAATTTGTTCGCATATCACTAGGTGGTGTCCGTGATGAATCTGAAATCCGTGGTCATCGTCGAACTTACGTAGGCGCGATGCCTGGGCGTATTATCCAAAGTATGAAAAAGGCAGGCACTGTCAACCCGGTCTTCTTACTTGATGAAATTGATAAAATGTCTAATGATTTCCGAGGAGATCCATCGTCTGCTATGCTAGAAGTGCTGGATCCTGAACAAAACAGTAATTTTAGTGATCATTATATAGAAGAGCCGTACGATCTTTCGAGTGTGTTATTCATTGCGACTTCGAATGATCTGGGGGCTATTCCGGGTCCATTGCGTGACCGTATGGAAATCATTTCGATCCCCGGTTATACAGAACAGGAAAAACAATCAATAGCAATCCATCATTTGATTCCTAAACAGATGAAGGAACATGGTCTAAAGAAGGCACAACTTCGTTTCCAGGAAGAAGCAGTTCTAGAAATTGTACGATATTATACACGTGAAGCTGGTGTACGTTCACTTGAGCGTGAAATTGCCAGCATTTGTCGTAAAGCCGCACGTCAAATTCTGGCAGGTGATAAAAAAAGTCTAACAGTTAGTCCGAAATCATTAGAAGCTTTACTTGGCAAAAAGCGTTTTCGCTTTGGACAGGCAGAAACTGTCAATCAGGTAGGCATGGCCACTGGACTCGCCTATACATCTGTCGGTGGAGATACACTGCAAATTGAAGTATCATTATCACCAGGTAAAGGCAAATTACTGTTGACAGGTAAACTTGGAGATGTCATGAAGGAATCAGCACAAACCGCATTATCTTATGTGCGTTCCAAAGCCATGACATTCCATATAGATCCTGATTTCCATGAAAAGTGGGATATTCATATTCACGTTCCGGAAGGCGCCACGCCAAAAGATGGACCTTCCGCCGGTATAACCATCGTAACAGCACTAGTATCCGCATTGACGGAACGCCCGATACGCCGTGAAGTCGGTATGACAGGAGAAGTGACGTTGCGTGGACGTGTACTACCTATTGGTGGACTAAAACAAAAAACGCTTAGTGCTCATCGTGCAGGATTGCGGACGATTATCATTCCGTCAGATAATGAACGCGACTTGGATGATATTCCAGATAGTGTAAGAAAAGAACTAACATTTAAACTCGTGTCGGATGCTCATGAAGTACTCGATATCGCTTTGGAGGAAAAGAAATGAAAGTCCATAACGTTGAAATGATTATGAGTGCCGTTCGTCCTGAACAATATCCAACAGAAGGTTATCCTGAATTTGCGTTAGCCGGTCGTTCGAATGTAGGGAAATCTTCCTTCATTAATAAAATGATCGGGCGCAAAAGTTTAGCACGTACATCTTCAAAGCCAGGAAAGACTCAAACACTCAATTTTTATAAAATTGAAGAAAAGTTATTTTTCGTCGACGTACCAGGGTACGGCTATGCGAAAGTGTCAAAAACAGAAAAAGAAAAATGGGGCGGTATGATTGAACAATATATTACGTCCCGAGAAGAATTACGTGCAGTAGTGCAGATTGTTGATTTACGTCATCCACCGACAAAAGACGATTGCATGATGCATGATTTTCTTTCCCATTACAATATCCCGACGATTGTCGTGGCGACAAAGGCGGATAAAATACCTAAAGGTAAATGGGAGAAGCATAAGAAAGTTGTGCGTACAACATTTAACATGGAAATACACGAGCCGCTCATCCTGTTTTCATCTGAAAAAGGCATGGGTATGGATGAAGCATGGCGCGAAATTGAAAGTCGCATGTAAGCAACGAGTTGATTTGATCGAATTGTTACATTATGACTTCAAACGATGTTCACAAATTGCATTCCGACTAAAGCGCTATGTATGTTATAATGAATGTACGAAAATGATTCCGAAAGGTGTGAGCACCTAATGTATACAGTCGTTGTCGGTGTTAATCACCGAACCGCCCCTGTCGAAATTAGAGAGAAGCTATCATTCGTCGAGGCTGATTTGCCACAAGCGATGCAAACATTGCAACAGCAAAAGAGCATCTTGGAAAACATCATTATTTCTACTTGTAACCGTACTGAAATCTATGCGGTAGTTGATCAGATTCATACAGGACGATATTATATAAAAAAATTCCTTGCTGATTGGTTTTCTATTCCCATCGAGGAATTTTCGAGTCACTTAATTATTCATGAAGAAGATGGTGCAGTGGAACATTTATTACGTGTAACTGCAGGCATTGATTCCATGGTACTTGGTGAAACGCAAATTTTAGGACAAGTGCGCAGTAGTTTTTTCGCCGCGCAAAACATTGGTACAACGGGTACCGTATTCAATGAATTATTTAAACAAGCAATTACGACAGCGAAGAAAGCACATACCGACACAGCAATTGGTGAAAATGCTGTGTCAGTTTCCTATGCGGCAGTAGAACTGGGGAGAAAAATTTTCGGTTCACTTAAGGATAAGCATATTGCTATTCTTGGTGCAGGTACAATGGGCGAATTAGCAGTCAAGAACTTGCAGGGGAGCGGTGTTGGGAAGATTACTGTAATCAACCGAACATTCTCTAAAGCAGAAATTCTGGCGGCGAAATTTAATGGTGAAGCGAAATCTATGCAAGAGTTGCAGTGTTTATTACTTGAAGCAGACATTTTAATCAGCTCCACTGGCGCTACTGAATATGTCATCGATTATGAATTGATGGATTTTGTAGAGAGACTGCGTAAAGGCAAGCCGTTATTCATGGTGGATATCGCTGTGCCACGTGATCTTGATCCGAAAATCGGTGAACTAAGCAGTGTATTCTTGTATGATATCGATGATCTGCAAGGCATCGTCGAAGCGAATTTGGCTGAACGTAAGCGTGCGGCTGATGAAATCGGTCTGATGATTGAACAAGAAGTCGTTGCTTTTAAAGAATGGTTAACAACGCTTGGTGTTGTGCCAATGATTTCTGCATTGCGCAAGAAGGCAAGTCGTATACAGAGCGAAACGATGCTTAGTATCGAAAATAAAATGCCAGATTTAACAGAACGTGAAAAGAAAGTTCTAAATAAGCATACAAAATCAATTATTAATCAATTATTAAAAGAACCTATTTTACAGGCTAAAGAATTATCTACTGATAAAAAAGCAGCAGAGAAACTCGCACTTTTTGAACAAATCTTTGGAATTTCCGAAGATGTCGTAACAGAAAAGGAACAGCTGGCATTCCAAGCAAAAGAACGTCTTCAAAAACGCGCTGATCAAAAAACAGATGGTGTGGATGTGACGAACGTACATTATCAACACTAATCCCAGGTGGTTCTGTATCTGTCTTTCACAAGAATGATACAGGCCCACTTTTTTAATGCAGGTAAATAAGCAATATATGTATAAACATTCGGCACACTAGTAGAAATACACTTACTATGGATGCAATTATTTGCAGTAACACCCTCTCATTTGAGACAATATAGACGAACACTCCTTACTAGCAAAAGAGAGATTTTCGCTTGAAAGGCAGAGAATAGCATATGGTTGATTTAACCGTCGCAAGGCTCCAGGAAGTCATGATTGTTCTTTATGCCCTCAGTCTTGTTTTTTACTTAATTGATTACTTGAAGAAGTCAAAAAGTTTTCAACGGATTGCTTTTTGGCTGATCGTTACCGTATGGGTTACACAAACTGCGATTTTATCCCTTTACATTATTCAGATGAAGCGCTTTCCGGTATTATCGCTAGTTGAAGGTATTTATTTTTATGTATGGTTGCTGGTCACATTATCTATCGTGTTCCAGTTGATTTACAAAGTGAATTTCATGGTATTTTTCACGAATATTATTGGATTTGTATTTTTAATGATTCATGTCTTTTCCAATTTGAAATATACAGCTTCCACTGTTGGTGATTCACTTATTTCAGAAGTATTATTTGTTCATATTACATCAGCAATCCTCTCCTATGCGGTGTTCGCGTTAGCATTTGTTTTCGCGGTATTATATTTGATTGTTTATAACGTTTTAAAAAGTAAGAAGTTTGGAAAACGCTTTTCCAGTCTACCTAATTTGCATCAGACGATGGTTGGAATGAAAATGTCGATCTATACCGGCATTCCGATTTTATTCGTCAGTTTATTATTCGGTGTTCAATGGGCGTATGTAGCGCTTGAACATTGGTCTCCTTTTGATGTGAAAATTATGGGGTCATTTGCAGTATTACTCATCTATTCTTCCGTTATTTATTTCAACTATAAGGGAAAGCTCCAATCAGTGGAGTTTGCCTGGATGACGATATTTGCATTTCTCTTAACGGTCGTTAATTTCTTTTTGGGCAGTACGCTGTCACAATTTCATTTATGGATATAAGAAAGGAAGAGTTTTGTGAGAAAAATTATTGTAGGTTCACGTAGAAGTAAGCTGGCGTTAACTCAAACGAAATGGTTCATTGAACAAATGAAGCAGGCAGGTGCACCATTTGAGTTTGAAGTGAAAGAGATTGTGACGAAAGGCGATCAAATCTTGGACGTCATGTTGTCAAAAGTTGGCGGTAAAGGGTTATTCGTAAAAGAAATCCAGCAAGCATTGTTTGATAAAGAAATTGATTTTGCCGTACATAGCATGAAAGATATGCCAGCGGTAATTCCAGACGGTTTGACTGTTGGCTGTATCCCTAAACGCGTAGATCCACGAGATGCATACATCGCAAACGACCATGTTCGCTTCATGGATTTACCAGTTGGAGCGGTTGTCGGAACATCAAGTCTTCGTCGTAGCTCACAGTTATTAATGTTGCGTCCAGATATAGAAATCAAGTGGATACGCGGCAATATTGACACACGTCTACGTAAGCTCCAAGATGGTGAATTTGATGCAATCCTCTTAGCAGCTGCAGGACTCAAGCGTATGGGCTGGGATGACAACATCGTCACAGAACACCTATCGATTGAAGATTGTATTCCAGCAGTTGGACAAGGTGCATTAGCGATTGAGTGTCGTGAAGACGATACAGAATTACTGGATGAACTAGCGAAATTAACAGATGAGAGCACCTGGATTGAGCTACAGGCTGAGCGCACGTTCCTAAATGAAATGGATGGTTCTTGCCAGGTACCAATCGGAGGATTTGCAAAGTTTGATGGTAATGAAGTGGAAATGACTGGTTTCATTGCGTCTCCTGATGCAATTCAAGTGTTCCGTGAAACGGTGAAAGGAACAGATCCTGTTGCAGTCGGTAAGGAAGTCAGTAGAATTTTACGTGACCAAGGTGCTGCTGAAGTAATCGAGAAAGTGAAGGCGGAAATGGATGCGTAACGCATTACCGTTAGCAGGAGAAACGGTTATTTTCACCGGAACACCAAAATCTGCGGAAGCTGCCGAACTTGTAAAAAAGTACGGTGGCATTCCGGTTTCAATTCCGCTAATTGAAGTGGGAGAAATACAGAAGAAGGCTGATCAGCAAAAGTTGCAACAAGCAATGAAAGCTGATTGGCTCATTTTTACGAGTCAATCAGCAGTTGCAGCGTTCCGTTCAAAAATGTTGCGGTTCAATGTAACGGCTGATGTGTTTAACGGAAAAGTTGCCGCAGTCGGAACTCGGACAGCAGCTGCATTAGATCGACTCGGTTTTGATGTATCTTTCATTCCAAGCGTGTTTAGTGCAGATGTTTTTGTCAAACAGTTTAATCCGGAAATGTCAGAACGATTACACGTGGTCTTTTTGAAAGGCACTCTCGCTGGCAGTTTGATTCGTGAGGAGTTGCCGTTTCATGTTTCAGAATGGACAGTTTATGAGACTAAAAGTGCAACGAATGAAATAGATAAATTGAGTCGTTTTATACTTCAAAAAAGTCAGGTGTCCGTGTTGTTCGCAAGTCCGTCGGCGGTGGATGTGTTTTCTACACGTATTGCACCGAAAACGACGTGGTTTGGTTTCACGGTTTGTGCAATCGGACATGTTACGGAACGTGCACTGTTAAAAGTGGGTGCACCTGTTCACGTCAAGCCGGAAACGTATACATTAGTCGAGCTAGTCCATGAGCTGGCCAAACGAAAGGGAGAATTCAATTGAATCCAATAGAATTTAAGCGTCATCGTAGACTTCGTACACATCCTACCGTTCGAGCGATGGTAAGAGAGACAGAAATTAAAGCAGCGGATTTCATTTATCCTATCTTTGTTACAGAAGGCGAGAATGTACGCAATCCAATCGCTTCTATGCCAGGAGTAGATCAGTTTTCTATTGATTTATTATTAAAAGAAACAGATGAAGTAGTCGAATTGGGAATTTCATCTATTATTTTATTCGGTATACCTTCCGAAAAGGACGCAACCGGTTCTGAAGCGTATGACGACGAAGGAATCATTCAGCGTGCAACACGCGCAGTGAAAGAACGTCACCCGGAATTAGTTGTAGTGGCAGATACTTGTCTATGCGAGTATACAGACCATGGTCACTGTGGCGTTATTCATGACCAGGATGTAGATAATGATGCCAGTCTTGTATTGCTTGCGAAGACAGCGGTTAGTCAAGCGAAAGCGGGGGCTGATATTATTGCGCCGTCGAATATGATGGACGGTTTTGTCGCTGTTATCCGTCAAGCGCTAGATGATGCAGGATTCCAAAACATTCCGATCATGTCGTATGCGGTTAAATATGCATCTGCTTATTACGGTCCATTCCGTGAAGCCGCACAATCCACACCGCAATTTGGCGATCGTAAAACGTATCAAATGGACCCGGCAAACCGTATGGAAGCAATGCGTGAAGCGGAGTCTGATATTCTTGAAGGCGCGGATTTCTTAATTGTTAAACCCGCATTGTCTTATCTCGATATCATTCGCGACGTAAAGAATCATGTGCTCTTGCCTGTCGTGGCGTATAACGTCAGTGGAGAATATGCAATGGTCAAAGCTGCTGCATTAAACGGCTGGGTAGACGAGAAGAAAATTGTATTAGAAACGTTAACAAGTATGAAGCGTGCAGGCGCAGATATCATCATGACATATCATGCAAAAGATGCTGCTCGCTGGTTGGAGGAGAAGTAATATGGGACAAAAAACATATACGAAATCTGAACAAGCGTTCAAAATAGCAGTTGATTTAATGCCAGGTGGCGTCAACTCACCAGTACGTGCATTCAAATCAGTTAATATGGATCCGATCTTCATGGAAAGTGGTAAAGGTGCGATCATTAAAGATATCGATGGCAATGAATATATTGATTACGTACTATCTTGGGGACCTCTAATCCTTGGACACACACATCCTGACGTAGTATCTGCAATACAGAAAGTAGCTGAAACAGGCACAAGTTTTGGAGCACCTACTCTTCTGGAAAATGAATTGGCAGAGCTTGTAATCGACCGTGTACCATCCATCGAGATGGTGCGTATGGTGTCTTCTGGTACGGAAGCAACAATGAGTGCTCTTCGTTTAGCACGTGGCTATACAAAGCGTAATAAAATCCTTAAATTCGAAGGTTGCTATCACGGACATGCGGATTCCTTGCTAATTAAAGCAGGATCGGGTGTCGCTACATTAGGTTTACCTGATAGCCCGGGGGTGCCTGAATCGATTGCACAAAACACGATTACGGTGCCGTACAACGATCTTGAAAGTGTTAAATTGGCTATTAAAGAGTATGGAGACGATTTAGCTGCAATTATTGTAGAACCGGTTGCAGGAAATATGGGTGTTGTGGGACCAGATAACGGCTTCCTTAAAGGCTTACGTGAGTTGACAGAAGAAAATGGTTCTTTACTGATTTTTGATGAAGTAATGACTGGGTTCCGTGTAGGATATAAATGTGCACAAGGTCATTTCAATATTAAACCTGACCTTACATGTCTTGGTAAAGTAATCGGTGGCGGACTGCCTGTAGGAGCATATGGCGGTTCTCGCGAAATTATGGAGCATGTGGCGCCTGCGGGAACTATTTATCAGGCGGGTACATTGTCTGGTAACCCGTTAGCGATGACAGCAGGTATTGCGACGTTGAGAAAGTTGACACCGAAAACATACGAACACTTCATCAAGCTTGGTGATCAGTTGGAAGAAGGTTTCCGCGCAGCAGCGAAAGCTAATAATATTCCACATACCGTCAACCGTGCCGGTTCAATGATCGGGTTCTTCTTTACAGATCAACGTGTCAATAACTACGATAAAGCGAAAACATCCGATTTGGAATTGTTTGCAGAATATTACCGTCTGATGGCGGAAGAAGGTATCTTCTTACCACCTTCCCAATTTGAAGGTATGTTCTTGTCGGCAGCTCACACAGAAGAGCATATCGCGAAAACTGTGGAAGCATTCCATACGGTATTTGCGAAATTGAAACGATAATTTTGAAGCGTCAGGCAGATTTTATTGCTTGGCGCTTTTTTATGCATGTACTTTGCGGGAGATAGCGCTGTTGCGATCACTTTATTCACACTCTACGCTATGCATCACTTCTAAACTGCTTCATTTCTTCATATAGTAGCCTGAGTTAAGAAAAGGAGTGAAGCGAAAATGACGACGCATCAATGGACATTGCAAGAGTCTTTTTATTTCCCTGTTGAGTACGGGGCATTTGCTGAATCGGCTGAGGTAAAGGTGACACCAGGGTTTACAGAAGAACGTACAGAAGAAGCAATTCGTTTGCAAGGGATCTATCATATTGCAGCAAACGTTGTATTTGATGCAGACAAACAAGTAGAATTGGCACCCGAAGATGTATTAGTCATTAATGACGTAGAAGTAGAAAGCAATAAAGGGTATTTTGAATATGCTGTGCCTTTGAATGTTGATCTACCAGTAGAACTCGATGGCGATTTGCAACTTGAAGTGCAAGACATCAAATCTTCATCACTGGAAGATGGAGGATTGAAACTTGAGTGGACCGTTCAATTGAAAAAGGAAGAGCCTGTACAAGAACCGGTTGCAATTGAAGAAGAGCCCGCAGCACCACAATTCGTAGCTGCATCGACATCCCATTTGGAGTTTCTCGCCAATGCAGATCGTGCAGTTGAGCAAGTAAATAATGAAATGGAAGACTTTCTCTTATACATCGCCGAGATGGATGACGATATAACGAGAAAGATCTTCCATTCAAATAATGTTTTTGTAGAAGCAGAAGGACAAAGCAGCGAATAAGCAAAATAATAAAAAGTCACCAGTGGTCGGGACAATTAGTAATCGAATCAACTGAAACACGGTTAATGGAATGATACAGCCTTTGCAGTAAAATCTTGTTTTCCGAAGCCACGGCGGCAATAGGTAGGGATTATAACCTCTTCTCATAATTCACCATCCTTTCTCTATAGACTACTATTCAGTTGACGGACTCTACATGTTTCGCTTATAATAGTGGGTATATGAATATAAATGCGAAGAGTAGGAAAGTACATGTGAACTGTTTTCTTTAGAGAGGGTGCGATTGGTGGAACGTACCTGGAAACCGCATATGGAAGTCCCCTATGAGCAGTTTTTGTGAAATGTAAGTAGCAGGAACCGGTGTAGACCGTTACCCAATCATGAAGATGTAATGCTTTTTTAGCGTTCATAAATAAAGGTGGTACCACGAGCTCCTTCGTCCTTTTACCGGGATGAGTGGGGCTTTTTTGTATCCCTTTTTATTTGAAGGAGGAAATGAAATGACTGACGAATTGACGATGCCGACCAAATACGATCCGCAGGCAGTTGAAAAAGGACGTTATGAATGGTGGCTTGAAGGTAAGTATTTTGAATCGGATGTAAAAAGCGAAAAAGAACCGTATACAATTGTTATCCCACCACCGAACGTCACAGGGAAACTTCATTTGGGACACGCATGGGATACGACTTTACAGGATATGCTCATCCGCATGAAGCGTATGCAAGGCTATGACGCACTGTGGTTGCCGGGAATGGACCACGCTGGAATTGCAACACAAGCGAGAGTAGAGGAAAAACTTCGCGCTGATGGCAAAACGCGTTATGATCTTGGACGCGAAAACTTCGTGCAAGAAACATGGAAGTGGAAAGAAGAATACGCGAGCCATATCCGTGCTCAGTGGGCGAAGCTTGGTCTGGCTCTTGATTACTCACAAGAGCGCTTTACTTTGGATGAAGGATTGTCAAAAGCAGTACGTGAAGTATTCGTTAAGTTGTATGAGAAAAAGCTTATCTACCGCGGAGAGTATATCATCAACTGGGATCCTGCAACGAAGACAGCGATATCTGATATTGAAGTTATTCATAAAGATGTGCAAGGTGCATTCTATCATATGCGTTACCCATTGGCAGATGGCACAGGATCGATTGAAATAGCGACAACACGTCCCGAAACGATGCTCGGTGATACAGCTGTTGCAGTTCACCCCGATGACGAACGCTACCAGCATTTAATCGGAAAGATGGTCAAATTGCCAATCGTAGGACGTGAGATTCCGATCGTAGCGGATGACTACGTCGAAATGGACTTTGGAAGCGGTGCAGTGAAAATTACACCAGCACATGACCCGAATGACTTTGAAATAGGTAACCGTCACAACTTGCCACGCGTGCTCGTCATGAATGAAGACGGTACGATGAATAAATTAGCAGGCAAGTATGAAGGCATGGATCGTTTCGAATTCCGTAAGCAAATCGTCAAAGACTTACAAGAAATGAATGTGCTATTTGAAATTGAAGATCATATGCACTCTGTCGGACACTCGGAACGAAGTGGCGCAGTAGTGGAGCCGTATTTATCTACACAATGGTTCGTCAATATGCAGCCACTTGCTGAGCAAGCAATCAAACTGCAGAAAAACGAAGAAGAAAAAGTGATGTTTGTTCCTGAACGTTTCGAGAAAACTTACTTAGGATGGATGGAAAATGTCCATGACTGGTGTATTTCTCGTCAACTATGGTGGGGCCACCGAATTCCGGCTTGGTATCATAACACGACAGGTGAAATTTATGTGGGTCAAGAAGCTCCGGCTGATGAAGAAAACTGGACTCAGGACAATGATGTACTAGATACTTGGTTCTCATCTGCCTTATGGCCGTTTTCAACTATGGGCTGGCCAGACGTTGACAGCGAAACGTTCAAAAAATATTACCCAACAGATGCCCTTGTTACAGGATATGATATTATCTTCTTTTGGGTGTCCCGCATGATCTTCCAAGCTCTCGAATTCACGGAAGAGCGTCCATTCAAGGATGTCTTAATCCACGGATTAGTACGCGCGGAAGACGGGCGAAAAATGTCTAAATCTCTCGGCAACGGTGTAGATCCAATGGACGTAATTGAGCAGTATGGTGCAGATGCATTGCGTTACTTCTTGGCAACTGGTTCTTCACCAGGACAAGATCTACGTTACTCTACAGAAAAAGTAGAAGCAATCTGGAACTTTGCCAATAAAATTTGGAACGCTTCCCGTTTCGCATTAATGAATATGGATGGTATGAAGTATGAGGAAATTGATTTGTCAGGAAAGAAATCTGTTGCAGATGCATGGATTTTAACTCGTCTGAATGAAACAATTGAATCGGTAACTAGCTTGGCTGACCGGTATGAATTCGGTGAAATGGGCCGCGCGTTATATAACTTCATCTGGGATGACTTCTGTGACTGGTATATCGAAATGGCGAAATTGCCACTATACGGTGAAGACGAAGCGGCGAAAAAAATGACACGTTCGGTTCTTGCACATGTTCTGGATCAAACGATGCGTTTATTGCATCCATTGATGCCTTTCATTACAGAAGAGATTTGGCAGAACCTTCCGCATGAAGGGGAGTCCATCACAGTGGCGAAGTGGCCTGAAGTAGATACGGCAATCATGGACAAGTCTCGTGCTTCACATATGAAATTATTGATGGATATCATCAAATCAGTACGCAATATCCGTGCAGAAGTAAATACACCGATGAGTCGTAAAGTCGATTTGTATATTTCAGCGATAGACGAGAAGACAGTGGCGGTACTTGAAGAGAACCGTAACTATTTGGAGCGATTCTGTAATCCAGAGACGCTGACAATTGGTGTGAAGGTGAATGCGCCAGGTAAGACAATGTCAGCCGTCGTGACGGGTGCAGAGTTGTACTTACCACTTGAGGGATTGATTGATATTGAGGAAGAGTTGGCTCGTTTGACGAAAGAGCTTGGCAAGTGGCAAGGTGAAGTGAAGCGGGTTCAGGGCAAGTTGTCGAATGAACGATTTACTGCCAAAGCGCCTGAATCGGTTGTTGAGGAAGAGCGTGCCAAAGAGAAGGATTATTTGGAGAAGTATGCGGCAGTTGAGCGTCGTATTGCTGAACTGAAGGAAATTTAAATTGGTGTATAGATAGTTAAAGCCCATTCGACAGCGTGATGCTGTTGAGTGGGCTTTTTGCATTGTGTGGGAAGAAGAAATAGTTTAAACCCAAACTGAAGTCAAAATTTACTCTCCAAAAATAATCTTAATAACATCCAGTAATACCCTATGGATAGTATTACTGGATAGTTATGGGTATAATTGAATTCATAATATTTAGAACATAAGTGGGAGGGTGTATATGGATTTTTTTGTTCGCGAGATGGGGGAAAAGGATATTGTGAAAGTGCGTGATATCGCGGTGGAAAGTTGGCGTGCTACGTATGCGGCGATTATTCCCCGGGAGATACAGGATGATTTTCTCCGGGTGGCGTATAGTGACGAGATGCTGAAGAAGCGTTTAAGTAGTTCACATATGTGGGTTGTGGAGACTGAAGGTGAAGTAGCTGGATTTGTGGATTTTTCCCCTGCAGATGAAACAGGCAGAGTGGAACTGCGCGCGATATATTTTTATCCCGACAAACAGCGCAAAGGTATGGGGACAGCGTTGTTAAAGAGAGGTATGGATGAGCTTGCGGACTCAACAGAAATTATAGTAGGGGTGGAGAAAGAAAATAGGATAGGACTGCAGTTTTATGAAGCGAAAGGATTTAAAGTGGTTAAAGAATTTGATGAGGATTTTGCTGGGCATCCAATGAAGACAGTTCAGATGGTGCTAGTGATATGACTGAAATGGGGTGGAATATTATTGAAACGGATCATATGGATTGCAGTGAATCTACTTTCGGGTGTATTCGTAATAATAAATAGTGTGGTAGGTTTTGGAATCAGCGGTATGGGGGAAGGTTCCACCAATAATTTCATGATACTTGGTTTAGCAGCTATTTGGGCAATTGGTCTCGTCTTGCAATTGAAGAAAAAGGGACGGGCTATCGGATTACTTATCACATTCATTCCTGTAATGTTCATTGTTTATATTTATCTCAAAGCTTCTATGATGTAATACAAAACTGAATCAGAACTGAAAGTCAGGAGGTGTATGATGAAGCGTATCGCGGTTATTTTATTGATGCTTATATTATCAGGTGCATTTGCGGCTTGTGCTAGCAGCCCAGGGGAGCAAGAGGGTGGATATTTAACGAAGAAACAAGTATTGAAACAAGATCCGACTGCTGATTTGTTGGAGTATGACGGCAAGGTGTATAAAACAAATATTGACTGGACTGAATTTGAAAAATTGACTAAAGGGGACAAGCTTGGTGAGGTTTCTGAAGGCATGGCGAAGCATGTCCCTGACGGAGCCGAGATCTATGCGACAAATGAACGCGATGATGTGTTAATTGTGGACTATATGCAAGTGGAAAAAAGATATTTATTACAAATAGGAGAATAAAGATGCGCTTTCCCCTGAAAGTTGCAACGCACATATATTAAAGAGGATAGAGAAATGAATTTGGAGAGTGAAGCATGGAGGAAAATCTTTTCGAGCAAATGGCAAAAAGGTATGATACTGCAGAACGGCAGGAATTAGCCAAGATAGTAGTGAAAGAAGTAAAGCCTGAAATACAACACAGTCGTTCCAAAACATTAATTGATTATGGAAGCGGTACAGGACTCGTTGGTTTAGCATTATCGGACTTGGTGGAGTCAATTTTGCTAGTAGATTCATCACAGCAGATGTTGGAAGTAGCACAGGCTAAAATTTCTCGCAATGATATTACAAATGCAAAAGTTCTTTATACTGATTTCACTCAGGAAAGTCCGACACTTCAGGCAGATATTGTGTTAGTATCATTGGTTCTTCTACATGTTCCGGATACCAAAAAGATCGTACAAGAATTATATAATGCTCTCACTGATGGCGGTAAATTAATTATTATCGATTTTGAGAAAAATGATAAAGTGAATCATCCTAAAGTTCATAATGGTTTTGTACATGAAGAGTTGAAGCAGTTGTTAACAGAAGTAGGTTTTATCCATATTGAAATTAGAAACTTCTATAGCGGGAAGAATATTTTCGTAAACGAGGATGCCACGATGTTTATATCGACCGGTATCAAGTGATGTATGAAAACAGGAAAGTTTAACATTGTCAAGAAAGACAATCAAAAGGAGGCTTAATATGCTGACAAAACCTACTACACTTCAACGGGGAGATACAGTCGCGACGGTAAGTCCATCATGGGGAGGCGCGGGTGAACCGGAGCTTAAGTGGCGTTATGAACAAGGTGTAAAAAGGCTAGAGGAAGTCTTTGGATTGACAGTAGTTCCGATGCCAAACAGTTTAAAGGGAGCCGACTATCTTTATCAGAACCCCAAAGCGCGTGCTGAAGATCTGATGACGGCATTTCGCGACCCTTCCATTAAAGCGATTTTTGCGAATATCGGGGGAGAAGACAGTATTCGCTTGCTTCCTTATGTGGACTTTACAGTAATACAAAACAATCCGAAGATATTCATCGGATACTCTGATGTCACGATATCTCATTTATTTTGCCATAAGGCAGGTATTTCCTCTTTCTACGGGCCGGCTATTTTAACGGACTTCGCCGAAAATGTGGAGATGGACCCTTATACAGTTGAAATGGTAAACCGGACTCTCTTTTCCAATGAAATAATCGGTGAGATTGAACCTGCCGAAAGTTGGACAAGTGAGAGGTTAGAATGGATTGAACTGAATAAACATACACGTCGTACGATGAATCAAAATAGGGGTTATGAGTTGCTTCAAGGTTCCGGTACTGTAAAAGGCAGACTAATCGGTGGCTGTATGGAAGTGTTGGAGTTTGCGAAAGGGACGAAACTGTGGCCGGATACAGAATACTGGAACGATAGTATTCTGTTCTTTGAAACGTCTGAAGAAAAACCTGCCCCTAGTTTGATTCGATACTGGTTGAGAAATTATGCTGCGCAAGGAATTTTGCAAAAAGCGAATGGAATTATTTTTGGGAAACCGCAAGATGAGAAATATTATGCGGAGTATAAAGTGGAAATTCTTAAAGTGATGAAAGAATATCAGTTGGAGCAGCTGCCTATTTTATATAATTTGAACTTCGGTCATACGGAACCTAAGTTTATTTTACCGTATGGGGCGATGGCGGAGATTGATTGTGAACACAAGACGTTTTCGATTCTCGAGAATGGAGTTATGTGAAAAAGTAGATACATGATTTTTTAATTTTTACAGATCAGCAATCGCATCCACAATGTGCTCTGCAAAGCGAAATGGGATCATGTCTTCACTTGTTACGCTAATAAATAATATGGAATACCTGATAAAGAAGAATTGACTACGGTGAATATCGAGTGGGATTCGGATAAATTTTATACTAAGAAAAATTAAAAATCTTTCATTCTAGTTTACATAATATAGTTATAGGTGCTGATAGAGAGGAGAATAGTTATGCAAACAATTATCGAAATTCTAGGCATAGTATTACCGATTATAATAGCGGGCTTTATTGTGTTATTTGTCATTAAGAGACTGGATCAGAAAACGAAGCAAGGTGCGATGCCTAAGAAAAAATCGAAGAGTTCTCAGACATTGTTGGATAGTTTGATACCTCTTGGAATGTTGGCCGGTTGTATAGTGGGTTTACTAATCAGTATGATTTCTCCTATTTCGTTAGGATTTGCCTTTAGTTTAGGTGCTTCATTAGGTTTATTAGGTGGATATTTTGCTTATGAGAGTTATGGTAATAAAGAAGAAATATAATTGTACAGGGCACGATCTAGAAAAGAGGGTTTCGATATGATGAAAAAAGTAGGATCAGCGCTTGTAGCCTTATTCATAATGGAATCAGTAACTTTTAGTAAACCAGTTTCGTGAGTGGATATGAGGATGAATTACGTGAGGAGGAAATGAATGATTGAAAAGAAATCTACTTCTGAAACTTGTATCATAGTTCTTCATGAAATCTACGGAATAAATCAATTTATGAAAGACATTTGTGAATCGTTGTCTGAGAAAGGCTTCGATGTGATCTGTCCCAATCTGATACCGCAGGAAATCCCTTTTGATTATTCGCAGGAAGAGTTAGCTTATGGAAACTTCATGGACCGTGCAGGTTTTGAAAATAGCGCACATAAGGTTAAAGAGCTACTAATGGATATGAAAAATCGGTATGTAAAAGTATTTATCCTTGGATTTAGTGTGGGGGCGACAATTGCTTGGCTATGCAGTGAGGAAGAATGCGTTGATGGGATCATTGGATACTATGGATCGCGAATTCGGGATTATGTTGGTGTTAATCCAACTTGTCCGACGTTATTGTATTTTCCAAATGCTGAGAAGTCATTTGATGTCAATGAAATGCTTTTGAAACTAGAGAAGCCGAACGTAGATGTATTTATGTATGAAGGTCTACACGGATTTAGTGATCCCTACGCTTTTGCATACAATGAAGAATCGGCTTATATCACCTGTAACCAAACGATAGACTTCTTCAGAGATAATGGATAGAGAGAAGCACTTTTTACATTTTAAATAAATTGATATAACAAACAAAACTGGGTATTGTACCAAAATAAAGTGCCGTGTTTTCGTTTTGGGAGGCGTGTTTGGAAACATCACTCAGGATCCTGTTTGATGATTTGAACTTGATCACCAGTAGAGAAGGCAATAAAAGATATATAATGTTTTTTGTCAACGGGTGATCACTTGAGATAAAACGTTCATTATCTACTTCTTCAATCGTAAGTTTTACTTCCTCTTGGAGGTGCTTCAAGTATTGGGCTTTCTTTTTGACCTTGTTGTGGCAGTAGCACTATTAGAAAGAGGATAGAAAATGAAAGAAATTCAAAAGCACGCTGTTATTATTGCGATTCTAGCATTCATGTTTTTCTTGGTTTTATCATTGATAACGAGTAATTGGAAATTTCTTTTATGGAGTATTGTACCAATCTTTTTATCACTCATGACGGCTTTCTTTGCTAAATCCAATGCTAGAGATTAAATGGATTTCAACCCCTTGCTTAAAAGAGACTGTCACAAAAAATCATTGTGAAATGACTTTCTGCGGTAGTCTCTATTTTTTATAACCATAACGTCTCGCCAATAAGCAACTTCTTTAATTGATCTTCATTTAACTGCAATCTGTTCCACTCAGCATTCAGTCTTTCAAGCGCTTCGGGTCCAGTATCGTCAGCTAAATGATAAGTTCCGTAATGCATCGGTATAAATGTTTGACCAGCTACCTCCAAAAAACCTTTCACTGCATCCTCAGGTGTGAGGTGACTTTCCTTCATAAACCATTCTGGCTCATATGCCCCGATCGGCATGATCACCGTGTTAATAGTGAACTGCTTCGCTATCTCTGAAAATCCACGGAAATATCCCGTATCTCCAACGAAATAAATCGATTGCTCAGCACTTTCGATAATCCAGCCACCCCAATGAGAAGTATTCGTATCCGTCAATGTCCGTTTCGTCCAATGTTGCGCAGGAACGAACGAGAATTTCAGGCCTTCAAACACAAATGAATCAAACCATTCTGCTTCGATGACCTTTTTAATTCCTCTAATTTGGAACTTTCTCCGTAAGCCAACAGGAACAAAATATATAGGTTTCCCTTTTAGGTGTTTGATCGTGCCGAAGTCCAAATGATCATAATGTCCATGTGAAATAACCACAACGTCAATCTCTGGCAATTCATCTAGTGCAATTCCTGGTTCCGTTAATCGATTCTGAAATCCCATCCGTTTTGCCCAAACTGGATCAGTAATCACATTAAGGCCGCTAATTTGAATTAAAAATGTGGAGTGCCCAATCCAAGTAATGGTTGCTTCGGATCGATTGGCTACGAGCTTTTCTATTTCTTTAATCGGCGCTTGTTCGATTACGATCCGTAAATCTTTCTTTTTTTCATTACGTTCTTTCTGCCAACGAATCATTTCTCTAACTGATTTACTCGTATCTACGTCATCCAAATTAGTATAGCGTTTTCTCATCATTCAACACCCAATTGATTTTTGACATATTCCAATAATTTCTTGGCAACTGAAAAATCGTGTGTTTGATAGAGTGAACGGGCGCCAACGGGATCCTCGATTTCATTCAATAACCAGCCGCCTGTAATTGGAAGTATGAAATCAATGCCAATATAGTCACTAGAAATTGCCCGGGAAATCGTTTGAACTTGATTGGTTTCAGTGTCGTTCAACGTATATTTTTCAACAGTGCCACCTAAAGTGAAGTTGGATTTGAACGAATCTTTCGCCCCAGATCGTTTTACAGCACCTAATACTTCATTGCCGAGCATGAATACTCGAACATCTGTTGCATTCGATTCGATGAAGGGCTGCGCGATTAGTTCATTGTGATCGAACTGATTTAGAATATCCTCAGTTTGTTGTACAGATTCACATAGAAATACTTCGCTACCACCATGGCCTCCGCGAGTTTTCAGTACAAAAGGCAACGTAGGAAGTTGGTCCGCTCTGAATGTGGGGACGACGGAAATGCCAAGTAGAGTAGCAAGTTCAAATGTGCGCAGTTTATCATTAGCGATTTTCTGCACACCCGCCCGATTAAACATGCGATAACCTGCTTGTTCCAGTTTCAAAGTTAAATTAGGGTCACGATCTCGGAATAAAATGAAATCTAGTGGCTCGGTAGGTGAATCAGTGATTAACTTCAATTCGATATCTAAGTATTTTGCTTCTTTCAAAAGATCGTCGATAAATGCTTGATTCCTCTTTACTTCCTTCACGTTATAGTAGACTGCGCCTTTCATTTAATCTTCTCCAATATGTACGCAATCATTGCATCCGCGACGTTGATACCGGTGACGTTCAAGAGGTTCCGGATATGCGCTGCGCCGTTAACTTCACAAACGAGAGGTTGTTCATCCACACCGAATAATAAATCCACTCCAGCGAATTCCGCACCAACTGCTTTTGCTGCTTCCATAGCGAGTGTTTTTTGTGCGGAAGTCAATTCCACCACTTCAGCTACACCACCGTTCGTAATGTTCGCTCGGAAATCTGTCTCTGAATGGCGATACATGGCCGCGATGACTTGATCGCCGACTATATTGACGCGTAAGTCCCGCCCTCTACTCGTCTCAATGAACTCTTGAAAGACATAATCTATGCCACGCAACTCATCGACTTTCTCGTAGAAAGCTTGATTCGTCTCGATCAAATACACTTTCATACCAAATGAGCCATGACCTTCTTTAATAATCATAGGCAAGCCAAGCGTTTCAAGGACATTCTCGTAATAACCGCTATCCGTAATCGTGAAATTTGGATAAACCTTCGGTGCGATGATTGTCTTCGGCATCGCGACACCATGCTTTGCAAGTTCAAGATACTGCTTGGCTTTATTATCACATGTTTCAATAACTTCAGGATCATTGAAGATAGGGATTCCCACATTTTTTAAATACTGTGCAAGCAATGTATCTTTATCGAGGAAAACGACAAAATCAGGAGCATCTTTTATCTGATTTTGCGCGTCCATCAGCACTTCATAATTTTTTAAGATCGTCGCCTGTACTCCGGCTCGCTCTGCCGCCTCCTGCACAAGCCGCGCTTGATCAGCGAATTTATCACTCGTTAAACTACCATTATAAATCACCCAACAACTTTTCAATCCCATCGCCACCTTTGCTATACTAGATCTATAACTTAATTTTAGCACAGGAGGAATTTCTTTGATTCCAAAACTTGATGAATATAAAAAACAATTTGACATAATGAGTGATGACGAGATTAAACCGGGATTGGATGCGATAGAAGAGGCTTTGGCGAATGTCTTGAACCCGGAGAAAGATTTGCGAATTATTCATGTGGCAGGTACGAACGGTAAAGGTTCGACGATTGCGGTAATGGAAGCAGTTTTACAAGCGCATGGATTTAAGACTGGCGTATTTTCTTCACCCGCCATACTGGATGTACATGATCAAATTCGGATCAATGGGAAACCGATTACTCATGAGGAATTAGAGTATGTGTTTGAAGAAATGAAAGCAGCAGGATTAAGTGGGATGCTGACGGACTTTGAATTGCTGACGGTGGCGGCGTTTTTGGCGTTCCGTAACGCAGAACCTGATTATGTTTTACTTGAGACGGGGATGGGTGGTAAATACGACAGCACGAACGTTGTGACACCTTTAGTCTCGGTCATTACATCGATTACGCTAGATCATACGGGATTTCTTGGAGATACAGTTGAAAAGATTGCCGCACATAAAGCGGGCATTATTAAGCCGTATATTCCAGTCGTTATAGGAGAATTGCTACAAGAGGCGAAAGAGGTTGTCTTGGCAGAGGCGAAGACGAATAAAAGTTTGGTGCGCGCATATGACGAAGAATTCACAATGAAACAAGAGACTACTGAAATCTTCAGTGGTATATCTACATTTGAGATTCCCGAGCGTAATATGAAAGGACCCCATCAAGCGATTAATTCTGCCGTTGCTCTAGAAGCTTTATCAATGGCGGGAGTGCCATTGAAACAAGATCATGTGGCTAAAGCTATAGCCAATGTAGCCTTGCCGTTTAGATTCCAAAAGCTTGCAGATCACGTTTATATTGACGGAGCTCACAATCCTGCGGCCGCGCGTATGTTAGTACGTACGATCAAGGAGCAATTTCCAGGAGAGAAAGTGGACTGGGTTGTGGGGATGTTGAATACGAAAGACTATCAAGCTACGTTGGAGATTTTAGCACCACTTGCGAATAGTTTTACGTTTGTGGATTTTCCGCATGCACAGGCTGCGAAAGCGGAGGATTTGCAAGCGGTTTGTCCTATAGAGGCAAGTCGTGTGATTTCATTTGAAGAAGTGGATGTAAAATGTTCGAAAAAATACATAAAGGTAGTTGTTGGCTCTCTTTACTTATTAAGTAGTTTAATGAGACAATAGGCTTAATAAAGTTGGTTTTATAGACTTTTATGTTTATAGTAAGGTATTTAGTTTTAGTAGGATAAAATGATGAATGTTAATGAGAGGAGTGTCATGTAATGAATACTACTAAAGAAAAGGGATTTACACTTGTCGAGATTCTAGCGGCTCTGACAATTTTGGGCATTGTATTCGTTAGTTTCATGACATTTTTTTCTCAAATGAATTTATTTAATACGCGTACGGAATCTAAGCTTGAAACTATCAATTTGGCTAAAAAAGAATTGAACTTTTGGAAAGATAATCCGATGCCGTTTGAAAATAATGAAGGGATTTCAATTCGCAAGAAAGATGATACTTCTTCATCTGAATTTATTTTTTATACATACACTCGTCAAAATGAACCCAAATACGAATACCGCGTGAAATACCGTGTACATTCAGACTTAAAACCTTTCGCGGAAACATCTGTTGCACTTCATCGGGTACAAATTTCTATTCATGAGAATGGCAAGGAAATTAGTGAGACGTTTGGTTATGTGGAGGATGGAGCTCTATGAATGAAAAGTGGACAATAAGAAAAAATCAGCAAGGGATGTCTGTTGTTGAACTATTAGCAACACTACTACTTGTCTCTCTAGTTTTTGTAATCATCTGGACAACATTCTCGATCAGTACACGACTGAATACATCTGAGACGGCAAAATTACGTCTACAGCAAGAGGCAAATTATATTGCGACAGAAGCACAACGTTTACATCGTAAGTGTTTAAATTACGAATTTGTCGTGAAGCCCCAACAAGTAAGCATTCAAAATTGCCGAATGCCATCTCAAACTGTAGAAGATCACATTATTAGTACAAATTTTATTTATTATACGGATCAAAAAAGTTCAGAAACTACTGAAGAAAGATTCTATGTAAACACAAAGAGGGGGAATTTGGAAATACCGAAGTTTTGGATTATCGATCCAAAAAACGAAAAATTGAAAGTGTCTATCCCATTGGAATTATCCAGGTATAAAGAAGCGCCATGAGGAAAGGAAGCGGTAGTGTGCAATCACCTAAAAATGAAAAAGGCTATGCATTAGTGATTGTCTTGCTTGTCATCGTATTTATTATGATTTTAAGTGCTGTTTTCATGAGAGGATCGATTAGCAATGCCAAACAGCAACATATAGTGGATGATAACAATCTGGCATATACTGCTGCTGAAATGGGTGTAGATTATTACAAATGGCTCTATATAAATAAATTTAAGGCGGAAAGAGATAAAATTTGGAATGATATGAAACTGGCCTATGAGAGCGATAAAGTAATTATAAATAAGAAAAGCATAACAAATGAAAAAAAAGAAGAAGAGCTCAAGCAAGCGGCAAAAAACCGACAAAATCAAATGGTTGATCAATTACTCAACCTTCACTTCAATAATCTTGAAAAAACGAAACCAGATACAACAGATTCCTTAAATTATAGTATTTTAGAACCTATAAAATATAGTAGATTAACAGACACCGAGAATAGAGACGTGGGTTTAATAGTCAAAGGCAAAGTACTAGGGGAATATGGGAAAGGAAGCAAACGAGCAAAGAATTTAGATTTTGAGTTAATGTTTGATTTTCCGCTGTTAGTTAGGGAAGGGATTTCAAATCCCCCGAATAATGGAGAGAATTCTTTAGCGATTCCTGTTGTGAACATAAAAAGTTTAATTGAAAATAATAAGCAAACCAAACCATGTACTACTAATCCTTACAATGAAAAATGCCTTGGACAGAAATCTAATGATACTCATTTCACCGCGATAAGTTCAATCGTTTATTTTCCAGTCGGTTATACAAAAGGAAATGGTAATATCGGAATAGATTTTAAGAATACACAAATATATTCAAACGCAAACATTGAGCTCCCTAATATGAATAATATGAATAATATAACGATGTATGCTGATGGAAATATTGAATTGAAAAATTTAAATGGAGCAAATCAAGCTAATTTATATACAACCGGAAATATAGAATTTAAGAATGCTAGTTCAGTTTATTCAAATTCTATACTTTACGCAGAAAAAGGTATAGATGGAAAAAATACTGAGTTTAAAAAAATGAAAATATTTGTCGGAGGTAACTACACTGGAGAAAAGTTTGCGCTTACTAACAATTCAATAATGATAGTTGATAATGAATTAAAAATAGAGAAGGCGGGTTCTATTCAAAATTCCAACTTAGTTGTAAAAGGGAACATAGTTATTGAGAAGTCTCTCATTATTAAAGATAATTCAAAAGTTTGTGTTGGTGGAAATATTGACTTCAATAAAATAAATTTGAAAACAATTGATTCAAATAGCAAAATTTATTTTGTGGAAGAAAAAGCTAAACCTCGAAATGTTATTGGTCAGTATCCAAACTTAATTCCGATGAAAGAATCTGTATTCCAAAACAATCCTAAAGCCTTATATGATAACTGTATTGGCGGTGGAAATGGAAGCGAAGGTCCGGACATTTCAGATAAACCTAATTGGGTGCCTCCTAAAATCGATGTCACATATAATTAATCAAAGTCAGGAGCTTTAGTATGAAACCAATGCAATACAAAATCAGCCTATCTTTAGGTGTATTACTACTTGTCATCTCCGCTATTTTCGCCCAACAAGCTTACGCAGGCGACGGCTTTCTCTCAAACTTTAAAAAGTTTAGTAAACACACATATGCAGGGCCGTTTGACATATCAAAGCATAATCGTAAAGATGCGAAAGAGAAGCTAGTAAATAATTTTTTAGAGCTTGAACAGAACTTGTCCGTGCAATTGATTGTGCAAGATCTTCAAGTAGATGTTCCAGCAGATGTAGTAAGTTTCGATCCAGATGCAACACTAAACGAAGCAAAAAGTGGAGTGGATAATTCATTAATCGCAAATGTCTCCCGCGAAGGGCTACGTACGGTGATGAAAAAAAATTTTAATTCGCTTTCATTCAGTGAAGAAGACGTGGAGAAAATAGCTGCACAACTAGAAGTTCAGCTACGGAGTGGTATTATGCCACAGCAAGTATATATAGCGAGTTTTATACCTGAAGTATACGAGCAGAAACAAGTCATTGCTTCTGCTACATACGAGGTGGATGAACTAGCAAAAGGTTTGCGTTTAGTAATGGAAGACTTGAATGGTTTAGAGATTCAGCCGAATTCTACGTTTTCATTCCGTGAATATTTGAGTGGTAAAGAGTCGGCTAGTGCGACAGATTTACAGATGACTATTATGGCTTCCCTTTTGTATAAAGCGGCATTGCAGACGAATTGGGTAATAGATGAACGAAATATTTCTTCTGAATTACCAGTGGGCGTTGAACCAGGATTTGAAGCAGCGATCAATCGTAAGCTCGATTTGGATTTCCTGTTTACGAACCCTAATCAAACAGTCTTCACGATTCGTACGGATTGGACAGGCTCTCAATTGGCGCTGTCGGTTGAAGGTCTACCGTTTGTGCATCGTTACGATACCGAAGTAGAGAAAATCACAAAGTATGATCCTAAAACGGTTATTCGTTATAGCGCCTTTGTAAATGCAGGTGCGGTTGAAGTAGTGGATACAGGCAAGAAAGGCATGGAAGTTGCGGTTAAACGGAATATTCTTTTGAATGGTTCATTGGAAGAAATTGAAGACGTGTCGATTGATTTCTATGCACCGAAACCAATTATTGAACGACATAGTCTAAAAAAAGTAGTGGAGAAAGTTCCTACTAGTGATGTAGATAGTAATTCTAGCCATACTGACGGAAACTCTTCAGGTAATGGATCCACAGATAAGCCGTCTAATTCATCTAACGGAAATGGATCGTCTACTTCAAATGGTGGCGGATCGGGTACTACCGGCTCTTCTTCAAGTAATGGTACGAATAGCGGTGGATCAGGTAATGGAAATAGTTCAAGTAACTCGAATGGTTCTAATGGGAAAGATGATGTGAAATATGATTACGATAAAGGTGGCAATCTTATTAAAGTCGACAAAAATGGTAATCCGATTGATTGATAGAGGAGGGTGCAGATGGCGACAACTAGAAAACGTCTTGGGGATTTATTAATAGAATCTGGCTTGCTGACGGACGAGCAGTTAATGAATACGTTGAAAGAAAAATCGCGCGATGAGCGACTTGGTGATGCGTTATTGCAGCGCGGGTATATTACGGAGCAACAGTTGATTGAAGTGTTGGAGTTCCAGCTCGGAATTCCTCACGTCAACTTGTTCCGTTATCCGTTTGATCCGAAGTTGTTTAATATAGTTCCTAAAGGTTTAGCGAAGCAGAAGATGATTGTTCCGTTGAAAAAAGATGGAGATAAATTATTCGTTGCGATGGCAGACCCAATGGATTACAACACGATTGAAGACTTACGCTTATCCACAGGTTTCCATATCGAAACTGCGATTGCGTCTAAAGATGATATTAATCGAACGATTACTAGATATTATGATGATGAATTATTTGATGACTTGCTGTTTGAAGAACCGGAAACCACTGCAAGTCAGACAGAACAACAAGAGGATATCGTTGATAATGATTCTCCAGTTGTGCGTCTAGTGAACCAGATTATTTCTAGTGCAGTTTCTATGAAGTCCAGTGATATTCATATTGATCCTCAAGAACATCAAGTCATCATCCGCTTTAGAATTGATGGGAAACTGCAGACTGAACGGGTCATACCGAAGCATATGCAGTCAATGCTTCTAGCCCGAATCAAAATCATGGGAAATTTGAACATTACGGAATCACGCATGCCACAGGATGGGCGCATCAAAGTAATGATTGATTTCCGTCCGATCGACTTACGGTTATCGACTTTACCGACAGTTTTTGGTGAAAAAGTCGTAATGCGTATTTTGGACTTAAGCAGCTCATTGAATGATATGACGAAGCTCGGTTTTGGTCCAACGAATTTAGAGCGTTTCCTTAAAGAAATTGAAAAGCCGAATGGTATCGTGTTGATTTCGGGCCCAACTGGTTCGGGTAAATCATCTACGTTATACGCAGCTTTGAATCGATTGAATAGTGAAGAAGTAAATATTATTACGATAGAAGATCCTGTCGAGTATCAGCTGGAAGGAATTAATCAGATTCAAGTGAATGCTAATGTGGGATTAACGTTTGCGACAGGGTTACGTTCTATTTTGCGACAAGATCCTGATATTGTCATGGTCGGGGAAATCCGGGATAAAGAAACAGTGGAAATCGCGATCCGTGCATCGTTGACGGGACACTTAGTATTGAGCACGATTCACACGAATGACTCAGTTGCATCGATATCACGATTGCTGGATATGGGGGTGGAGCCTTTCCTTTTGACTGCCTCACTCAATGCGATCGTAGCTCAACGATTAATTCGTCGTGTTTGTCGAGACTGTGGTACCACACAGCAAGCGACTGATCGTGAAAAAGAGATTTTTGCTAAACGTGGGAAAACGATAGAGACGATCCATCGCGGTTCCGGTTGTCCTGCATGTAATATGACAGGATATCGTGGGCGGATTGCGATACATGAAGTATTGGTCATTAACGCGGAAATGCGCGATGCGATTAATGGTAACGCAGCACCTACAGTATTCCGTGATATTGCACAGAGAAGCAAAACGATATTCCTGATAGATGATGGTTTGGAAAAAGTGAAGCAAGGCATTACAACTACTGAAGAAGTGTTGAGAGTGGCCTTGATAGATTAGGAGTGTTTGCGGTGACTGAAAGAATTGATCAATTACTAACTGAAGCCTTTACGATCAAAGCATCGGATATTCATTTAACTGTTGGCGTGCCCCCGGTTTTCCGAGTTCATGGTGACTTGAAACGATTCGGTGAAACCGTTATGACTGAAGAAGATACAAAAGAAATTGCCTATCAAACGATTCCAGAAAAGATGATTCCAGCATTTAAAGAAGCTGGACAGATTGATTATTCATATGAAATCGCTGGTGTTTCTCGCTTCCGTGTCAACGCATTTCAACAACGCGGTGCGATTTCATTAGCATTTCGGACGATTCCTACCAAGATCCCTACGATCGATGATTTGAATATGCCGGGAACATTGAAGAGCTTGTCTGACACAGCCCAAGGCCTAATATTAGTAACGGGGCCAACGGGTTCAGGTAAGTCTACGACACTCGCGGCAATGATCCGTTATATGAATGAAACGATGCGAAAGCATATTATTACATTAGAAGATCCAATTGAGTATATGCATGCGCACGGTACTTCTATTATCGATCAACGAGAAGTCGGTTTTGATACGCTGTCATTTGCGGATGGCTTACGTGCTGCTTTGCGTCAAGATCCGGATGTCATATTAGTAGGTGAGATGCGTGATTTGGAGACGATTTCTACGGCTATTACCGCTGCGGAAACAGGCCACTTAGTCCTCGCGACTTTACATACATGGAGTGCCGCTTCGACAATCGATAGAATTATAGACGTATTTCCTCATGGGCAACAAGCGCAAATTCGTGTGCAGTTGGCAGGTGTTTTAAAGGCAGTCGTTTCCCAGCGTTTGTTCCAGACAATGGATAAACAAGGAAGACGAGCGGCGACAGAGATTATGATTAATAATCCCGCTGTGTCTAACTTAATACGGTCTGAGAAGATTCACCAGATTCCGAACGTCATTCAGACTAGCCGTGCGCTTGGAATGCATATGATGGATCACTCCGTAAAGAATTTGATGGAACAGAGAATCATTTCGTATGAAGCTGCATTGCCGTTTATGCAAGGGGATGATTAAGAGTGGCTCGTTTTACATATGAAGGGCGAGATGCGAAAGCGATTCGCCGTGGTACGGTGACCGCTACGAATAAGCGAGATGCGGCGATTAAGCTTAAAGAGCAAGGGATTCGTGTGGTCAGTCTTGTCGAACAGAAAGAAACGATGCTGACGAAAGATATTACGATTGGTAGTCCGGTTAAGCGGGATCAATTGATTATGTTCTTGCGACAGTTTTCTACGCTTCTTCAAGCGGGGGTTACGATTGTGGATGCGGTGAGGATTTTATCGATGCAAGTGGAGCAGGCGACTTTTCGAAAGATTTTGACTGCAGTTCAGGAAGATCTACGTACAGGAACCGCGTTATCCATAGCTTTTGGAAAACATCCCAAAGTGTTCGAACCATTGATTTTGAACATGGTGGCGGCAGGAGAGGTTTCAGGTACAGTTGATGAATCATTGGATCAACTAGCGGAGCATTTCGAAAAAGCGTATCGTACGAGACAGAAAGTTACGTCTGCTATGGCATATCCAGTCGTAGTTGGAATAATAGCTATTGCAGTAGTTATTTTTCTTTTATGGTTCGTCGTACCAATGTTTGTTGATATGTTTGATAGCGTGGGGGGGCAATTACCTTGGCTAACTCGCGCTGTAATGGCAGCGAGTGAATGGATTGAAAACTACTGGTACTTGTTAATTCTTATTGTTTCAGTTTTAGTTGTGGGGTATGTATTGTTCAGAAGCAATCCGAAGGGAAAATACATTTTAGATACAATCTTGTTAAGACTACCTATATTTGGTAGCATTGCACAAAAGTCTTCACTCGCTATGATGACGCGCACATTAAGCTCCATGTTTTCAAGCTCTGTACCAATTTTACAGGCATTGTCTATGACGGAAAGAGTTGTGGGAAATGAAGTTATTTCAAAAGTGATTGGTGAGTCTAGAGTATCAATGGAACGAGGCGGATCCTTGACGGAACCTATGTTAAATCACTGGGCATTCCCACCGTTAATTCCTCATATGATTGCAATTGGAGAAGAGACTGGTTCTTTAGACTCCATGTTAGCCAAAGTTGCGGATTTTTATGAGAAAGAAGTAGAAGCAGCTACAGACCGCTTAAAGGCTTTGATAGAGCCTTTAATGATTGTTTTTTTAGCGGCGGTAGTCGGGACTATAGTTTTGGCAATCATGTTGCCGATGTTTAGCATGTTTGAGCAGATAGATAATTTGTAACAGAAATAACAAAAGTTAACTATATTTTAATTTTTTTCTATTAAACTAGTGTTAATCTCCTAGTTCCTCTGGTATACTATACTCATAGAGTAAGAAAAAACAAGAGGGGGAAATGACATGAAAAAGTTTATGCAGAAGAAATTAAATCAAAAAGGTTTGACGCTTGTCGAACTGCTTGCAGTTATCGTTATTTTGGGGATTATTGCTGCGATTGCGGTGCCGGCTATTGGGAATATTATTGAGAACACGAAGTATAATGCGGTTAAGTCGGATGCGTTGAATGCTTTGAGTGCAGCTAATTTGTATTATGCAGAGGAACCGGTAGCGAAAACTATTACAGTAGAGAAACTTGTTGAAGGTGGATATTTGGACAATAATGGCAAATTGACAAAAGGTGTTGCTGTTAATAAAGCTACAGACAATAAGCTATCTATTGATGGAACTTCTGAAAAGTACGCTGGTGAAAAGATTGTCACGTTTAATGCTGCAACAGTTGAAACAATTAACTCAGACAAACAAAAAGGTAGTGCAAGTGGTAGTAAAACTATCGGAGCAGCTGCAAATCCATCGTAATATACTATATTTATTTTTTTAAAAAGACGAAAGGCGCTTATTCAATCGCCTTTCGTCTTTTTTACAAATGAAAGGAGCTGATGAGTGTTATGAAGTTTTTAAATACGCAAAGAGGACTTACGTTAATCGAACTTCTTACAGTAATCCTTATTTTAGGAATCATTGCAGCAATTGCAGTACCCGCAATCGGTAAGATAGTCCAAAACAGTCACAATAAAGCCGTAAAGAGTGAAGCGATCATAGCTTTAAATGCAGCACAATTATATTTTCTTGAAAATGATATTCAATATGCATGGGAGACAGCGACTATTCCTAACTTGGTTAAGGAAGGTTATATGGAAGACGGCGGATATTTAAATAGTTCTTCGTTCGTCACTAATGTAACACCTGCTAGAATTTGCGCCTCCGCAATGGGAAAAAGTAAAGTAGTTTTTTATGATGCGACAGCCGAGCAAATTGTGAATTCGGGAAACGATCTTAATGTAGGAGGCAAAACGTGTGGTGATGATAATCAGGCTTTGCCTTCCTGATCCGTTTGTGTTCCATCTCTTATTAAAAAGAGGTTGGAACATTTTTTTGAAGAAATCATTGCTTACATGCTGATCTTATACTCTCAATCTTTTCTTCTCCCACCACATTTGCTATACTAACCTTAACTAGTTCACTAGGAAAAAATCACCACACACCATGAGTTTTCTCGTCTGGAAGGAGTTCGTTCATGTCTATATTATCCGATTTAAAACGCCCGCTTTCCAAACTTACGATACCAACACTTGGCAGGAAAAAGCGTATACATTCGTTAACTCTTGACGATGACGCGATTCGTTACGTGCGAATAAAGTCCCTAGATCCAATCGTACTAGAAACTGCAAAAGAGATGCTGCTACCCGAACACGTTATCCAAGACGGCCGAATAGCCGAAGAGGACAAGCTTCGCGATGTTCTGACGGAGGTTGTGAAAGATTGGAGTCTTGCAAAGCGTGATGTGGCGTTTCTTGCGCCCGATACATATGTCATCATCCGACGTGTTGCGTATCCCGACACGGTGGAGGATGAAGAGCTGAAAAGCCATTTCTTTATCGAGATTGGTTCGACGATTTATTTGCCGTTTGACGATCCGGTATTTGATGTCGTTCCTTATGCAGCTAATAAATCGCAGAATGAAGCAATTTTGATTGCGTCTAAAGAAAGTATTATGCAGACCTATGAGGAAGTGCTGAAGTCAGTGAAATTGGAGCCTGTTGTGGCGGATATTGCACCGCTTTCCCTGTATCGTCTGGCACATCATGTGCACCACTTTGAGGGATCGGAACATATTCTCCTTGCTGATTTGCACGGTCGTAGTCTGACTGTGTCTATTTTCTATTCTCATTATCCGTTGTTCATTCGCTCGATGGAACTGGAAGTACCGCTCAGCATGGCAACAGGCGAAGAGTTGGAGCGGCAGGTTGAGCCACTTACAATTGTCATGGAACTCGAGAAGTTAGCGAACTTCTATCGCTTTAATTTGGCGGAGAATGATTCCACTATTACTCATCTAGTGTGGAATGGTACATATACACAACAAGAACAATTATTGCAGATGGTACGAGAACGTTTAGCAATCGAAGCACTTCCCTTAGTGAAAGAGCCGATTAGTTGTGTGGACGGAACCGAGGTTACTGCGGATTTCCACCGAGTGATTGGTCTCGCGCTGAAGGAAGAGGTGTAATATGTTAGTTGATATAAATCTACTGCCGGAAAAGATCCGTGAGAAAGCTACTTTTCTTTGGATAGCGATTGCGATTCTTTTAGTCGCTTTCCTGACCTGGGTTGTGCTTTATTTCATCGCTCAAAAATATGATGATGACGCTCAAAAGTTGCAACAATCCACGTACGAAATACAGAAGCAACAAGAAAGTATAACGTCCCAGATGCGTTTGTCTGCATTCGGTCAGGAAAAAGAACAATTAGCAGCGACGGTAGAGTTCTTGAAAGGGTATCAATATAAAACACAACCCCTTTTAGAGGATCTTGCGAAAGCCTTGCCTGATCGGGGGTTTTTCCAAGAACTAACGTTCACTGCACCTAACGAAGTGACATTGAAAGTACAGTTTGATGACTTGATGGAGCCTGCGCTCTATTTAACCCGATTGAAAGCTTCGTCGTTAGTAATTGATGCGACGTTTGAAGGGATTGAGACGGAAAAACTGGACGTCGGTGAGCGGGAGAATGTCTTGCCTAGATATTTCGCTACCTATTTCATTCAGTTTGTTGATGACCGTGCGCTACCAAGTACAGATGCAGAAGTAGACCCAAATGCGATTGAAGAGTCACAAGAGGAAGCCTCACCTGCTGAAGAACAACCACAGCAACCTACACCTGAAGAATCGCAACCTCCTATAGATGCGAATACGGAAGGAGGCGATATGGTTGAATAAATATCTATCTAAACGACAGATGGAAATCGGTTTAGTCGTATTGGCTTCCATTTTCCTTATTGCGCTTGTCTATTACACGGTGACGAACGTCTACTTGCCAGCGAAAGAAAAGAAGGATCAGACGGCGACCCAGTTTGCTTCAGAACGTGATGTGCTGTTTTCATTACAAAAACAATTGGCAAATAGAGATTCAAATGAAACCGTAACGTCTGCACCACTTCAAAAAATCGTTCCTGTCATTCCGTTAGAAGATGCTTTACTGATTCGTCTAGAGAAGGCGGAAGTAAAGTCCAATAGTCGAATAGAAGAAATTAATTTTTCTAAAGAAGTATTCGATATAGAACTACTGCCTGAACATGTACAAAATCTTGAAACCGTTTTGATGGAAGTGACACTCGCTGCAGATACATACAAGCAAGTCGATACGTTCATTTACGAGATGGAAGAAATGATTCGATTGATAAATGTAGAGGCGATTCAATTTGAAGCAACTGCAGAGAAAACGGAAGAGGAGTCGGATATCGGTGAAATGAAAGTCGTCATTTCATTGCATGCGTACTTCCGTCCGGATCTTGTCAATTTGCAAAATGAGGCACCTAAAGTAGATGCGCCGCCACCTGCATCGAAATTCGATCCAACGACGATTAATAAAATGACAGGTACTGAGAAAGCGGAGTAAGGAGGCAATTCATGGAATGGCTTTATAGTAGTTTTTTCTTCCTTTACGGTATTACGTTTGGCTCGTTCTTTAACGTCGTCGGCATGCGTGTGCCGTTGAAGGAATCCGTCGTATCGCCACCATCTCACTGTACGACGTGCGATCGTGATTTGACGGCAGTGGATCTGGTACCGGTTTTCTCATACGTTTTTTTGCGTGGGAGATGCCGAGGGTGTAAAGAAAAAATCAGTGCTCTCTATCCCGTTATGGAGTTGATCACGGGTGTGCTGTTCGTCTGTGCGTACTTACACTTCGGATTTCAGTGGGAACTCGTCATAGCATTGCTATTTATTTCAATGTTGGTTATTTTAACGGTATCGGATTTAAAGTATATGTTGATTCCGAATAAAATTTTGTTGCCGTTTGGTATTGCGATTTTCATCTTGCGCTTTGTCAGTCCGCTGTCGCCTTGGTGGGATAGCTTGCTTGGAGCGGCAGTAGGGTTTGGTTTGTTGCTGTTAATTGCGATCGTGTCGAATGGCGGTATGGGCGGTGGCGATATTAAGTTATTTTTCGTTATTGGCTTGGTGCTCGGGACGATGCAGACGTTAATCACGCTGTTTCTCGCTTCGCTAATAGGTGCGATTGTCGGACTGATCTTCTTAAAAAAGACGAAGCAAGGACGTAAAACACCTGTGCCATTCGGTCCTTCGATTGCGGTCGCTGCACTCATTGCTTATTTCTATGGCGCGCAGCTTGTCAGTTGGTATACAGCTTTGTTGAACTAAATCGGTAAATGTTTATGGACGAGACGACAACAGTCTCGTCTTTTTTTACGTTCATTTTGATAAGGTGGAAGAAAACTAGTGGAGTGATGGAATGAATTTCCGCAGGACGTATTCAAAGAACATTGTGATTCGGGCGTTAGTGCAAGGAGTAGCGATCGGTTTGGTCGCAGTACTAGTGATCGGGCTGACGATATCGACTACGGGAGGGAAAAAGGACAAGGCGAATGAAACGGTGGCGACGAATGGGCCGAAATCAGAGGAGAAGGGAGGCGCGACAGAGGGCGGGGAGACAATGTTTGTCAAACAGCATGGCGTGTTTTCCAGTCAGCAGGCAGCAGCGGATTTCGTAGCGGAGAATCCGAGTCTCGCGAGTACGGCTATCGTGCCAGCGGGAGAGCAGTTCTACGTCTGGGGAGCGGTCTGGCTAAAAGAAAGTGATGTGATTTTGAAGGAAGGCGAAGACGCATTCAAGAAAAGAATCACAGTCGTACCTGGCACTTGCAAGTCTGCAGATGCCGGATCGGTGAAAAATGCCTTGTTCGCGGAGGATCTATCGAAAATTGAATTGTCCAAGGATGGCAAAGAAGCGAAAAACGAAGGAGACTTTGCAAAGAAAGTGACTGCTATCACTGCGTTTACGAAGGATTCCTCTGTCGCGAGACTACATCTGTTGGCACATTATACGAACCAAGACCCATGCTTCAAAATTCAATTTTGACCCATTATAAGGGGGAAGAATTGAATTTTACCTTTTTTTCAAATCGCGTAGAATAGCGTACACTATGAAAAAGGGGGTTGTTCCAATGAAATTTATCAGTCTAAAACCTATCGTTCTCGCATCTTCTTCGCCGAGACGTAAAGAACTATTGCAGTTAGCAGGAATTGATTTCACCGTGAGACCGAGTGAAGTAGACGAGAATTTACCGTTTACGCCAGAAGAGCCATATGAGTATGCGGTCCGTCTGTCTGAGCAAAAGGCGCGCGCGGTATTTGAATCAGAAGAAGAGATTGTCATTGCCGCAGATACGATTGTTGTTAGAGAAGGCAGAGTATTCCCGAAGCCTGAAGATGACGCGCAAGCCATTGATTTCTTGATGGAGCTGTCTGGAGAGTTGCATGAAGTGATTACGGGTGTGACAATTCTTGCTAACGAGAAGAAGATACAATTTGCTGGTTTGTCTCAAGTGAAATTTAGGAAGCTGGATGAAGAGCTTGTTCATGCTTATGTGAAATCAGGCGATGCTTCAGATAAAGCAGGTGCATACGGCATTCAAACACAAGGGATGCTGTTTGTAGAAAATATGGTAGGCGATTATCAAAACATTGTAGGGTTGCCGATCAGTGAACTAGTCAATCGTATGCGTCAAGAAGGGTTGCTGACTTTAGAAGGTGATGCGTAATGCCACTTGATCTAGCCCCGCAAATGATGATCCGCGATGTGCATATCGCTGACAGACCCCGTGAGCGTTTAATACGGGAAGGGGCGAGTAGTTTATCCAATCAAGAGCTGATGGCCATTCTGTTGCGCTCAGGCTCACGCTCGGAGTCTGTTCTCGTACTTGCTAACCGTGTCTTGTCGACGATTGACCGTTTGCAAGATTTGAAAGAGCTGACAGTGGATGAGATGACGAAGATTAAAGGAATTGGTGAAGCCAAGGCGGTGCAGTTATTAGCCGCAGCAGAACTCGGCAAGCGTTTGTATCGGACAGCCCCGCATGAACGTTATAAAATTCGTTCACCGGAAGACGCCGCAAATTATTTAATGACGGATATGTCGTCGTTGAACCAGGAACATTTCGTGGTATTATTTTTGAATGTAAAAAATGAAGTGTTACATAAGCAGACGATTTTCATTGGTAGTTTGAATTCTTCCATCGTACATCCGCGCGAAGTGTTCCGTGAAGCGTTTAAACGGTCGGCCGCATCGATGATTATTTCCCATAATCATCCGAGTGGCGACACGACACCTTCAAGAGAAGACATTGAAGTAACGAAACGACTGATGGAAGCAGGTCAAATTATGGGCGTGGATGTGCTCGATCATATCATTATCGGTGATCAGAAATTCATTAGTTTAAAAGACAAAGGCTATATCTAAAAGCATGAAATTTATCGTAAGAAAGTGGAGAGACTGGGAAATCAGTCTCTTTTTCGATGTTTTTTGCAAACCGGCGTAGTGACACTGTAAATTAAGTTACCTTTCCGTTATAATGTGGTGTATGCTTTTAAGAATACCGATGATGGTTTTATAGAAAGGGAGAATTGACTTGTTTGGTTTCAGATCAAGAAACGTAGGAATTGACTTGGGGACAGCCAATACTCTAGTTTTCATTAAGGATAAAGGTATTGTGCTAAGGGAACCTTCCGTCGTAGCAAAAAATACGACGACTGGTGAAATCGTAGAGGTAGGCAGTAAAGCCCATGCAATGATCGGTCGGACACCGAGTTCAGTCGTGGCTATTCGCCCGATGCGAGAAGGAGTTATTGCAGATTTTGAAACAACAACTGCCATGATTCGTCATTATTTAAAAGAAGCGTTAAAATCAACAGGAACTTCCTGGACGAAGCCGACTGTCATGGTTTGTGTGCCATATGGGATTACATCCGTTGAGCAACGCGCGGTGATTGATGCTGCGCAACAAGCGGGAGCGAAAGCAGCGTATACGATCGAAGAACCTTTTGCGGCTGCAATTGGTGCGGATTTGCCAGTGTGGGAACCAACCGGCAGTATGGTCGTCGATATAGGTGGAGGTACGACGGAAGTGGCTATCATTTCTCTAGGCGGCATCGTGACGAGTACTTCGATCCGTGTAGGTGGAGATTCCATGGATTCGGCTATCATAACGTATATCCGTAAAGAATATAAATTGATGATCGGTGAACGTACTGCTGAAAATATCAAAATACAAATTGGTTCGGCGTTTGATTTGGATAAGACGGAAAAGATGGACATCCACGGTCGCGACTTATTGACAGGGTTGCCAAAAACGATGGAAGTTAATTCGCAGGAAATCACGAAAGCATTGCGTGAACCGATGGATTTGATTATTGAAGGTATGAGAAAGACACTTGAGCAGACACCACCTGAATTGGCATCCGATGTGATGGAGCGTGGAATAGTCTTAACGGGTGGCGGATCATTACTTCGTAACCTCGATAAAGCAATTTCCGAAGAAACAAAAATGCCTGCATTCGTAGCAGAAAACACACTTGACTGTGTTGTAATTGGAACGGGCAAGGCGTTGGATAATTTAGAGCTCATTAAGAGAATTCAATCATAATATAAATTGGAGGAGATGTAGGCAATGCCGCGTTTTTTTTCCAATAAACGATTAATCATTTTATTAATAGGAGTAATCGTCCTTGTGGCATTAATTGCATTTTCACTTCGCGACCGAGATCATGCAAATGTACCGGAACAAGCAGTGAAGGATGTCGTAGGTTTCGGGCAGTCGCTTGTTACGAAACCAGCCCACTTTGTAACGGGACTGATTGAAAATATTGATACGATGCTTAATACATACGAAGAAAACAAACGATTAAAAGAGCGTCTGGAAACGTATGCCGCCATGCAAGCGGAGTTAGTGGATGTCAAAGCAAATAATGTGAAATTGCGGGGAATCATTGATAAGCAAGAAGATCTGCGCGCATTTGAGCCGATTCAATCCACGGTGATCTCACGCAATCCCGATCAATGGGAAGAGAAGATCATCATCGACAAAGGAACGACATCTGGAGTAGACGTCAATATGGCGGTCATGACGGCGCAAGGTCTGATCGGGAAAGTCATTTTGTCGACTCCATTCACGTCCACAGTCGAATTGATTTCGACTGAAAACAGCGATTTCCGTGTGGCGGCTATGGTAGTTGGCGAAGAAGAAATGTTCGGTTTGATCGAAGGATACGATCGGACTGCGGGACAGTTGATCATGAAGCGGCTAGATTCGAGCTTCAATGTAAAAAAAGGGATGCAAGTAATATCTTCTGGTCTCGGAGGAATCTTCCCTAAAGGTATTTTAATAGGGGAAGTAACCGAAGTTTCCACGGATGATTATGGTCTGACGAAACTGGCCTATATAAAACCGGCAGCTACTTTCTCACGACTAGATCATGTGATGATTGCAAAGCGTACCATGACGGTTGTCGATGGGACTGACGGGGGAAACTCCGCAGATACTAAAGGAGACGATGAGTCATGATCCGATTCATCATTCCTTTAATTGCTATTCTGTTATTTTTCTTGGAACCTATTTTCAGTCTGTTTTCACCGATTGAAATAAAAGGTGATCTATATGTCATGGTGCCTAGGTTCTTAATTGTCTATTTAATTTTTATTGCGACGTATTATAATAGCAAGCGAGCGATTATTTACGGATTTGTCCTCGGACTGTTGTATGATATGTATCATATTGATATTATTGGATTATACACATTCATGTATCCGCTGATTTGTTATGTTGCGGCATTAATAATTCGACAAATTGAGCGTCATACCGTGACGGTTATGGTATTATCAGTAGTAATGATTGTGGTACTGGAATTGTTGTCGTACTTTTTTGCTAGTGTGATTGCGTTAACGTCTATTGATTTTGGCGAATTCTTCACGAGTCGACTCGTTCCGACAATGATTGCGAATTCATTATTTATCGTGATGTTCGGCTATCTATTCAAACAGATTACAGAGAAAAGATTTTTTCAAAAACAAGCAGGTTTTTAAGTATTGTGAGGTGATGTAGGTGACGAAATCACAGTTGATAACGATAAAAGGAACAAAAGACGGCTTAGTCTTACGATTGGATGACCATTGCGCATTTACCGAATTGCTAAGTGAGTTGAAAGAAAAAGTGCAGAGCAGCGTACTTGAAGGTGTGTCTGAAGTACAGTTGCATCTGGGGCATCGTTATTGTGACGAGAAAGACATGAACAAGATTCAATCGGTCATTCATACTTCTCCTCATTTGCGAGTTTCGAAGGTACATAGTGACGTCATTTCGTTAAAAGAGTGTGAGAGAAAGTTGATCGAGAAGCAGTCCGAAACCTATATAGGAATCGTTCGATCGGGTCAGGTCGTAAAGGCTGATGGCGATTTGGTCATTATCGGTGATGTGAATCAGAGTGCGCAAGTCATTGCAGGCGGTAGTATCTATGTACTGGGTCGTGTAAAAGGCATTGCACATGCGGGAGCACAAGGCAATAAAGATGCAGTCATTGCTGCATCTTGGCTGGAGGCGACGCATCTGAAAATTGCGGATAAGATCGAAATCATGACCGACGAATTGACGATTCTTTCTGAGCAACCTGAAATGGAATGTGCGTATCTTCAAAAGAATGGGCAGATTGCGATAGACCGTCTTCAGGAGCTCCGATATTTACGTCCGGACCTTGCTACATTTAAGGGAGGTATATAATTTGGGAGAAGCAATTGTCATTACTTCTGGTAAAGGTGGCGTTGGAAAAACAACAACGTCAGCCAATCTTGGTACCGCTCTTGCGTTACAAGGAAAAAAAGTGTGTTTAATCGATACAGATATCGGTCTGCGTAACTTGGACGTAATTCTCGGCTTAGAAAATCGGATCATTTATGATTTGGTCGATGTGGTGGAAGAGCGTTGTAAAGTACATCAAGCTCTTGTGAAAGATAAACGTTTCGAGGATCGATTGTTCTTGCTGCCAGCAGCACAGACGACTGATAAGAGTGCCGTGAATCCGGAACAGATGAAGAAGCTAGTTTTAGAATTAAAACAGGATTATGATTACGTCTTGATTGACTGCCCAGCAGGAATTGAGCAAGGATTCAAAAATGCGATTTCTGGTGCGGACCGCGCGATTGTCGTAACCACTCCAGAGATTTCCGCTGTGCGTGACGCAGACCGTATTATTGGACTGCTTGAAGCGGAAGAAGAACTTGAACCGCCGAAATTGATTATTAACCGTATTAGAAGCGGTATGATGGAAAGTGGCGAAACATTGGATGTCAATGAAATCACGACGCATTTATCGATTGATTTATTAGGTATCGTGATGGATGATCAAAATGTTATTTCTGCTTCAAATAAAGGCGAGCCTGTCGTGATGGACCCGACAAACCCTGCTGCAATTGGTTATCGCAACATTGCACGACGTATCTTAGGTGAGTCTGTGCCATTGATGACGATGGAGAAAAGTAAAGCTGGTTTCTTCGGCAAGATCAAAAATATGTTCGGCAAATAATTCAATTTCAAAACTCAGTGCCTTTTATGGTGCTGAGTTTTTTTCATTCGTCATTTAATTCTCATTCTTTTCATACACTGCAGGTAAGGGAGGGGACGTGATGAAATGGAAAACAAAGTGGATCATTGCCATTGTGCTGTTAGTGTCTGTTGTAGGTTTATCAAAACTAGAAGAACGTCAGTTAGTCAATATACCCATTACGCAATATGTGACGACAGGGAAAGATTTTGTTGTGATGAAGAAGTGGGTTTCTTCTTGGATGGCAGAAGATGAAGTCATCACGGTATCAAGTGATGCAGCATTTAATCCATTGAAGACGTACGAATCGTTCCAGCCCTATCAAGATGGTGCGATCATCTCCTATACTCAACCTATGTCGATTACATCACAAGGAAGCGGATTAGTCGTCTTTACAGGCTATACAAGGCAGTCAGGAAAGACGGTGACTGTTCAGTACGATAACGGTGATGAGGTAACGTATGGATTTGTAGGCTCGTTCTCGACGCTTCCATATACGGCTGTGAGGCTTGGGGATGAGATTGCGATGATGGATGAGGAAGCGGTGTATATTCGCGTGAAACGCAATGGGATACCGCTAGAGCCTACCGTGCTGGCAACGTATATGTCAGGCGGTCAGCAATGAAGTATCGTATTCATCCGGTATTGTTGCCAATCTTTTTATTTTTCATGATCGTCGGAGGTGTGTCCTTGTATGCGATGCTCTTATTTTCTTTACTTTTTCATGAACTTGGACACGTATTGGCCGCTCGACACGTCGGAATGAAAATTAGAAGTTGTACTATCTTACCGTATGGAGGGGAATTGCAATTTGTTAATCGGCAGTTGGCAAATAAACAGCAACGGCTGATCGTGGCACTCGGAGGACCTGTCGCGACAGCCGTTTTGCTAGTACTTGGCATGTGTTTGACATTCCCGGGTGATGCGCAGTTTTTAAAGATTCAGATGATCTTGCTAAGCGTGAATTTATTACCCATTCTCCCACTTGACGGTGGACAAGTAGTGTCTATTTTGCTTGAGACTGAAGCAACGAAATACACTACACGCTCAAATTTCTTACTGTACTCAATTGTTGTGTCCGCATCACTGTGTGCATTTTTTATTGCGTACTTGCCGGATAGTTTGCCCCTCGTAATTATCACTTCATTTTTAGCAGTGCAAAATATTATTTCCTATCGCTTTAGAAGGTATGAGCGGGTCTTTGAGCAGCTCACTAAAAAAGAAACTTCCTTCTTTTAAAAGATTATAGGAATAATGCTTGACCTGCTCTTTTCTATGTGATAATATTTTACTGTTATTGATTGTAGCACCCGTGCTACAACCGCACTAAACAGGTTCAAGTATTCGTAGGTTGAATCACCTGTCAAGGCGAGTCTGTATAATTAGAGGAGGTGCAAGTATGTACGCAATTATTGAAACTGGTGGAAAACAAATCAAAGTTGAAGCGGGCCAAGAAATCTTCATTGAGAAGATTGCTGGTGAAGCTGATGAAGTGGTAACTTTTGACAAGGTGCTAATGGTGGGCGGAGATGACGTTAAAGTCGGTGCTCCATTCGTAGAAGGCGCAACTGTAACAGGTAAGGTTGTCAAGCAAGGCCGCGCAAAGAAAATTGTTGTTTTCAAATATAAGGCGAAGAAAAACTATCGCAAAAAACAAGGACACCGTCAGCCATACACGAAAATCGTTATTGACGGAATCAATCTATAATCCGGCATGATACATGTCAGAATTATAAAAGAGCCTTCTGGGCGCATCTCAGTTTTTGAGATGGATGGTCATGCAAACTTTGCAGAACACGGACAAGATCTAGTTTGCGCTGGTGCTTCTGCCGTATCATTTGGTGCGGTAAATGCTATTATGCAGTTGACTTCGATTGAACCCGATGTGGATCAAGGTGCGGATGGTGGATACTTACGTGTCGCGTTTCCGGTAACGGAACAAGATGCACAAGTTCAGCTACTCTTGCAAGCAATGATTATTTCTTTACAAACGATTGAATTAGACTATGCAGATTATATAAAATTATCCTTTGAAAAGTAGGAGGTGGCAGCTATGTTACGTTTAGATCTTCAGTTTTTCGCATCGAAAAAAGGTGTAGGTTCTACTAAGAACGGTCGTGATTCACATTCGAAACGTCTTGGTGCTAAGCGCGCAGATGGACAAATGGTTTCCGGTGGATCAATCCTTTATCGCCAGCGTGGAACTAAAATTCACCCAGGTGAAAACGTTGGACGCGGTGGAGATGATACTCTATTCGCAAAAATCGATGGTGTCGTTCGTTTCGAACGTCTTGGCCGCGACAAAAAGAAAGTCAGTGTCTACCCAGCAGCAACGCAAGAAGCTTAATTGGATAGCATGACGATGTGAAAGAGGACTGCACTTGTTGCAGTCCTTTTTCTTATGTCAAGATTATTGCTATGAGCGGTTGTAGGGATAGTATGAGCGCTTAGCCTAGTTGATAGAGCGGGTAGCAAGTGTGTATGATCACTTGATCGTTTTTGTGAGCGGATACAGGTTTTATTGATCGCTTACGAGGAAATAATGAGCGCTTGTCTCATTTGGATGAAGATTGTCCATTAATTTCATGCAATTTGCCCCACGGTGAAGATTTTTTTAGTGATTTGCGCGTGAAAATGCTATACTAAGAAGTACGAAAACAGCTGGTGGTGAAAATATGGGGAAGAATGAGCTAAATGTGTCGCAAGCAGTGAGATTTAGTCGGCACGACCACATGAATGATCTGCAATTAATCCTTATGAATATTGATATGGGGAAATATACAGAAGCGCGAAACTGCATTCTTGAGAAAACGGGGGATATGCAGCGAGAGGCATTACTTCAGAAATTAGACATGCCTCTTACCGAAGAGTGGATCACGACACTTGGGTGGCGATATCCAGTTCTAAAGGTGCAACTGTATTGTGATATTACAGAAAAAATTGATTCAAGTGAAATCGACCAATTATTAGTCGAATACTTGGAACAAATTGTGCTGGCTGTAGAAGCGCAAATTCAGCGCTACGCAGATTGTCCGGTGACGATTGAAGTTACGACAGAAATTGCATCTTGGAGTATGCAACTGACATTTACCGAGCTGTACGCAAAGCAACTAGACATCCCAGAACATTCATCTCAGCTTACGGTCGAAGTCCTAGGTGAACCGAATCAATGGACGTTTACCATCAGTGGACAATTAGGAGGATTATAAATTATGTTTGTGGATCACGTGAAAGTATTTGTAAAAGGTGGCGACGGTGGCGATGGTATGGTTTCGTTCCGTCGTGAAAAATATATAGCCAATGGTGGACCATCCGGTGGCGATGGTGGGAAGGGCGCAGACGTCATCTTTATCGTGGATGAAGGGTTGCGTACGTTAATGGATTTCCGTTACCAGCGTCACTTTAAAGCGGATCGTGGAGAACACGGTCAAAGTAAGAATATGCACGGTCGCAGCGGTAAGCATATGATCGTGAAAGTTCCACCTGGCACAGTCGTCAAAGATGCGGAAACCGAAACGATTATCGCGGATTTGGTTGAACATGGCCAACAAGCAGTCATCGCGCGCGGTGGGCGTGGAGGACGCGGTAATAGCCGTTTCGTTACGCCACAGAACACAGCGCCAGAGCTTTCTGAAAAAGGCGAGCCAGGTGTTAGTAAGGATATTATCCTTGAATTAAAAGTTCTTGCTGACGTTGGTCTTGTTGGATTCCCAAGTGTCGGGAAATCGACGTTATTATCAGTCGTTTCTTCAGCTAAGCCGAAAATTGCGGATTATCACTTTACCACTTTAGTTCCGAATCTTGGAATGATCGAAACGGATGATCATCGTACATTCGTTATGGCAGATTTGCCGGGATTGATTGAAGGCGCGCATGAAGGAATTGGACTTGGCCATCAGTTCTTGCGTCACATCGAACGTACGCGTGTTATCGTCCACGTCATCGATATGTCGGGACTTGAAGGTCGTGAGCCATTCGAAGACTATCAGACGATCAATAAAGAACTTGAACAGTACAATATGCGATTGACTGAACGTCCACAGATTATTGTGGCGAATAAAATGGATATGCCGGATGCGCAAGACAATCTAGAGGCATTCAAAGAAGCACTCGGTGATGAAGAGATTCAAGTATTCCCGATTTCAGCATTGACGAGAACGGGTTTAGACCCATTGCTATATGCTATTTTAGACTTGCTTGAAACAACACCGGAATTCCCGATGTTGACTGATGCGGATGAAGAAGAAGCTAGCAACTCTGTATTGTATAAACACGAATCGACTGGCCCTGATTTCATTATTTCGCGTGACGATGATGGGGCGTTTATGTTGTCTGGTTATACGTTGGAGCGCTTGTTCCAGATGACCGATTTCAACTTCGATCAATCAGTTCGCAAGTTCTCTCGTCAGATGCGTGGTATGGGAATCGACGAAGCATTGCGTGAACGTGGTGCGAAAAATGGCGATATCGTACGTATCATGAGTTACGAATTCGAGTTCTTGGAGTAAGGAATGGCTCGTTTTGGGGGGAGCAAAATGGAACAAATCGGGGAAGGCCAGTTTTATTTAGTGCGCGAAGATGTATTGACTGAGTCGATGCAGAAAATGCTGGAAGCTAAACGAATGATGGCAAGGGGCGAAGTGACGACGATCCAAGAAGCAACCAAACGGGTCGGACTGTCACGCAGTGCCTTTTATAAATATCGTGATGCCGTGTTCCCGTTCGAGTCGATCGCACGGGACCGGATTTTAACGATTTTTATTCAACTGGAAGATTTAAAAGGTTCCTTAGCTGTGCTTTTGGAAATCGTCTCAGAGGCGAAATGTAATGTATTGACGATCCACCAGACGATTCCTGTACAGGGGCGCGCCAATATTACGTTATCGCTGGATGTGACGGAAATGGAAATTAAAGTAGAAGCGTTTTTACAGCGACTCAAAGCACCTCGATTTATTGATTCCGTTGACTTAATTAGTTCAGGGGTTTTCTGACCTCTTAAATCAGTGGGGAGATGAAAGAATCATGACAGAAAAGAAGTATGTACCTTCCGTTGCGTATTTGGGACCTGAAGCATCCTTCACTCATATTGCAGCGTCCGATTTATTCGGTATGGAAGGCTTAACGCCACGTCCGACGATTCCTGATTGTATAGAAGCGGTGACACAAGGACATGTTGCGTATGCGGTCGTTCCATTAGAGAATGCACTCGAAGGTTCCGTACCGTTGACGATTGATTATTTATTCAATAGTGAAGAGTTGTTTATTACGGCTGAAATTTCCACTCCGATTGAGCAGCATATGTTGGTGAATAAAACGCAGATCGATCATTTAGATGAATTGGATTCGATTCAGTCTCATCCGCATGCTTTAGCACAATGTCACAAGTTTTTGCAATATCGTTACCGAGGGATTCCGTTGATTCAGACAACGTCAACGGCAGCAGCAGCGAAAATGATTTCTGAACAGCCAGAACTACGTGTTGCGGCAATTGGCAACCGTTTGGCAGCAGAAACGTACGGCTTACATATAGCAGAAGAGAATATTCACGACTTCCACTTCAATCACACACGTTTCGTCGTGTTGTCGTTGCGTAAGGAGAAGCTGGAGCATTCGAGACATGCTTCTTCGATGAAGACGACATTGATGGTGAAGTTGCCTGAAGACGACCGTCCAGGGATGCTACATCAGATTCTATCAGTGTTCTCGTGGCGTCGATTGAACTTGAGCAAGATTGAATCGCGGCCGTTGAAGACGGGTCTCGGCCATTATTTCTTTATTATTGATATTAATGAGTCGGAGGAGCATCCTATGATGAAGGGCGCCATGGAAGAGCTTGACGCGTTAGGTTGCACAGCTCGCTCGTTTGGAACGTACTATGTTTATGAATCTGGGGAATTTGTTTCTTAAGGACAGGCTGGACTTGCCCCAAGGTGAGCCAATTCTTCACTAGTGCAAAGATGTGCCACAACCGTGATGCTTATTAACGTGTATTGTATATTGGCTTGTAATAGGTAACTGCACTGGAAATAGGACTAAATCTACCCTTGAACTTAACTAAGTTCAAGGGCTTTACTAATTCATGCACAATCATAAATAAGAGTTCTATGTCCATCCGCTATAAACGTAGGATTGAAGCGGCGGCTCAAGCCACGCCCACCGGAAAGCGTTCCTAGCCGGAGCGGAAATCCCATACACTCTCTAATTGAACTGTCTTCATTCCACCATCCTCTATTCCACAGGGTGGTTTTTTATTTGGAATAAACAAGTCCCTGATGAATATACATAACAAGAGAGGAGGCCTACACATATTGTCACAAAAGTAGGCGTCCGTTCATACGATGGATTGATGGAAGGGGGAATTGTTAGTGGAAGTTCATATTGTCGTCAAGGGTGATACATTATGGAAGATCGCAAGACAATACGGTATACCGTTCGAGGAACTGAAACGGGTGAATGCGCACCTGGCGAATCCTGACTATATCGTTCCCGGCATGAAAATATTTTTGCCGATGGATAAGAAAAAGCCTCATCATAAAGGTGATCACACGAAACCGCAGGAGAAGCCGCACGAAAAACCGCATCATGAAAAACCACACCATGAGAAACCACATCATGAAAAACCGATGAAGCCGCCACACCAGGAGAAGCCTTCTAAGCCGGCACCTCCACAAACGAAACCATCGAAGCAACCAGTGCCGCCGCTACCACAAGCGCCACAGATGCCGCCGATGCAGCAGAAGCCTTTGCCGCAAGTACCGCCGATGCAACAGCAGCCCGCACCGCCACCTATGCCGCAACAACAGCAGACTTCACCGGCAGTGCCTCATATGCCGATGCCGCCAAGTATGCAGGCTCCACCGATGTGGCAGGCAGTATTCCCGATTTGCGGATGGATGCCAATTTTCGATGCGGACTGCCATCCACATATGCCTCACCAACCGATGCAGCCAATGCCACCGATGCCACCGTCGATGCAGGCGCCCATCAAACCGATGCCGCCAAAAGAGTCATCCAAGTGGTGTGAAGAGTCACCGCATCACCATAAACCGGTACCTGCACCTATGCCAGACGGTTGGCAGTTGATCGAATCGAGTTCATTACACATGAAACCGATGCCTCAACCGAAACCGCCTGTGATGCAGCCAAAGCCTCAACAGCCTGCACCGATGCCGATGCCGCAACAACCCACGATGCCGCCTAAAGCAGATATACCGCCATCATGGTGTCCGTCAAATCAGCCACATTGTTCGCCGAATTGGCCGGTTCAGCCTCAATGGTCGACTCAACCAGAATGCATGCCTGCAATGCAATGGATGCCGTATCCGCATATGATCCCAATGCCAATGCAACCGATGTGGCCACAACCTCCAGGTTATCAGAGTGATTGTGGGTGTAATACACCTCCACATCAACCGATGCCAATACCGGAGGACTGGCAACGAAACCAGTAACCGCATATGGCAGACAATCAGCGATTTACCAAAATCAAAAAGAATGTCTGGAAAATGGAATCAGGCGGAGCAATGTATTCTGTTAAGAAGTATGCATCACTCGCTCAAGCTGTAAAAGTTCGGCAAGTTCATCAATTACTTAGTGCACAACATTTTCCGTATATCTTGCCAATTGTCGATAAATCAGATCCGCTGTTAATCATGCAGCCGTGGCTCGAAAATGCGAAAGCGGTGAACTTTAAGCGCAGAATTGACCGCATCGATTCGTTCCGTGCGCTGCAAGCATTACATGAAACGAAATATACGATTGATTGGCAATCGATTTCCTGTCTTCCGCATTATCATATGATTGAGAAGTGGGAAGTCCGGCTTGCGCGGTTTGAAGAGTTGAGGGAAATGTGTGGAGCGTTTCTAGCTTCCTCAACGATCGATCAGTTATTAAAGTACGGACAGGATGCGTTACAGATAGCCAAGAAAGAACCACCTCCTGTACATTCCTTGACGCTGTTGCATGGTGATGTCGTACATCATAATATTTTGCGTGACTCGAATGGCAATATCCGCTTTATCGATTTTGATTTAGCATGCCTTGGAACGGAAGAGGATGAACGTGTGTTGTGGATGCATCGTGTGTTGCCACAGATTTCCTATAATCCGACGTTTTTGATGGGTGAGCATCCGGCGCTACAAACCTTGTCAAACCAGTCTCTTGCGAAATTATTATATCCGAATGAGGTCCTCCGAGAATGGTTACATCTGTTGTCGTTGCCCCTAGTGCAACAACAACGGATGGCCAGTAAACTTCTGCATTTCACAGATACCGCGCTCTCGCATTGGCCAAGATTATGGTATGATATAGAGCGAATGATGAAGTAGGAGGTTTGATCCATGGCAGGCCATTCAAAGTGGAAAAATATCCAAAATAGAAAAGGCGCACAGGATGCAAAACGAGGAAAGATCTTTCAGAAGATGTCGCGTGAAATTTACGTGGCAGCAAAGTCTGGCGGAGACGATCCAGACACGAATCCAGCTTTACGTCTAGCAATCGATAAATCAAAGAGTGCCAATGTCCCGAATGATGTTATTCAGCGGGCAATTGATAAAGCAACAGGTTCGGGTGCGGATGAAAACTATGAAGAAGTGATCTACGAAGGGTACGGACCGGGCGGTGTCGCCGTTCTCGTATATACTTTGACAGAAAACCGCAATCGTACGGGACCCAATATGCGCGTGGCATTCAATAAAAATGGCGGTAGTTTAGGAGAGACTGGCTCCGTCAACTATTTATTTGAACGCAAAGGCCGTTTGTTCATCGAACGTACGCAAGAAACGGACGAGGACGCAGTCATGCTGGCGGCTTTGGAAGCAGGAGCTGAAGATGTTATTTCGACAGAAGATGGATTTGAAATTCTGACGGAACCCTCTGAATTCCTGAATGTAAAAGAAGCGCTTGAAGCGGAAGATTTAGTATTTATTTCTGCAGAAGTAGATATGGTTCCATCCGTTTCTGCGGATTTGAGTGAAGAGCAACAAGATCAGTTTATGAATATGATCGATGCGTTAGAAGATGACGACGACGTTCAAAACGTCTACTCTAATGCGTCGGATGCGTAAAGAATACTAGCCAGTCAACAACTTTCAAGTAAGTAAAGTTGTTGACTGGCTTTTTAATGGTTGACAATGATAATGAGATTCATTATCATTTAAGTTAATTGCTAAAGAAATTATATGTTTAAGCTGAATAAAAGGGGGAAATAAATATGATTATCGTAACAAACACCAATAAGATTATTAAAGACCGTGGACATGAATTGGTTACGCGTTTTGATAAAAAAGGAAAAGTAGAGCAGATGGAAGGGTTTTTAGGTCTAGAAGTATTGTTCACGGACAATTTACCAGACTATGACGAAGTGACGATCAGTACCCGTTGGGAATCAAAAGAAGCTTTTGAGGCATGGACGAAAAGCGATGCATTCAAGGAAGCGCATTCTCATCGCGACGGACAGCCGAGTTATGTTATTAGCAATAAAGTATCATTCTATGATGTTAGGGTAGTACGGGATCCGATCGTTGCGATGTGACCGCAAGCACCGTGTTTAGCTTTTTAGAAAAAAATCACCTCTCACTTTCATACTGCCAAGTGAGAGGTGATATTATAGATATTATGCTTTGACGCTAGAAGATTTTGGTTTCGTTAAGAGACCGCCATTTTCTTTCAAGTATTTTTCAATACCTTCAGCTGCACGGTATGAAAGGGCACCGATTGTTGGTGTAGGGTGGTGACTACTAAAGTGAGGTAGTGCAGATCCGCCAACGACGAATAAGTTTTCCATTTCCCACAGTTGTAAGTAGTTATTTACTGCAGACGTTTCTGGGTCTTCACCCATCGCTACGCCGCCAATATAGTGCATACCTTCGTAAGCGTGGTCAAATTGATCTGGTAATTCGTCTTGATCAATAATATCCGCGCCCATTGCTTCAACGATTTCAGTACATTTTTCAATACCGAATTTCGCAATGTTCTTATCTTGTTCTGTTAGTTTGTTTGTAATACGTAATAATGGATCTCCGAACTCATCTTTATAAGTAGGATCTAAGTCCATGAAGTTGTGCCACCAAGGCATAACTGCTGCCGAGTACCAAACCGTTAATGTGCGGAAAGCGTAGAATAGAGATTTCTCTTTAAATTCTTCACCCCATGTTGGTGTACCTTTAGGGACAAAGTTATTCTTAATCGCCGCATCTCCGTATTGACGAAGTTCGATTCCGCCACCATGAATGAAGTCTAAATCCGTGTGGTCAAATAGGTCAGCGTCATAATCACTTACAGCGCCACCCAATCCACCAGCACCCATATAGTAGTTGAATTTCTTGTCATTAAAGAATCCTGTCGCCCCTAGGAAAGTACTGTTGAATTGTCCCGTAAAGTTACGGCCAATCGTTCCTTTTCTAGTCTCAGGGTTATAGATTTCACCAATATCCGATAACATCAGTAAGCGGTTATTTGAGAATGTGAATGCCGCAAGAACGACAACATCAGCTGGTTGTTCAAATTCTTGACCAGTTCTTGTATCCGTATATAAAACGCCCGTCGCTTTACCGTCTTTGTGTATAACTCTTCGTACGAGTGAATTGGTTCTGATTTCACAGTTACCTGTTTTTCGTGCAGTTGGGATAACTGTTGCAAGAGGATCTGATTTTGAACCGAAGTCACAGCCGTACATTGTACAGAATGAACAGAACATACATTGGTTCAACGTTTCACCATCAGGATTCGTATACGTTTGCGACATGTTTCCAGAAGCCATTTGATACGGGTGTAAACCGATTTCTTTTGCAGATTCTTTGAAAAGTTTAATCGCAGGTGAAGCTAACATTGGCGGGTTTGGATATTCATTTGATCTCTTGTCCCCAAGTGGATCTGGTTCTCCTGAAATCCCAGCCGTTTGTTCCCATTTAGCATAATAAGGCTCTAATTCGTCATAAGTAATTCCCCAGTCACGGATTTGCATCCCTTCTGGAATTTTACCTTCTCCGTAACGTTCAATTGTTTTCGAACGAATTTCGAAGTCATAAGAACGCCAGCGGTATACGGAACCTGCCCAGTGCATACTTCCGCCACCAAGGTCTGTCCCCGTATTCATATCTTTTTGTAAACGTACAGGTAATGCAGCATCGCCGATCGAAACACGAGATGTAATCGTATCGCCTGTTAATTTTTCAATCATTTCATGTCTGTTTGTATAACGTAGTTCATCTTTAACACCTATAAAATCTGAACGTGTTTGATCTTTACCACGTTCCAACATTACGACTTTATAGCCTGCTTTGGAAAGTTCAGCTGAAACAATTCCGCCAGCCCAACCACTACCAACGACTACAACGTCTACTTTTTCTAATTTTTTAGCCATTTATGCGTCCTCCTAAATTAAAGCCCTTGGTAATTACGTAAACTTGAAGGCTCCATTACAATAAACTCTTCTTCTTCGATTTTATCTAAAAAGCTCATGATTGGCCCAGGGTATTCTTTCATTCTCCAAGCTTCCATATTACGATTTCCACCGTAAACAGGATCTGCATAGACGCCTTCGATCGTTGTTTTTCGTAACAACTTAAAGAAATCTGAGGAATCTACTCCACTGAACTTCACTTCACCTTTTTCAAACATTTGTAAAATTTCATCTTGCTGTTCAGGTTCTAGATTAACAAATCGATCATCAAATTTATCTTGTGCAGTTTGCTCCATTGCGTTAATGCCTTCAAGGAAAAATGTACCTCTTGTCATTTTTGTTTGATAGTTAGCCGTTCCAGCTGGTATTTTCACAACGGAAGACGATGTAATCACTTCGTTATTTTTTCGTTTTTCTTCTTGATAAACGTCAGTTTTTACAATCGATGGGAAAGGACCGTGCATATAATCATTCGCATTTCTTCCCCAGTTACTTGCACATTGACGGTCAATGAAATACGGCACACCTAGTTCGATTGCACCCATTCCATTTTTATTCTCTGGGTAAATTCTTTCTGTTGCAGCAGATAGCAACGCAAAGTCTTCATTTCGACTGAAAAACGTACGCGCATCAAACGTAACTTGTTTACTCGCTTGTGGTGTTGCTTCTTCCTTTGTACCTTTTTGGAACTGATTCGTTAGCAAACCACCAAAGAGAGAGCCACCTAAAAGTCCACCAGCGACAAGACCGCCACTCTTCAAAAACTTTCTTCGACTTAAATCTTGAGTATCTTGATTGGGATTTTTATTATTTGTCATAGTTTAGTTCCTCCTTCACATTTGTCATGAAATGTGGCGACTTTTGCCGAGGCAAGTGTAATCGCACCGTCTACTTACTTTATTGACTCAGACTTTTCTATTTCAGTTTTCTTGTCTTTGTCGTCTTCTAAAATGTCTTTTGTTGCCTTTTTAAATTCTGCTAACGTTTTCCCGACAGCGGAACCAATTTCAGGCAATTTTCGTGGTCCAAATAAAATTAAAATAATTACTAATATAATTATTAATCCTGGTACACCGATCGATGCTAAACTCAAATAACTCCCTCCTTTTACATTAACTTTACATATCTACAATGTATTGGTAGAGCTCTAGCTAGTCTGCTAAATTCGTAAGGGAATTCTGGCCCTCATATATGATAGTGTTATTCGACAAAAAATGCAAAGTAATTTTACTAACCTTTTTTAGACAAATTTATTATATGAATAAATTAAATAATCGTACTAAATGCTATAATGGGAACATTTCGAAATGGGCATAGAGTCCGGTGTAGTCGCAACGTTACAGACGACGAATTACTAATCCGACCTGTGAATTTTCACCAATACAATGGTCATGACTATCATGATTAGTATGAGCAATCAAACGTAGGGTGAAATGATGTATCGATTTGAAGTTTTCTTTTAAGGAAGGTAATGAGGATGTATAGAGATGAAGTGAGAAATCTTTTAGTTAATAATAGTGCATAGAAGTTCAATCCGGCTTTCATCATATTATTCGGTTCATATACGGAAGGAACGACCCATGTAGATAGTGATAGGGATCTGGCATATCTCAGTAATAAAGAAATATAAGGAGTGATAAAATGAGTAAAGATAATGAAACTCCTGAAGAAAGACGTGAAAGGATAAGGCAGAAGGAGTGAAAGCATCCAGCTAGCAGTATGCATGGAAGCGTACTTTCTGATTTAGTAGGTGACTTAAGTTGGAAAGGTACTGGTCTGTTGATTCTTTTATTAATAATAGGCTCTATTATATATGCTATTTTCATTCGCTAATCGGGTGCTTTTAACGAATGGTTTGTATAGCACTCATATAGTTCATCGGAGAGAAAACCTTCATGAAAGAGCTTTCGCGAGTAGAGTTGGTATTGCTGAAGCTAGATTGTCTCGATAAAAGAAGTTGAATTTTGTGATCGGGCAGAAAACGTTTTCTATGTATCCTTGAAGAGTGGGTTGATAAATAGTATATGTAAAAGCTAATTCATTTTGCTGTCAACTAAACTACCTAAAAAGTCTTCGTTCTATGGTGAAATGAAGACTATTTAGGTAGTAGCTTTCATGTGTACTAATCAATTACAGAGGTCAAAAATTCCATCACCTGCTTTTTACTATTTACGCACTTCTAGCGTCCCCAACATTTGTTCAAATCGTGCACCATGACCTTCTTGTGCTTCTAGGAAGTAGTTCTCTTTTATGAGCAATGTCCCACCATCTACTTCCATCATATAGATCGTCACGACTTCGCTATCCGGTTCTTTTCCTGCAGTTCCATGCAAAGAAAGGGCGTTTACTGGTGTGGAAATAGTCTTTTCCTCAAGCGGCATACTGTATTCCTGTTTCATATCTTCCTTTACACTTTCTGGCGTTTGATCTTCGACGTATAGAAATGTCATATTCACCTCAGGATAATCAGTAGGGATTGCGACAATAGGACTGAGCTTGTCTTCTTTCTCACCGTTTTCAAACGTATAGTATGCTGGATCGATGTACAGCGAGTACACGGCATTGCTGCCTTCGACGAGGTCCATTGTGATAGTGGAGTCTTCACCTTCAACAGATAGAACAACATCCATCGTTGGTTCGCGGTCAGGCAACGCAGTAGGTATTTCAGGCGCTATGTCAACAGGTGTTTCAGCGGATGGCTTCACTTCTTTAGTAGGTTTTTCGGCTTCTGAATTACAACCGACAAGTAGCAGTGACATAGCAAAGCTTGCGTATATGATTTTTTGCATATGACAACCTCCTTTAGAATGGGCCTCAGAACTTCTTTATATATATACGTTTAAACGACGTTCAAGGTTTCACAAGCTAAGCAAATTATTAGAAATAAAAATAGGCAAGCGCTATGATAAAACCTGCAGATATTAAATACAAGGGAGATTTTCATTATGACAATTAAAGTCAAAGCGGTAATCGGAAGTACAAGTTCCACTTCATACAATTTAAAGTTAGTACAATTTATGGCTGAGCGTTATAAAGAGGAATTGGAAATTACACCGGTTCTCATTAATGACTTAGAAATGTTCTCTATTGATATTGAAAGCGAACCACCTGTAGCCGTACAAACATTTAAAGCTGATGTGAAAGATTCAGACGCAGTGATGTTCGCGACACCTGAATATAACTTCTCTATTCCGGGCGCAATGAAAAATGCGTTGGATTGGTTGTCACGTGGCGGGGACTTTACGTTGCACGGCAAAACAGGCTTTATTGTTGGATCATCAATGGGAGTTTTCGGTTCAGTGAGAGCACAGATCCACTTACGCGAAATTCTTTCTAACCCGGCACTAGCGCCAAACTTGTTGCCAGGTAATGAAGTATATATCGGTGCTGTTCACACAAAAATGGATGAAGAAGGAAATATTACGGATGAAGCTACAATCGCATTCCTTGATACTGTAGTACAAAATTTCATCGCATTCCATAAGAAACAACAAGCAATCGCACACGCATAAGTAGGATGAATGTTGCTGTCCAAGTCGTCATTATTTTAAATGACGACTTGGACAGCTCTTTTTTGATACGAAATAGTATGCGATAAGAAAACAAAAGGCTGCAGAGGTGTTGGGGATGGGGATTGGTGCTTCGGAGTGGACGCTTTCCTAGAGGGCCCGCGGTGAGCCAACTGTCGAGCTGATCCTCTGGGAGTCGCCTATCCTACGCGCCAAACCCTTGCAATGTAAGTGGTAAATACTTTTCGTTGTGCAATGAAATAAGTGTTGTAATAGGTTTTGAACTTTAGTACTTGAATCTATATAAATTGAGACATTACAATAATTCACACACTAACTACAGTGACTGACCTAAGTAACACAACTATCCACGTAGGATGGAAGCGGAAGTTGGGGCGACTCCTGGAGGATCAGCGTGAGTTCGAGACCCTGGACTGAACGAAGTGAGGGAAGCGGCTCGGGCCACGCCCTCAGGAAAGCGTCCGCCAACTGGAGCT
>NZ_PDYV01000031.1:0-17318 GCF_002743235.1 Sporosarcina sp. P25
CCATATACGGGCTTCCATTCGGTGTTTTTCTTTTGGAAATCATAAGCACACTGCCTTGGATAGTTTTACCAATTATACTATAGATACTGAATAGAAAGAATTAAAAAGCAACTGTACGAACGGGTTTCCGTCCGTACAGTTGCTTTTCTTCATTTCATGAACTTTTTCAGCGGCCTCATAAACCGATGGTGTCTTTTTTAATTAATATGGCCTGGGATAATGAATATATTCCTGAAATTTTGGATGTGCTGAAGAAACATAAAACGAAAGCCTCCTTCTTCTTCGACGGCAGCTGGGTAAGCAAAAATCCCGATTTAGCTAAATTGATTCATAGTAAGGGGCATGAAATTGGAAACCATGCATACAGCCATCCCAATTTACAGCAGAAATCAGAAGCTGAAACAATGGAAGAGTTAAAAAAGACCAATGATGTCATCAAAAAAACACTCGGGATTCCATCGCCCAAGTGGTTCGGTCCGCCAAGCGGCAGTTTTAATCAGCAAACAGTTGAAACCGCAAGTCAACTCGGAATGCATACGGTTTTATGGACAGTGGATACAGTCGACTGGAAAAAGCCGGCGACTCATGAAATGGTGAACAGAGTTGTTTCTCAAGTGGAGAACGGCTCGATGGTTTTAATGCATCCGACCAAACCTGTAGCTGAAGGAATAGAAGATATGATCACACAAATTACAGAGAAAGTTTTCGTCTGGGGACCGTCAGTGAACTGATGAGCGAAAAACGTACCAACGGAACAGCATAGGATGATGAATAAAATGCCTGCGCAAAGCAAAAAACTCTCCTGACATCAAAGGAGGCTGCTGAAAAACTTACGTTTTTTTCAAAGTATAGTTTTTCAAACGAAAATAAGGCACTTTCCATTCGTTTTTGAATGGAAAGTGCCTTATTTCTTGATTTATTCTTATTCTTTATCGCTCAGTAACTTGATAATCCGTTTTAGGTTGACCGCAAATATGGTGGTGGCGCCTTGTATCTCCATGCCAAATAAGCCCGCTGATTTAGCCGTTTTGTAGCCATGCGGATGTTTCAATTCGCTATTCTTCGCTTCAATTTTATAACGTTTCTTCGCAAGTTATTTAAATTTATCCGTCTCTTGAAAAGCGGCTTGTTCTTCATGTTCGATTGATTTGATGGTCACGCTGTATGTTTTGCTTTTGGCTCCTTCTTGATAACAACCTTCACGCATTGGACATACCTTACATTTTTCGATATCGAAATAATACTTAGTACGCTGATTTTTATTATGATTTTTCTTTCCTGTCCTTGCCTTTTGAATGGCCATGTGCCCAGCTGGACACACAAACATTCCTGCATCTTTATTGTAATCGAATTCTATTTTTCGTTGTCCACTACCGCTTGTAATAACGGTATTTAACTTGGATATTAATTGAAGCGCTTCTGTTTTGGCGTATTGTAAGTTATCTTTTCCGGAATACGCTGCGTCACCCAGAACGGTTTCAATTTCCATGCCTGCCTCTTTACTTTTTTCAATTAATTCTTGAAGATATTGCCCGTCACTTTTTTCGCCTGTCGTCACAATCGCCGCGGTAATAATTCGTTCGTCGCTCATCGCAATATGCGTTTTAAAACCAAAGAAAGCGGAGTCAGCCGACTTATGTCCAACCCGTGCATCTGGGTCATTGGAGTAACTCCATTGGTTCTCATAATCATCCATCACTTCTTTTAAGACATTGACTTTTTCTTTCACGGCTGGGATTTGTGCGACCTTTGATTGTCTTTCGACCACTTCAACCACTTGACGACAGTACTTTAATTCTTCTTCAATTTCATTTGAGGTAGGTTTCTCAGGAGATTTCCCAACCATTTTTTCTTCCAATTGATAGACTGCTTTACGCACATTTTTTGATTTTTCCTGCAGGAACTCCTTGGGTGATTTTTGATTGTAGCGCGCTTGGGTATGGGTTGCATCCATCATGATTATTTTACTGAGGAGGAGCCCTTTTTCGACTGCGATTTCCACAGTTTTATTGATGAGTAGATCCAATAGATGTAGATCCTGTAAGCGAAGGCGACGAAATTTTGTCAGAGAACTCGAATTCATGACATCCTCTTCTGGCGTCATATCCAAAAAATATTTAAAGGACATATCGTACTTTGAGCGCTCGACAAGGTCGGCATCGGATAAGTCATAAATTGATTTGAGTAGTAAATATTTGAACATCCGAATCGGGTGAATGGCATTGCGACCGTTTTCTAAACAATATTTTGATTGAAGTTCGTCTAAGACAAATGAAAAGTCCACGAGTTCATTAATCTGTCTGAGCAGATGATCTTTCGGGATCAGCACATCATATAGCGCCATATAAGGGCTTAAATTGAGCGTTTCTTGTTTGGAAATCATGGTCGCACCCCCTCGAATTAGTTCCTTTTATTGTACTATGAAAAACAGATGGGGAGAACAGAAAAGCGACTGTGCATACGGATTTCCGTTCGCACAGTCGCTTTTCTTCTTTTATTGGACTTTTTCAGCGGCCTCCATCAAAGCCGGGAGAGTTTTTCATGTACTCCAAAGGCAGGAATCGAACCTGCGACCGATCGGTTAACAGCCGATTGCTCTACCGCTGAGCTACTTTGGAAAATGAATTCTTTTCACGCTATATAGTATGGACAGGATTCAAACATATATACATCGTTTATTAATGAAAAGACTTGGTCCCGAAGTGGCTCGAAGACCAAGTCCGTGCACTTATTCTTTTACACGCTTCACCAATCCGTACAACTCTTTCCCTGAACCATCCACTCGCTGGATCAAGCCAATATCTTTTGCGTAGTATTCAATTACCGATTCTTTATTCCACGGGAAGTAGCTCTCAACGACTAGCACATCACGATACTCTGTACCGCGAACTGTTTTCTTTGCGTTTGTAGAAGTAATCCACCCGTTCCCGTAACCAATCGGCCCTATATCATCATGATGATAAATCTGTGTTACCACGAAAGGATGCGGAATATATTGATCGTAATGGTTCCAATCATCATATCCTTCTCCGTAGTACGAGGAGTCCTGCACAAAGCCCAGTCGCGGAATGTCTTCATACTTCGTCTCATTGGTAATGCGCCAGTAGTCTAAACCGTTCTCTTCTTCGCCCTCATGATCGTAGCGATATGTGCTAGAGCCGTCCGTGTAATAATACGTATAATCAGCGTCTGGCATAATATTCATCGTTCTCGCTGTCATCGCACGAGTCAGGAATGCGGCGAAATGCGCACGAGTGATAAGCTGCTTTGGCTTGAATGTCCCGTCCGGATAACCGGTGGCGACGTTATTAGTCGATACCCTCATAATATCGGTATGGAAGTCCGAATTTCTTCCCACGTCACTGTACGATGGCATATAATCCGCTTTATTTTGCACTTTCAAATGAAATGCCTTGCTCATCAACCGCGCCATGAATGCACGTGAGATGCTAGATTCCGGTTTGAAATTAGCCGCCTTGGAAAACAGTCCCGCCTTGTACGCTGCTGCTATTTCATTGTAATACGGATGTGTTTTCGGAACGTCCTTGTATCCAGGGTCTTTCAAATCCGTCATCGGCAACTCGAGCGCCTTGACGAGCATGGCCGCAATATGCTTCTTTGCGATCGGCTCATTCGGCTTGAACTGGCCGTCCGGATACCCACTAATGATACCGAGATCCGCCAGGTAATTCACTTCCACATACAGCGAAGAACTATTCTTCTTCATGTCTGTAAAACTTGCAGCTTCTGTAGTCTGCATCGTCCCGGTCACCGCCAGTAGAAAAATCGCACATGCCACTATCCACTTTTCCAACAATCTTTCTTCCCCTTTATGTACTCACATTTTTGCACACTCTATCTTTATATGATCATCGCGAGTTATATATGATAAATTACAGTATGTTGGGTGATATTTTCCCTTTATGGGTTGTCATATATAATCCATACCCTTTTTTCTGTCTATGTAAAACAAGACCGGTTTCAGAAACGCTGCTTCACGATTCTGAAGGTACAAGGTCCTGATGTGATCCTCAAAAGTTAGAGTTACAGTCTAACTTTTGGAGGTGCATATCATTCTCACGCAAATTTAGTTTAATTCAGTATTTTTTGTGATTTGCGCTGAAGCTGGTACCTCATTCTAATGTAATGCTTGTCGTTACTCGGAGCTTAAAACTCTATAAACACTGGTCTTTTTTCACTCAATTTATTTCATACAATCTTTCGGACTTCTCTTGAATACTTATGCAACAACAAAAATGGGAACACCAATCCATATTCGAATTGTGTTCCCAAACAAAATATTTTTTATCTTTTCTCTTATGTACCTACCCCCTTGCTTTTCCAGGTGGTCATTATTTATCCAATTATTATACTAAACTATTTATCATTCAACTTATTCCGGCTTCCATAAGGAGAAACGTTTCTCGATTAGACCTATTAAAGCATTGAGCATGATACCAGTCAAAGCTATTACTAAAACACCGACAAACATTTCATCGGTCCTTAAATTCTGTCCTGCATTAGTTAATTGATACCCTATTCCTGCAGTGGAAGCGAACATTTCACCAACAACAATTGCAATTAATCCTTGACCTAATCCCAATCGAATTCCATTTAGCAAGAATGGGACAGTTGAAGGCAACGCAATAGTTGTAAAAATTTGAAATTCATTCGCCGAAAAACTTCGGGCTGCTTTTATTAAATTTTGATCTAGCGTACTCATGGCCTTTTGGGCGCTCATCACAATGGGGAAAATCGCCATTAAAAATACAATCACAATTTTTGAAGTTAACCCAATCCCAAAAGCAATTACGATGACAGGAAGTAATGCAACTTTAGGTGTCACGTAAAGTGCAGATATAAAGGGGCTAATGATGGAGTTAAACGTTCTATTCCAACCTGCAAAAATCCCCATTGGTATTCCAATCACTGCAGCTAAGACAAAGCCCCAGAAAAATTCATAAGCACTCACACCGATATTGTTCCAAAATGTTGCATCAACTATTAAGGATTTTGCCGCTATGATAATAGCAGTTGGCGAACTAATGAATAAAGGGTTGACCCACCGATAAAAAGACGCTGTCTCCCATAAGCTCAAGAAAGCTATTACAGACAATGTACTAATAAAAAGGTACTTTTGATTTTTGAATACCTTTTTATCTTTTCTATTGCCATTTCTTTCATTGTCAGATTGATTATCTAACTCAATTGTACCTTCCTTTGACATGCTATCCCTCCATATCGAATCCCTGCTTAGGAGATTCTTTTTCTATCAGCTCCCAAATATCATCAACATATTCTAAAAACTTTCTATCTCGCTTAATACTTAATTCCCTTGGCCTTGGTATGTCAATTGATATATCCGCCACTACATGACCTGGTCTAGCTCCAAACACAAAAACCCTGTCAGCCAAAAACACAGCCTCATCAATTTGATGTGTAATAAAGATACTTGTTTTTTTTGTTTCATTCCATATTCTCAATAATTCTTTTTGCATAAACTCCCGTGTTTGTGCATCTAATGCCGAAAAAGGTTCATCTAACAAAATCAAGGACGGATCTACAGTTAAAGCGCGCGCAAGATTTACACGCTGTTGCATTCCTCCAGATAACTCGTGTGGATATGAGTTCTCAAATCCTTTTAAACCAACCATTTCAATATAATTTTGTGCTAATTCCCTTGTTTCTTCGCTTAATCTTTTTTGTAACTGAATCCCGTACAAAACATTGTCTTTTACAGTTCTCCATGGTAATAAACTTGGGGATTGAAAGACCATGGATCGATCTCTCCCTGGTCCTTCTACAACTTTATCATCTAATAAAATTCTACCTTTACTTGGTTTTAAAAAACCAATAACGGTGTTCAAGAAAGTTGTCTTACCACATCCCGAGGGACCTACAATACAAATAAATTCTCCCTCTTTAATATTTAAATTAATATTTTGCAAAGCAACTACTTCAGAGCCTGTCTTACTATTAATATAAGTTACGTCAAGATATTGAGTGCTTAATTTATAATCATTTTTTTTAACGGTCTGTATCATCTCAATAACCTCCGTTCTTTATTCAGAAAATGCTTCTTTAATATATTTATTAGTCCACAGCACATCTTCTGTTGTATCATGTTCACTTGAAACGCCGGATATATCACTGAACTCCACTAGTGGTTTTTGTGCATTATCCCAACCACTTTTTGTCATTTCTCCATTGCCGACATAGGTAGCTTGAAGCCCTTTAAGTGACGTTAATATCATTTCTTCATCAATTCCATCAAAATAAGAAGTTATGGTAGCCGCTGCCTTTTCAGGGTTATCTCGAGCAAGCTCAATCCCCTGCCCTAATGCTTTTACTACTTTTTTAGCTATTTCTGGATTATTGTCGATATATTCCTTCTTAGCAAAGACGACTTCCCAAACTAAATCTGCATAGTCTTCCTCTTCACTTAAACGTAATGCAAGCTTTCCTGCTCCATTGTCTTCGGCTAATGCTGTAAATGGAGGTGACTGAACACCACCGTCAATGATATTTTCTTGCATGCCACCAATTTTAGGTCCACTTCCTGTTAATTTAACCGCTTTCATTTTTGATTGATCAAAATTATATTTCTCCATTAGATATCGAAGATAAACATCGCTCGAATCACCAATTTGATCTATCCCTATAGTAGCTCCTTCAAGTGCTCCTAACTTCTTTTCTAACGGAGAATTAAAATCTATTTTTTTACTTTCAAGATATTTATTTGAAAGCGCAACTTCATAAGTTAAGGCTGAGTTTAGTGATTGAATTGCAATCAAATCTTCACCTGAATCAAGTGCTGAAAACATTGCACGAGGGGCATTTATAGCAAACTGTGAGTCGCCTGAAAGAAGTGTTGCAATTACTTGTGATCCCCCACCGCCGGATGAGATTTCTGCATTTATACCTTGGTCTTTAAAATACCCTTCTTCAATTGCAATATAAAGCGGTGCAAATGATAGGATTCTTGCTGGTTCAGCAAATGTAATATCAATAGGTTTGTCTGTAGAGCCAGAATCTTTAGCCGCAGATTCTGAAGAGGACGTTTCCTCATTACAAGCAGATAATAAAGCTATAACAGCTATAAGCATGAACATTCTAATTTTCTTCATTCTCACATCTCTCCTTTTTTGACAAGTAAAATTCATGACCCAATCCTGAATGATTCGTCTTTATTTTGTAATGTAGATATAATGCTTAATGCAGCCAGGTAGCTAGTTTTCGGGTTATTTGGCATAGGATTATTTTCTATAATCAAAGTCATTTTCCCAAAATCACCACTTGCTTTAATTGTATGTGTATTCTTTTCTATTAGTGGATCTACAATTACTTGTACCCTCGTCATTTCCGGTCCAATTGTTGCAAGAGAGAGCAAAAGAGCAACATTCATATTTTGGGGAAACTGTTCAATGGCATCATTAGCAGTTCCTTCAAATAACAATTGCTCTTCCATGATAACTTCCATTCCCAAAGACCCAGGAGATTTTCTAGTTGTAATACTTAAGTTTTTAAGTCCATGAAGTGAGTTAGCAGATTGTAAAAGATCTAATCCTCCTATTGCCCCCGTTGGGAGAAAAACACACTTAGAGTTTAAGTTAGCAATTTCTTTAATCTCAGCCAGAAAATCAGATTCTTTCAAAGCTCCAACGCTACTTAAAACGACAGATTTTTCATTCGCTAAAATTTCTTTTATATACTTTTTGGCAACTTCAATTGTCGCAGCTTCTATGACTATATCTATTGGTGATTCAATAAATCTTTGAAAGTCTGTAAAAAAACTAATATTGTATTTAATTTTTAGAGATTCTCCAATTTCTTTGTTTCTTCCAAAAACTGATGTAATTTCACCCCTTAATTGATCAGATGAATTTATTGTTTCTAATAAATAATTAGCTATATTACCTGTTCCTATTATTCCAATTTTCATGAGGGCTCCTTGTGTTGAGGTTATAAAATAAAAAGGCTCTGCCATATAGGCTATCTTGTATGGCAAAGCTTTGTTCTACTATTAGAATTAATTAGATTTGATAATTGCTTCTCTTTCTGCAGCACGCTCTAACCTTAATTTCTCAAGGTCTGACCCCTCTGGATATGTTGGCAAATTAGGTTTAACTGCTCCAAGCATTACTAACATAAGAGCTTCTTCATTGGAATCATTACGAATCCCACGATAAACTCCGGGTGGAGAGGAAATGCAGTCACGTGCATTTAATTTTATTTCGTGAATCTCGTCTTCACCAGGAATCTGGATTAATGCGGTAACTTCGCCTTGGAGAATAAAGAAAACTTCCTCTACATCGTCATGAAGATGTAACGGTCCAATGCTGCCCCCAGGTAAAACCATAGTGCTCAGAGTAAAGTGTTCAGCTTCTATAACATTCGAATCGTTGTTAGCTGTTGCTCCCCTTCCGATATAACGCATTTGAGCCCTTTTATAACGTGGGTCGATTTCTTCTTGAAACTTTAGTACATTCCAATCCAAAGTTCTTTCTGGAAGACGAGCTACATACTTCTTCTCAAAATCTTCTATTGAAAAGTCTACTTTACTCATAAATAATTCCCCCTATCAATTTTGTATAATGCATTCTAGTTAATAGATGTTTTATATAGAATACATTGTTTTGCTTACAAAATATTATTGCACGTTATAAAGATGCTGTCAATAAGTTTTTTAACAATTTAATTAACTTAATATAACGATCAATATATAAGGAAATAAAAAATCCTGTAAAAACTTTGTATTAAAAGTTTTTACAGGAGATTTCACTTCACTTCACTTCACTTCACTTCACTTCACTTCACTACTATTCATACGGGAATGATCTGAAACTTTTTTAAAAAGAGCATTGACTAAAAGGCTATAGCAAAGCTTTTTGTAATGCATTTAATTCATTACTGATTTTTAAAGCTTTTGGTAAAGCTTTATTTGTAAGGAAATCTTTTTCGAATAAAGCGGTAGGAGCCACTACATTAATTGCAGCAATCACTGTTAAATTACGATTAAAAAGGGGGACAGCGATTGACGAGACAGAATCTAAAAGCTCATTTTCCGTTTTTGCATAACCGTTTTCTTTAATTAATACCAGTTCATTTAAAAGTGTTTCTTTTGAATTAAACTTTTGGTTTGCAAACTCCTTAAATATTCCATCTGACATTAATTTTTCGATTTTATCCAATGGTTGATAAGCAAGCAATAGTTTTCCATTAGCTGTTGCATGTGCGGGTAAACGGGTGCCTATATTAACATTAATCGCTGTATATCCCTTAATGGCAGCAGTACCGATGTAAACAACTTCTGGTCCGTCAAGTATGGATAAGTAACAAGATGCATTAATATCATTTCGCAATTGCTCTAAGTAAGGTTGTACAATCTCAGGAAATTTTAAACTGCTAATATAGCTATATCCTAATTCCAACACCTTAGGGGTTAATCTATATCGTTTTGTTTTCAGACTCTGTTCTATATAACCAGATTCCTGTAAAGTATACATTAATCGGTAGGGAGTTGTTCGGTTTACCCCTAATTTTTCGGAAATCTCTACAAGCGATAAAGTGTCGTTACCTTCATTAAATAAATTAAGTATTTCTAGTCCTCTTTTTAAAGAGTTTGATGTATAGTTGTTTTTTGTAGACAATGAACAGACCCACCCGACGTAATTTAGTTGGATAAAAATTCTATTACATGAGCATTGAAGGATACTGGATCCTCCAGATAACACAAATGCCCAGTTTTTGGAATCGTAACAAATTCAGAATTTTTTATACACTTATGAATATACTCTGACTCTGGTATAGGTGTTACACAATCTTCTTCACCACATATAATTAATGTAGGCACATCAATTTCACCATAAATATCTTTTTGATTTAAGTTAAATAATGACTGTGAAACAGATATATATCCTGCAGGTCGTACTTTTTCCATTATATTTTGCACTTTGTTAATAGTTTCTTCAGGGGCATTAGACGATAGTAGATTTCTAGCACGGCTTTGAGCCAATTCTTTTGAACCTAAGACATTGATCGCATGTAATCTCCTATGCAGATTATTATGATTAGTTTCTTCGGTCAGAAAAGCTGCTCCCCTTGTAGCGTCTGCCAATATTAATTTTTCTACGTGTGAAGGAAATCTATATGCAAAGTCAATAGCCAAAGCAGCCCCCATGGAATGACCTAGTAAATACATAGGTTGTATATTCAACGCCTCAGTAAATTCTTTTAATACAAAGGAAAAATCAGAGAAATAATTGAAGAAAGGTTGAGGATCAGAACTTTCTCCATAACCTGGCGCATCCCATGCAATCACGTGAAAATAATCACTTAAACCTATTAACTGCTCATCCCAGGATGAAGCGTTATTACCTAGGCCATGCAGGACAAGAAGAGTTTTCCCTTGCCCTTTTTCCAAATAATGAATTGTTAAATTACTCTCTTTTAGTTGAATCTTCGGCACAAACTCACCTCCTAAACCGCAAACAAGTTTTCTATATAAAACATCTATGATTAGCATATTTCGTAGGTTAAAAAAAGTCAATATAATAAAATCCATCTTATTCACTATCCGAGATAAATTCACACTAAAAAGCGTTCGCTTCGAATCTTTAGTATGATTCTTTTATTTACGGATTTCACGAAAAATTTTTACAAATCTAATTCTGAGCAATTTTATAGTTACTGTGTGTCTACTAGCATTGCATGGCTGTAAAATATGTAGTTAATATTAAAAATAACTGATAGGAATTGTTGGAATGTCGAAAAAGAGCCCTTTCCTTTAAAATTAGAACTTACAATCAGCTTTTAATCTACAGAAAGGAGACTCCTTATAGAAATAATAGAACAAAACTTAGTTATACGTCGATATATACCATGGTTACCAGAGAATAGACTTCCGTATCTTATGATAAAGTATTCAGAGAAAAAGTTAACGGCTTTTAATTTGGTCAAACTATTTATCGTAAGTACTTTGTGCAAATGGGAAAGCCTTCGTGAAATTATAATAAGGTACCTTGTTTTGCCTTCATGATTGTTGAAGCATTAACAATTGTTTCTCACACCTTATTTTAATAGTAGGAATAGTATTCTGCTATCCTATTACTCGTATCTTATATTTCCGCCAGTTTCCAATATCCCCTTTGGACGCGAGCTCTCCGTACCGGATCAATTCCTTCACACGGCACTCAATCCATTCATCACCCGTATACTGCTCCAATTCACCGTATACTTGCCCAATGAGACGCAGTACGTTGTAATATTCACCAGGATACGCGGACTGAAACTGACGTGCACAATCCATGATGAACGTATCGTAGCCATCTTCATCTGAGCTCCACAGTTCGTCGTATCCCCAAGTGCGCAAGTAAGACTCATCATACATAAGTGATTCGCCTTCCTGTTCGATTGCTGCGCATCGGACTGAGTTCCAATTCCACGGTTCGTAATGCGCGTAAAATTCGAGCAGCTGTTCAGGCGACAGTTCACTGGAACGAAGGATGTGAATCTCTTCGCTATGGTCCGCAGTTCTGTACAAAGATTCATATGCTTTGGTACTGTTGAGTTCGCTAATTTCATTGAGCTGACCGCTCAGGAGGTAGGTAGCAAATCGCAGGCCGGTTTGTTCTGCTGCGTTGTTACCAGCCCAAAGAATAATTGGTAAGTGTGGCGGGATGCTTTTGATGTTCTGTATCGCACTACGGAATTCACTCTCTTGTTCTTGGATGTCACCGCGGAGATGTTCTTGAAGCCAACAAAATCGGTTCTTGATTCCCTCATCCGTATGGAGAGATTCCACCGGACCGATGGATAGGATGTCCGGTAGTGAGATAATTTGCTCTGTTGACTTTAAGGGCTCTTTGCGAAATGCATGTCGTAGGGCTCCCGCGAACGCACGGTCGAAGACGATGTGGACCGTCTGCGGGCACGTTTCATCCGCAGAGAGCAACGACCGCGTTATTTTCCCGAGCGCTTCATCGTCTAGTCGCTCTGCTCGTATGAACAGTTGATCGACAATTGTTTTCGCCTGTTGCGGAGTGAATGGTTTACTTGGCCGGTGATTTTTATTCATTTGTATTGCACTCCTTTTGCTTGTTTTCAAACTCCAAAAGTTTATGGTATGCATAATATTAATGTAAAAATTTATAAAAAGGTACGCGTGTACGATTCTTTCGTGTTTGTTTCTTACACGGGTAACTTACTTCTTAATCACTGATCTAATAATCTGCGGTCCAAATTTTATAGCCGTACCGACTACTGCTGTTAAAGCTACGCCAGTTAATCCATTGATGAACTTTTTATTATTATCATCATGTTGATGTGCAACCTGAGCATGCTGATCTATTCTATCGTAAATTTTTTCTCTTTGTTCTTGACTGAGGTCTTCTCTTTTCAATTCATCTTTATAAAATTCGATAATATTCCTTAATAAATCAAACATGTCTTTTGATGAACCAAAATTCGCATCCACTGCTTTTGAAAACATATCTTTTACGTTGGGTGCAAGTTCTATTAATTTTGTTATTTCCTCTAATGAAATATCAATTTCTTCACTTTCAAATAAATCAAATGCTTTCTCAGCTAGCGTAAATTCTTGCTTATTTATATTGTTTTCTTTACTCATATAATGCCCACCCTTCGAAGTGTTTTTTTTCAATCTTATCAGTTAAACACCGAGATTAGAAGGTTTCTCAATTAAAGGTACGTTGTTTTGCAAATTCCAATTAGAAATACTTCATGTCCCTTTCAACTTTTTTTAATAACCATGTATCCTTTCTAGAAATACTCTCTATATGAAGTATAAGGAGCACTAAATGAATACTCCTACATCACTTTACTCGAGGGGGACCACCAAATGAAATTATTAATTAACGAAGATCCGATTCCATTATTACCTTCATTGGCAATGAAAGTAGGACTGAACGCCGCGCTATTCTTGCAGCAACTTCACTACCGTTCGAACATTTCAAAAAACATTCGTGACGGTCATAAATGGGTGTTCAATACATACGACGATTGGATGGAAGAATTTCCATTTTGGTCGCTAAACACGATTAAACGGATTACGTACGACTTGGAACAAAAAGGGTATCTGATTTCCACTTCCAAGCACAATAAAATGAAAATCGACAACACCAAATGGCACCGGATCGATTAAGAAAAACTGCCATTTTCCTATACGCCAAATGAGATGCTGGCCAACCCAAAAGTGGACGCTCTTCCAGCTCAACATGAAACGTCAATCAACTCACAATTGGGCGCTGTGCAAACCCACACTGGTACGACGGCGTATCCCACTATGGGACGGCCTATAACCAAAGAACTTAAGAAGGTCAATAATAAAACCATTGTCGAGAAAAATCTCGACGTCGCACATTCTGTGATACAGTACCTGAATGACAAAACCGGAAGACATTTTAAAGCGGAGTCCGCTGCCACCCGTAAATTCATCAACGACCGAATCAAAGAAGGCTACACACAGGAAGACTTTATTCGTGTCATCGACTTAAAGACCAAGCAGTGGTTGAACCTTCCTAAATTCAATGCGTTCCTTAGACCATCTACTTTGTTTAACGCAACAAACTTTGAAAACTATGTCAATGAGCTAGTTGCTACTAAGAAACCAGAAAAAGAACCATACACTCCACCTGTTCTCGATTTTAATCGTGGTGAGGAGTTACTATACGGTAATTAATTATTGAATTAGTATGTTTTGGCACGATGATAATAGAAAATTGCATAGTGCGTGATAGTGGAATACAAGATTTTGTGTTATACCTAATACATTATTTACATTCTTTTGAAACTTTTTTACTATTCTCCGTCTGTACGCTGATTGATAGATCACATCATAGAAATGGAGAGGAGTTTAAATATGAAAAACAAATTCAAAGTATGTCTAGGAGCACTATTGCTCGCTGCCAGTTTGCCGATCACTAGCGCAGCTGCAGAAAAACAGCCATTTCCCGACGTTCCGCCGAGTAAGCATTTTGCGGTAGCGGTCAATGACCTAGCTGCTCGTCATATTATCGGAGGATATCCGGACGGTACGTTCAAACCGGGCAACTCGATTACACGAGGACAGGCAGCAGCCATTATTGCTAAAATGACTGGAGTCGATACAAATCAGGTTAAAAATCCACGTTTCAAGGATGTTTCAACCTCACACGGCTTCTACAAAGCAATTTCTGCATTGGCAGAAAAAGGAGTAATCGGTGGGTATCCGGATGGCACTTTCAAACCCAATGATCCGATTAACCGTAAGAATATGGCTGCAATTTTAGTAAAAGCTTTTGATTTGCCACGTGATACAGCTGTTTCCAATCCGTTCAAAGATCCGAGCGGTATTACAGACGATGTACTTATCATCTACAAACTCGGTATCACGACCGGGACAAGCCCTACTACGTTCAGCCCGAACGCATTTATTACACGAGGATAGGCGGCTAAAATGCTGAAATCGACAGAAGATCTGAAACCTCAGAACATACTTACTATGCAACCGGATGACTTTGGTTTAACTACCATCGATAGAATCCGTACGAATTCATTACACCAAGATGTCGTGAAAAGCATTCTAGTTAAAGGCAAGGAAGGCTATTCTAAAGACAAAATTCAATTTGTTCCTGTGAAAGAAGGTAGAGACGGTATTATTGTTTCGGGGCAAAATTCCGATAACTCCGTTCAGAAGAAATATTATGTTGATGTCAAAAAAGTACATGGTGAATTGAAAGTATCGTTGACGGAAACGGATGATATTTTTAGCGCAAAGGTCAAATTGTATGATAAGAATGAAGTAAAGAAGGTTGCACTTTCCACTATGGAAGGTGAATTACTAGCTGACAATGCAACGTTTGTCAGTGAGAAAGAAAGTATCGAATTTCAGGTCGACAAAGCCGGTGAATATATCGCAACCGTTACGTATAAAGACGGTACAAATCAACGGTACGGAATACGGGTACAACCGACCGAGGATCACTTTGAATACAAAATCGAGACTCTTGTAGAAAAACGCATGGCAGAAATTGAAATAGGTAAGGACTTTAACATAGGTACACATACAATAGTCGGTGAGAATTATGAAGAAATTGCAACCGTGACGCATGAGTCGAAAACTAATACTTTTCGTGCTACCGGAAAGAAACGTGGCAACGTTGCAGTATCTTTCGAGAATACAATATACCGAATAGGTGAATGTGAAGGATTGGGTGTTGGAGAATGCTACCCTTATTACGTTGAAGGCATCAATATAGAAGTAAGACAACTAGGTTCAATCGTTCATGTTTCTATAGGTGTGATAGGTCAGAGTGATCACGCGTAGTTTGTAAGGTGCCAGGTTCCCACATGACTTCAAATCAACTTAGAACTGTTTCTAAATAATAAAAGGTACCTGTGTTTGATACTTTCATGAAAGTTTACACATTCATGATTGCTTCTCACACAGGCACCTCACTTATAATTGCTTTACAGTTCATCACTACTTAATCTCTGAATATCCTCATAGTTTTTCACAACTGCACCAAGCACCAGCAACCCGAACACCGCAATCGCAATCAGCCATCTAGCTACGCTAATCCAGTCGAAGAACCCGAATACAGCCCCTGCTACCAACAGAACAATTGTGATCACGAACCATGGGATCTTCCAGCCATATAACCGTGTGAGCAATGACATATTCTTCGGCGGATCGCACAGTTCTTCATAGAACTTCACATGATGCAGCTGCTCTTCCCTATAAAATAAGTACCGACCATCCTTCGCCTGCAGCAGGAATGTATGCTTATTCACTTTCTTCACAATCTCTAATGGCTCTTCATCCACTATATAAAATGATGTCTTCACACTGACCATGGAAAAGAAGCCGTAGACAATAAACAGTAGCAGAAACACAAAAAGCCCCGCAAGAGCATACGACTGCCCTGCTAGCAGTTCCCATGACACCCCTGAAAGCGGATCATTCCCTTCTTCGTTCATCCCACTTACACCGCCAAACACTAGCATGAAAAGGGCCGTACCAGTCAAAGCGGACAGAATCACCCATTGTGCAAAATACACGGTGAACCGCTCACTCACCGTTAAACGTAATTTCTCAATGGGCCTCACATTATACGAATTGAGCGCAATACGAAAAAAAGGGACCAAAGTGATAATAAGCAGCGCCACTGCCCTCCACGGCCCCTGAATATATTCGATTACCTGCACATTCATCCACTCCTTATTACGCATATAGGTTTATACTACCATGAATGCGAGATAAGTAGATATTGATTAAAGGTACATGTGGATGAAACCTTCGTGATTGTTTAAACATTCATGTTTGCTTCATACCTAATGTTATTTTCCTACAACTACTTCCTTCACTGTCTCTACCACTCTTCTACTTTACTTTTTTGCCCGGCGTAGCGTTATACTTCATCCGTACCTGTTGCAAGTGCGTTTTCCTGATCGACTTCTTTTCCTCTTTCGGAAGATTCACAAGCTGATTCAAGTTACTAATTATGCCATTCACCTGATTGTCAGTGAGCCGCGGTCTATCGTCTTGCTTGATTGCTTTCACCAATCCACGATAGTGAACAACATCAGCTGACCGGAACGGTTCTTTGAATTTGAATTCGACTTCATTAGAGAAAGCGATGATGGAGCGTGCAGGCAGGTTGGGCAAGTTCAGACGACTTTTGAGCGCTTCTGTGTGATCATAGTTCTGCCGTATCGGATTATAGAATTTCTGTTTGTTTTTATAGATGACCTGCGTCCAGTATTTCTGATGTTCACTGCCGAATATCCATCCTTTATAGTGTTTCGTTTCGATGACTTGCAGACCATATTTGGAGACGACTACGTGGTCGATCTGCGTCAATCTGTACTGCGCGTCCTCTACGTAGAGATCATGATAGGCTAGGTACTCTTCGCCAAGTTTTTCAAGCCGTTTCCGTACGGTTACCTCGCCGACAGCACCGCGCCATTTCGGTAGCTGCAACTGAACGACAGTTGTAAGAACCACCATGGCCACCAGAAACCAGAAAGCTTTCAGTTTTAGGATATATAATAGGGTGGCAAAAAATAACTCCATATTGTATTCGCTCACTTTCCACAACTTATCCATTTACTATATACTTCCATATTATCGAAACATCAGAAAAATGTCACGATACTCTCGCTAAAACATTTTTATGATAGATTCTACTTCTTCTTAAATTTATCCCATACGATTACATATTTAAAATTTCGAATCAAAAAAGTACCTGTGCATGAAACGAGGCCGCTGAAAAACTAACATTTATTTTTGATACTTGGTTTTTCAAACGAAAACAGGG
>NZ_PDYV01000032.1:0-15493 GCF_002743235.1 Sporosarcina sp. P25
GCAAGCTTCCTTCAGTTCGCTCGACTTGCATGTATTAGGCATGCCGCCAGCGTTCGTCCTGAGCCAGGATCAAACTCTCCATAAGAGAAATTCGATTAGCTCGAGTTTCATTTGCTGGCATCAATTAAGATACTTATTTTGTTTGTGTCATCGTTAGATGCACAAACTGTATTTCGTTAACGTTTTGCTGTTCAGTTTTCAAGGTTCATTTTCTTTTTAAAAATAATGGAGCGGGTAGGGAGAATCGAACTCCCATCATCAGCTTGGAAGGCTGAGGTTTTACCACTAAACTATACCCGCATATAAGTTGTAATTAAATTGCATCAGTGAGAATGTTTGGTGCGGTAAAGAGGATTTGAACCTCCACGGGGTTAACCCCCACTAGGCCCTCAACCTAGCGCGTCTGCCATTCCGCCACTACCGCTTTGTTTCAGCGACAATTACTACTATACACCTTCAGTTTAAGTAAGTCAAGAACTTTCTCAAAAACTTTTTAAAATGAATGGTGAGCCGTACAGGATTCGAACCTGTGACCCTCTGATTAAAAGTCAGATGCTCTACCAACTGAGCTAACGGCTCGTATTAAAATGAAAGAAACAAATCGTCCCAAAATACCTTCGTTCTCTCTATTGCGTGTAACACGCAGTAAGAATGGCTGGGGTAGCTGGATTCGAACCAACGAGTGACGGAGTCAAAGTCCGTTGCCTTACCGCTTGGCTATACCCCATCAATGATAACTTGCTATCAGATCTCCAGGGATTTGTTCATTTTATTAAAAGTGACCCCTACGGGATTCGAACCCGTGATACCGCCGTGAAAGGGCGGTGTCTTAACCGCTTGACCAAGGGGCCTTAATTTGATTGTCGCTTCAGCAAGTGAATGTTTTGTTGCGCTTGTCTTAGTCGACTTTTACTATTATAGACAGGGTCTTGCTGTTCGTCAACCTTTTTAGACAATCTTTTTTAAAAAACTTTTCAACATGCTTAGAAACGTTGATATGACAACCTTTCCGCTGGATATTTTTCTATGCTACAAAGCGCCCTTCACCTATATCCGTCTCATAGAATAAAAGACATTCACTCATAATGAGTGAATGTCTTTTATTCTTTACTTCACTTTTGAAATTTCCCCTGCACATTTTCCACAGCGATATTTCGTGCAATCCATTCTTCTCCGCCTAGGATAATCCAATCCACAAGCAGTACAACGATATAGATGGATTATCGCACTTTTCACTTTACGTTCCGTTAGCGGCTTACAATGACGGGGGGAATTAGTTTCTTTTAGTAGCTGTTTAAAATCTGCATCTCCATGTTTATATCCCTTTCCTTCTATATGAAGGTGATAATGGCAAAGTTCATGTTTTATGATCCCAATTAATTCTTCCTCATCATGAAGCTTAATAACTAACGGATTAATCTCTATAAAATGATTGCTTAACTTATAGCGACCACCCGTCGTCCGCAGTCGGCTATTAAAAACCGCTTGATGGACAAACTGCTTATGAAAGATATCCAATGAGATCTGTTCAACCAGCTGTTGTAATTGTTCTTCTGACATGCTGATTCTCTCCTTTATTTCTTAAGAGGAAGCATAGATAATGCGATACGTCCTTTTTGACGATCGACGGAATCAATCCATACTGTAACAATATCACCGGATGCAACTACGTCTAATGGATGTTTGACATAGCCATTCTTCATTTTAGATATGTGTACTAATCCGTCTTCTGAAACGCCAATGTCTACAAATGCACCGAAATCCACTACGTTGCGCACTGTTCCTTGCATTTCCATTCCTTCATGTACATCTTTGATATCAAGTACATCCGCTTTTAATAAAGGTTGGGGATAATCGTCACGCGGGTCGCGATTTGGACGCTGCAATGTTTGTATAATATCTTGCAACGTTATTTCTCCTACGTCTAACTGCGCAGCAAGTGTTGGGATATCCACGTGTTCGAGAGCAGTTGTCGCTTCTTCTGTACCAAGCTGGGATTTATCGAGTTGCAACTCTTTTAACACTGCCTCTGCTACTTTATAACTCTCTGGGTGAATGCCTGTCGAGTCAAAGCGCTCTTTTGATTCTGGTATGCGTAAGAAGCCGATTGCCTGTTCGTAAGTTTTCGCGCCGAGTCTCGGTACCTTTTTCAACTCTGTACGTTTTGTGAACTTACCTGCTTCTTCTCTTGCTTTGACAATGTTCTCTGCCACGGCTTTTGAGAGACCTGAAACATACTGTAATAGCGAAGATGAAGCGGTATTAACATTAACCCCCACTCGGTTCACCGCTGTTTCTACAACAAATGAAAGTGATTCCGTCAGATTCTTTTTCGCTACGTCATGCTGGTATTGTCCCACACCAATAGATTCCGGATCAATTTTCACGAGTTCAGACAATGGGTCTTGCAGTCTCCGTGCAATGGATACCGCACTTCTTTGCTCTACCTGCAGGTCCGGGAACTCTTCTCGTGCCTTTGCAGATGCTGAATATACACTCGCTCCAGCTTCATTGACAATTACGTAGGAAACCGGCTTGTCCACTTCTTTAATTAAATCGACAATAAATTTTTCCGTCTCCCGTGATGCAGTCCCGTTACCAATCGCCATAATGGATATCGGATATTTCTTCAATAGATCGAGTATTACTTTTTTCGATGCTTCTTTTTGTGGCTTCGGTGGATGAGGATAAATGACCGAGATGTCATGGAGCTTTCCTGTTTCGTCCACTACTGCAAGTTTACATCCTGTTCTGAATGCCGGATCTACACCAAGAACCGTTCTACCTTTTAACGGTGGTTGTAATAGAAGGCTACGAAGATTTTCCGAAAATACGTGAATTGCTTGCGTTTCCGCTTTTTCAGTTAATGTCGTTCGTACTTCTCTTTCTATTGAAGGGGCAATTAAACGTTTAAAAGAATCCTCTAACGCTTCTCTTATATACGTTGCAGATGATGAAGGATGTCTCTTTAAGTACGTACGCTCAAGATCTCCAATGATGCGCTCTGCCGGGAAATCCACTCCAACACGCAAAACATCTTCTTTTTCTCCTCGATTAATAGCTAAAACGCGGTGAGGTACGATTTTACTGAGTGGTTCTTCATATTCATAGTAGTTTTCAAAAACTTTTCGTTCATCTTCTGCGCCTTTTTTAAGGGTAGCTGTCAGTTTTCCGGATGCCCATGTGATTTTACGAATTTTCTCACGCATTGTTGCGTCTTCCGATACTCTTTCCGCAATGATGAACTTGGCGCCTTCTAACGCATCTTCTATAGTATGGATTTCTTTTTCAATATTGATATAGGCTTGTGCTGCATTTTCAATATTTGCGGATAACTGTTGCATCAATTGATCAGCAAGTGGTTCTAAGCCGTTTTCAATCGCAATCATCGCTTTCGTACGTCGTTTTTGTTTATAAGGGCGGTACAAGTCTTCGACACGCTGCAATACTGTCGCGCGCTCAATGTCTGCCTTTAACTTATCATCCAGCTTCCCTTGTTCATCGATTAAACGCAACACTTCTTCTTTTCGCTGTTCAAGCGATTTTATATAATGATAGGCATCTTCAATCTCTTTGATCTGTACTTCATCGAGTGAACCTGTTGCTTCTTTTCGGTAACGCGCAATAAAAGGTACAGTGTTGCCTTCTTCCAACAGAGCGATGACACTTGCCGTTTGGCGTTTACTGATTCCTGCGCGGCTTGCTGTTGCTTCCATAAGATCTTTTGACAATTTAACCACCCTTTCTTCTTTCCATATAATAGCATGTTTCCAATGCAGTTTCCTTCTACGGCTATTTATTTTCAAGCACAAAAAAGCCTGCTTCAACTTAATGAAGCAGACTAGCCGTGATGAATGTTGCATCATCATTATCTTCAATCGTACCTTCAACCTTTTTATACAATTGATACGGAGTAGAGTTTTCTTGTAAGTATTTCTTAGGACTTCGCAAGTTTACGCCGTCAGAGTGGAGGAAGAACCGGTCGTTCTTATTATAAGGATATCTTTGCGTACGAGGCGATTGTGGTCGTCCGGATAGATAACCCATTACCGGTAAGGGATAAATCATCTGACCATTCGATTGCAGAATATAGATCCGAATATTACCGACACAACTATATTCTAGGGTTTGCTGTTCAAAGTACACTTTCACAATCCCTACTGCAGCACCGCGTTTATGCACCATCTGTTTATTGCAACGCAGTAACAAATCGTCAGGTGATTCATGATGATATATCTTTAAGACTTGTGGAATGATTTCAGCGGATTCTTTCGCTTCCGTTCCACTGCCCAAGCCGTCTGCAATAGCACAAATGAAATAATCTTCTTCTGAATGAATGTAGTATGCATCCCCAGAATCTTTATTACCTTTTTTTGACTGTTGGTATATATATGCCTCTACATAGTCATTCTCAAAAGTTTCCACTAATTTGCACCACCACTCGTTAGGATTACCTCTTGTAATTTCTTGATTGCTTTCCGTTGCAGTCTTGAAACATGCATTTGGGAAATATCCAGTAATTCTCCAGCTTCTTTCTGGCTCATCTGATCGATATATGTATACTGGATAATCTGACGTTCGCGTTCACTTAAAACGTTCAGTGCATTCAAAACAAGCATACGCTGATCTGTTTTCTCAAAACCGTCATCCGTCTCACCAATAATATCTAGCAACGTAATGGTTCCGCCTTCTGAATCCGCATCTAGTGTATGGTCAATCGATAACGCTTGGTAACTTCTGCCCATTTCCATCGCTTCAAGCACTAACTCCTCGTCGGTACCAAGATATTCTGCTATTTCATAGACCATTGGCGAACGTTGAAATTCAGTTGTTAACGTTTCAACAGCCGCTTTTATTTTAGGTCCTAATTCCTTGATTCGTCGCGGTACGTGAACAGCCCATGTTTTATCTCGAAGGAAACGCTTGATTTCCCCGATGATGGTCGGTACAGCAAACGCTTCAAAGTTTCGTCCTTGCTCAGGATCATATCTTCGAATCGCGCCTAGTAGTCCGAGCATTCCTGCTTGGACTATATCTTCATGATGAGATTGTCCACGCGAATATTTGCGCGCGATAGAATGCACCAGTCTCTCATAATGGAGGACTAATTGTGTTTGCGCGTGGTCATCATTATTCTCTTGATATTCGTGTATCCATTTAAGGACTTGCTCTTTTGTCTCACTGTCACGAGAAGACTGTTGATTTGACATGATCCTCTCCCCGCTCTCTGCCCAAATATTTGGTCATGAAAACAATGACACCCTCCCCTTGGTCTACTTTGACTTCATCCATTAAAGTTTCCATCAAGTAAAGTCCTAAGCCACCTTCTCTAAGAGGTGATTCTTCATTCCAATCTTGATAGGGTCCGACTTTTTTCTTTGTTTCTTCAAAGTCAAAGCTTTGACCATGATCCGTCACGACAATTTCCAGGCGATCTTCATAGAGGGCACATCCTAAAATCACTTCACCTGTTTTTTCATCATTGTACGCGTGCTGCACAGCATTCGTCACTGCTTCACTTGCAGCGATCTTCAAATCTTCAATTTCGTCATATGTGAATCCAATGCGGCTTGCAAGACCCGATATAGCTAAACGGGCTACACCTACGTACTGGGCTTTTGCAGGAACTTTTATTTCGATGTAATCAAACGCTTGCATTATTTTCGCCACCTTTAGATTGTTCTATCTCCATAATCTCACTGAGGCCCGTAATTTCAAACAATCGATAAAGGCGTTGGTTTAGTCCTTGAATGACTAATTTTCCATTATGCGCTTTTACTTCTTTATAGTATCCGACAAATACGCCCAGGCCTGTACTGTCCATATAATTCACTTCAGATAAATCTAATTCTATTTCGATTCCTTCCACTAACTCTAAAGTAGCCAAATACTCTTTTAATTTTGGCGCTGTATATATATCGATTTCGCCGATAACTTTAAAATTATGCACGAGATCTTTATCAACTTGCTCAACTTGTAAATTCATTTCGCCACCCCGATCGTTTTCTCTATTTTCTCTGAATGCACAGCGTAATCTTGCTTGCTACACACTCATTGTTTTATACCCATTCTCTAATTTCTTAAACATTTATTTTGTTTTTTTCAAAATTACAAGTGTGAAATCATCATGCAATTCATAGTTTTGCATTTTAGACAGCTCGCTAAATAAATAGTCAACCATCGTTTGCGCACTTTCCGAACGCACTTCGCGCAATAAACTTTCTATAACATCCATCTCAATGAAACCTTTATCGGTTCTGGTTTCCGTTACACCATCCGTCATAATCGCGACGAAATCATTATTATCAAGACGCACAGTTCGTTCTTCATACACTGCGTCTTCTTGCACGCCTAGCAATAGACCTTTACTTTCTAGCAAACTGTACGAATCTTCTGCCGCACGATAAAATAGAGCCGGTTCATGTCCAGCTGAAGAATAGCGGAATATTGAGTTATTTGTATCATACTTTCCGTAAAACATGGAAATGAACATGGAATCAGCAATGCTTTGTTCTACCATTTTATTGATAAAGCTTAACACTTCAAAAGGATTTCTTTTCTCATACCTCAGACTATCCATACCGAACTTTACCATGGACATATGCATCGCTGCCGACATGCCTTTTCCGATAATATCAGCAACCGCCAAGCAAACCTCTTGTTCTGTTTCCTTGAGGAAGTATACATAATCCCCATTCATTTGCTTCGACGGTTTGGAAATCCAACCTATATCCAGGCCTTCCAACATAGGAGTTGTTGTTTGTAACAAAGTATTTTGTACTCTGACAGCAATATCCATCTCCGTTTGAATGGCCTCTTGTTTGCGGATCAAGCTCTGATGCTCTTTTAACGCTAGTCCATAATGAATCATCATTTCGATTAAAAAGTCGAAAGAGACGCTGACATCGGCCGGCAGATCTTTAATCAGTTCTTCAACAGAATTTTTATGAATACTGATAACATCTTCCGGCGCGATACTCTTTTCTATGAAGCTGCGGCTGAATTGCTGTCCCAAATAGAGATCTTCTTCTCCTTTGGAGTGCAGATAATTCTCCAGCATTTGCTTATACTGCTTACCCGCCTCTTGTGGCAATACCCTTCAACTCCTAGTGCAACCATTTTGTTGCTGTAATAGTGGTACCTACGCCCACTTCTGTTTCTATCCGAAAATCATCCATCAGTCGTTTGACTCCTGGCATTCCTGCACCCAGTCCTCCTGAAGTCGTATATCCATCTGTCATAACTTTTTGCAAATCAGAAATTCCTGGCCCTTCATCGGAAGCGGTAATAAGTAAACCCACCCGCGCACCTACTGAAATAGGCACAATTTCGATTCGGCCTTTTCCTGCGTAAAGGTATATATTTCTCGCTAATTCACTAATGGCAGTCGTAATTCTAGCTTGGTCGACTGTTCCAAAACCCGTACTTTTCGCCTCATTGCGGCCTAATTGTCTAGCTGCAACAATATCCCACTCCGTCTTGATCTCTATAGAAGACCTGTGTTCCATGGTCAGGCCTCCAATTCTCTAGTCAATTTCTCTAACCCATTCTCTAGATCTAATGCAGTTGTCACGTTTTCTAAACGGATACCTAATTCAATTAACGTAATGGCTACAGATGGTTGAATACCCGTGATGACAACTTTCGCACCCATCAGACTTGTCATATGAATAACATCCCCAAGCACTTTTGCGATGAATGAATCAATGAAGTCGATTGGTGTCAAATCAATCACGACGCCCCGTGCAGATGTTTTATGCAGTTGATTCAATAAATCTTCTTGGAATTGTAATGCTGTCTGATCGTCAAGCTCCACTTGAATAGATACAATCAATGTATCCTTTAGCTTTAGAATCGGGATTCGCATCTTCATACTACTTTTCCTCCTCCACAATTGTCCGACCTGTCATTTCAAGCGCTTTTTGCATACCTCTGCGCAACGTGCTTGTCGTTGAGAAATCGGTAAGATTAATACCAAGCGTCACAATAGTCTGTGCAATTTCTGGGCGAATTCCGACTAGCATACATTTCGCCCCTACTAATCGAACCGCGTCTGCCGCTTGAATGATATGGTGCGCAACCATTGTATCGACTACCGGTACACCTGTAATATCAAGTAACACGACTTCAGCGCGCTGCTTGACAACACCTTCCAATAGATTCTCCATGATCAATTTTGCACGTTCTGTATCGATTGTCCCAACTAACGGCATGACAGATATCTTGTCGAATACCGGGATCAAAGATGCGGATAGTTCTTGCAAAGCAATCTTCTGCAAGATGTCCGTACGTTCCCACTTCGTAGAATATTCTTCGATGATGCTCTCTCTTAGCGGATTGATCCAGTTTGAAAGGATATTAATTCCTTCGCGCAAGTTGGACTCTCGTAAAATCCCCGTCTCAAAAAATAGGTTATATACGACGCCAGAAAACGTATCAATTGCCCGATTGATAAACTTAATTGACCATCCAAAATGAATGATTTTCTCTGTAAACTCATCCAGTCTTCCCTTGTCCACTGTTTCGCGATACGATAGATTAGACGTCATCAATTCTGCAAACTCTCTACTAGTTGTTGCCACTACAGCTTCAGGCATTAAATCTAGAAAACGCTCATCAGCATTCTCTTTCATTTGTTCTACCCAGCGCGTAGTGATTATATCTATATTCTCGGCTATACCTTTTTTCATGACTTCGTTCATCGTTATTTGTTCCTCCCTACATCTTCAGTTACCTCTATTGTATCGAATTCCATTGCAAACTACATGTTTTTAATCACTTTTTTTGAAATTACTTAAAAAAAAACACTATAACCGATTGGCTATAGTGTTTTCAGAAGCCATAAGTTACTGGCGCCATCTGCAATAAAAGTTAGTAGAATATGTATGCTAAAATTTAATAAGCCCGAAGCTTACTTGTAAAGCTTCGTCGACTTGCTTCATTAACGCATCGTCTAAGTGTGTTATTTTGTCTGTAAGCCTAGACTTGTCGATTGTGCGGACTTGCTCGAGCAGGATGACTGAATCCCGCTCGAATCCATGCCGGGCCGCTGTAATTTCGACATGTGTCGGCAATTTTGCTTTTTGAATTTGTGCAGTAATGGCTGCCACAATCACTGTAGGACTGAATCGGTTACCGATGTCGTTTTGGATGATCAGTACCGGTCTAGTCCCACCCTGTTCAGAACCGACTACAGGTGACAAATCTGCAAAAAAGACGTCTCCGCGTTTAATTGCCAACTTTTCATCCTCCGCTGACGCAACGTTCCACGGTATGCTGAGCTTCAAATTCCGCATATAAACATTCTGCCGCTATGTTGAGGTTGATTTGCGACATTTCCACATAACCTCTAATCATGGCTTCACGTAATAAGGAAGCTTCGCCATGTTTGATATGTTTCACATCTGTCGTATAAACGAAATCTTCTTGCACTTGCTCCCATTGAAAGATTGCGTCTTCATTTTGCTGTTGCAATCTGGTTGAGGCTATACTAAGTATTCTTTTATCGTTTTTATCCGTACGCAAATCGAGCACCTCCGACAAACCCATCCCTCTATTTCTATATCATTTCTATCTTACCATTTATATTGGAATATGAAAAGACAAGGTTTGAAGTGTTTTGACAAGAAATACTAGTTTCGTCAGTAGAATGTCGAATTAGATGATCGTTGCGTCATATATTCCGCCAGATAGTTTCGACGTTTTCACGTATAGACTCTAGGTATCCGTGTAGAAAATGTTACAGCTATTTCATAGGGTATCGTGTTTAGGCGTTCAGACCATTCTTCTATACCTATTTCTTCGTTGCCCTGTTTGCCGATCAATAGTACCTTTTCACCTTCAGAATATTCACGAGGTAATCGAATCATGCATTGGTCCATGCAAATGGTGCCAACAATCGGTACCCTCTTGCCATCGATTAGTACTTCCTGACCTTTAAGTGAACGCTTCAGCCCATCCGCATAACCCACAGGTAATGTTCCGATCCATTCTCCCTCAACCGCTTTATACGTACCGCCATAGCTAATTTCTTCGCCAGCCGTCATTTGTTTCACGTAGGTTAATTCGGTTTCTATCGCCAATGCCCGTTCAAGCGTAAACGGTAGCTGCTTTGCAACGGTATGAGACGGCGGAATACCGTATAAACTTATGCCAAACCTAACAGCGTCTAGTGCATATTCAGGATACAACAAAGCCCCTGCGCTATTCGATGCATGAATGAGACGCGGTTTTTCAGGCAAACATTTTACTAGACGCATAAATCGTTCATACTGTCGCCGCGTTGGTTCTCTATTTTCTTCATCTGCACGTGCAAAATGTGTGAATACACCATCAATAAATAAATCGGACTGCTGAATGCGCTTCACCAATTGCGTGAGCTCTTCTTCAGTCCTCACTCCGATTCTACCCATCCCACTGTCGATTTTTACATGAATTCTGCATTTATTATCAAAGGGTTGTTGTGCAATCACTTGTTTTACCCAATTCTCACTCGTAACCGTTAGAATAATGCGATGTTGTGCAGCTACAGCGGCAAATGACACCGGTGAAAATCCCAGTACAAGAATATCGACCGTCGGCTGCGTTTTCCTGAGCGTCATCGCTTCATCCGGAGTCGCAACAGCAAACATTTCTGCTCCCGCTCGCAATGCAGCGGAAGCAGCCTGCGCTACTCCATGACCGTATCCATCTGATTTGACGACCGCGATCAACTTGGTTTCTTTAGGTAAATAAGACATAAGGTGTTGTGCATTGTGCCGAATAGCTGCTGTATTAATAATCGCTCGTGTTGGCCGATACTGTGTTTCGTTGAACATTTCCTTCCACCTCGTTATAGGATAGACTGTTGCATGAAATAATTATCTATCCAAAGGCACAGTCTAGTCAATTGATTCAGTCGTTAATTACTTGGATTCTGTCGCTGTCATCGAATTTGCTACAGTGATTAATTCTTCTTTGCTTAACATGTCAGATGCAACAAAGAACGCCATGCCATTCGCTTCCCAGTGAATAGATTTTTCCGTCAATGCCGCTACCGCGAAACCTAGATCAACTGGATCACCTTCTATGGAAACTGGCATTTGATTCAAGGGCTTTTCAGCTGGTTCCTGAATGACAACATATTCCTTATCTCCACTGAATGTCATGATAACACGCTGACCATTCTCAATTTCCACACTCTTCTCTTCAGACAATGTTGTACCTTGTAAATTAGCAACCGGATAGTAAGTTTGTTGATCTACCTTAGCTTGATCTTCCCCATCACCTTCTGTTGCTTCTCCATCAGAATCCGATTGATCACCATCTGCTTTTGGTTTATCCATTTCTACCTTATACTCAGCCACTTTATGCTCTACACCCAAGGCAATTTTATCGAACTTAATGGAAATCTTTTCTTCTCCTGCTTCATCATGAATCGTCACCTTGTTTGGTAACAAAGTCTTTTTATCGATATGAATTTTCTGAGTTGGTAAAAGTGATTTATGATTATTGCGTGTTGCCGTTTCAAAGATATACTCTTTTTCTTTTTCTTCCATTACCGCTGCCTTGTCTACCTTAATATCTTCAGCAAGCGTTCCAATCAGATACCCTTGACTGTTTTGCGCCGGCCAGTCACTTTGGAATTTATATGTTTTGCCAAGTGACGGCGTAATAACAAACACACCTTCTTCATTACGGACGATCATTTGCGATTCTTCATTCCCCGATTGCGTTACATTTACTTTGTAAAACTCTGGCTTAGTATGCCATACTTCCACATTGTACATCCGTGGCTCCGAACCTGTTTTGATTTCCATCGAGGCATTTAGCTCATACCCCTTCGTTTCATTCCACTTATTACTAAGTTTCTTCATGACATCTTCTTTAGAGGGTTTACCGCATCCTCCTAGTACTAACATAACGGCAACGACTGTTAACAAAATAATTTTTTTCCGCATTCTTTTCATCCTTTCTCCAATCAATTCGGGTAGCTTATCTTATGAGAGGGATGAATCGATTATGCGAGCTTGTTTTAAATTCTGTTCAGACGCTTTCAGGATTCCATTAAGACCACTTGTGCAGCAGCTACATTTCGAGTATGTGTAATGCTAATAAACCCTTGAACCAGTTGACTATGGAAGTACAATACAGGGCGACCACTTGCTTCCGAAATGACTTCAATGTCCAAAAAACTGCAATCCGTTCCGATTCCAGTACCTCGCGCTTTCGAGAATGCTTCTTTGGCAGCAAAGCGCCCCGCCAAGTATTCATTTTTACGGTGGCCATGTAGCGTTTCATATACTCGTAGTTCTCTTTCGGACAATATCCGTTCTCTGAATTTCGCGCCACGGCCATCCAAACGGGCTATGCGATCCAATTCCACGATGTCTAATCCAATTCCTTGTATCAAAATGAACAACTCCTTTCCCTTCAAGTTAAATAATATGTATAATCAGTACAGAAGATTGAGGTGAAACCATGTTTATAAGAACGGAAAATTTTTCACAATATGTTCGCGCATATCCTGTCGTGACATTTTTGCTCGCCTTAAATATCGGGATTTTTATCTATACATTAATTCCCGGCATTGGTGATCGGCTCTTTTTATTCGGCTTGGGAGATAACTTGCTCATTGCGAATGGAGAGTATTGGCGCTTAATAACCCCGATGTTTTTGCATGGCGGTTTCATGCATTTACTATTTAACATGTTCTCGCTTTTCGTTTTCGGACCAGAGCTTGAGAAAATCGCAGGGAAAGCACGGTTTATCACCGTATATTTGTTAGCCGGCTTGTTCGGCGATATCGCAACATACTTCGTGCAGCCTGTTGCCTATACGCATGTCGGTGCAAGTGGTGCGATCTTTGGTGTGTTCGGTGCGTTTGGCGCGCTTGTGTATTACACGAAGCATGCATTTCCACAGTTGAGACAAGTTATTTTACCGATTATCATCATTAGTGTTGTGATGACGTTTGTCGGGACGAATATCAACGTGACAGCGCACATTGCAGGGCTGCTCACAGGCTTCCTGATCGGGTTGAGCTTTTTCAATCCGAAGAACATTGTTAGTTGGCGAAAAAAGTAGTGTCATGCAAAGCCGGACTAGGATTATCCTTGTCTGGCTTTTTAAATGGAGAATTGCATAAAGAGTCAATTAGTGGGTACGAAGAGATTGGAGTAATAGCGAAGCGTTAAGAGCACAAATTTCCTATCCTATCTCCTGTCAGCCTATCCACTTTCACTAATCCAAAAGCCAGACAAGTTTAGTTGTCCGGCTCTGTTTGTGATTCTGTGCTTTCTGGGTGGTACTCATACCAAGACAGGAACTTTTCTGCGTCTTCCTGAGACATGTGACGAATGGCTGGGGCGTCGAGTGTCATACCTGACTTGACATTGGCTGTGATCGTTGCAACCTTTTTCCTGCGATGGAAGTAGTTCTGATCCAACTCCATCGACTGGATCCGATTCTTCTCCGTAAACACCGTCTGCCGGCTGACTATGCGAAAACGCATAGTCAATTGTTTCGGCAAGATCGTGTAGGCCGCCGTCTTGTATTGCCAAATACCGTGCAATCCTACCAACGGCAACAATAACAACATCAGCAAGCCGTAAGGAAAGAAGTTGTACGAGACAACCGCTATCGCTATAAGTGTCACAAGTAACTTAAAACGATAGTAGAAACGTTTCCCTCTTCCACCAATTTTCTCTATCGGTTCACTGAAGTCTATAGTGGGAAATAACTCTTGCAATGGTTCGACAATGCGATTTCGTTTCGCTAGCGGAAAAAGTTTGATGCGCGAACCTTCTCCCACTCCCCCCGCACTGTTGATGATGACCGCTCCGTAGCCGAATAACTGACGGATAGGATTTTCGATGATCGTAATATTTTGTACACGTTTCAACGGCACAGTAACCCGTTTCTTCTCAAGTAACCCCCGCGTGATGACTAAATCATCTTTCTCACGCATGACTTTGAAATCATAATTCGCAAGGAATGTCATCGCGACGGATAGCAACCAAACAATCAGGAAACCAAGTGCTACAAGGGCTGCAATGACGAAAATACCGATACGGATGAAAGATTTCAATTCTCCGAACAACCAGTCGTACGGAATGAGTTCCTCGATTTGCGATAGGAAGACGATCGCACCAGATAAAATAACTCCGATCCCACCGGAAGTTGTCGCAAGCATAAGCAAATCCTTTGTCGTCATAGAAAAAACTACTGGTGCTGGTTGTTGTGCTATCTGCACTTCTTCCTCCGGCTCTCGAATCAACTGCCACTCTATTTGATCAAATAATGCTGGTTTTGGACCTATAACTTTCATTTTTTTTGATTGCTTAATTTCTTTTTCAATCTGTTGCGCTGCTTCCTTCGTGATTGCAGTTAATTCAGCTTCCGCATCTTTACCGGATGACGAACCTGCTGTTTCAATTTTGACCTTAACCAGCTGAAATGGTCGATGAAAAATACCTTCTGTATAATCTAGACTTTGAATACGATCGAATGGAATGTAACGCTTTTTCCGTACAAACAAACCCGATACGATGCGCAACTCCTGATCTTCAAACCAGTAATCAAAACGGCGCCATTTCACAATACCGGAAACTAACGTGAATATGAGAAGCACGCCAAATAAAATCAAAGACCAATACTGGATATACCATGGCGCTGTACTTTCTCCTTTGAAACCATTCACGAAAACTAAAATTACGAACGGACCTATCAAATCTTTCAGTGCTTTGGCAGTCTCGACTACAGCTGAAATCCAATGTAGTTTATAATGTGGTTCAGACATCGTCTTTCGCCACCCTTGCAAACGTGGAAATACGGTTGCGCAGTTCATCTGCCTCTTCCGTCACTAGCGCAGGAATGGAATGAGTAGTCGCTGCAGTGGAAATTGTGATAGAAGCCAGACCATACTTACGTAAAATCGGCCCTTCCGCTGTGTCCACGTGCTGAACGCGCACCATCGGAATGAGCGTACGATTGACAATGAATAATCCGTGTTGAAGTTCAATTTCTGCTTCACGTACTTCATAGCGCCAGCGTTGCCAACTAATTTTCGGGAATAAATAAATTGATAAAAACGCATAGAATAGTACAATTACTGTAACGACGATCATAATCCAAATCGGCCATTCAAAAAAATACGACAAAAAACCTAAACCGACTGCGATGGCTAATATAATCACACTTTGAATCGTTCCATATAATCTCCAAACGGTTAATCCTTTTCTGGAGATTTGATTGGAAGGTTGCTGTCTCACGGGTCCACCTCTTTTCAAATTTCTACTCACTATATACGTAACAATCGTGAAAACGTTTCATTCTAATCGATCATATCATATTCACGACAAAAAAATCCGGGCTGCTATAATAAAATGTACCCTTTGTAAAGGACAATTATAAAAAAAGCCTAAGCTGCTTGTTGAAGCTGTCGTCTGTATTCTGCAGGCGGCAGCTTTTTCAAGTTCCACTGCCCGCGATAATGGTTATAGTACGTCATATA
>NZ_PDYV01000033.1:0-14209 GCF_002743235.1 Sporosarcina sp. P25
GCGTGCTTGTTCTTTTAAGGTAAACAATCGTTCAGTCACATTCATCCGCTCCCACATCTTTTTATTCATTATAAACAAAAGTACCCTATAGGATAGACTTTTTTCAAAGTGTCTATCTTATAGGGTACATTTTATGATTCGGAAGGATTTTTTTCTTGTGTATACTAATGCTGTTGGATGAGTTCATTGGTTATGAGGGGGGTTGGGGTTGGTGGCTGGGCTGGGCTTGGGTGTCGCGGTCGGGCTGTGGTCGGGTCGTGCTCTGGCCGCGCTCATAGTTGGCTGAGATCCGCTCTATGCAGCTTGCTTTTCGCTCTATGAAACGTGTTATCCGCTCATAGTTTGTCGTGAGTGCTCTATCAAGCCCCGTATCCGCTCTATCCACCACGCTAACCGCTCTATAAAACCAATCAACCGCTCAATCGCAAACCCCGTCTGCAAGTCCGCCATCGTCTCTTGACGTTTGCACTTGAATTAGGTCTTGAACGTGAACTCAATCAAAGTGTCTGGCAGCGACTCTCTCCACGAAAACTAATTCCAACTTACTGCTCCAATTTCTTCTTCACGGATGCCAACTCCACCGATTTCAGGTAGAATAAGTTACAGGAGTTGATCATATTGAAAACAGCGATTGTGACAGACACGACGGCGTATTTGCCGGATGACATAAAAGCAGAACTTGGGATTTACACGATCCCGTTACTCGTAACTATCGACGGCAAAGAATTCAAAGAAGATGTCGATATTACCACGGAAGCATTCTATGAACTGGTGCGCGGTAAAGGCCCGTTACCGAAGACATCACAACCCGCGATCGGTGACTTCGAAGCGCTATTTAGCGAACTCGCGAAAGACTACGATGCGGTCATTACGATTCACTTATCGAGCGGCATTAGCGGAACGTATATGGGTGCGATACAGGCGGCCGAGCTCGTACCGGAACTAGAAGTGCTGGCGTTTGATTCGGAAATTTCAGCCTATCCCCAAGGCTTTTACGCGATCCGTGCAGCACAGCTTGCGAATGAAGGCGTACATCCGCATGCGATTATTGAAGAATTAAAAGACATGCAAAAAGGCATCAAAGCCTATTTCATGGTGGACGACTTATCGCATCTGCAACGTGGCGGTCGTTTATCCGGTGCACAAGCGCTAGTTGGCGGACTGTTGCAAGTGAAGCCCGTCTTGCATTTCGAAGACAAAGTCATCGTACCGTTTGAAAAAATCCGTACAGCTAGAAAAGCGATGAAGCGCATTTCGGATTTATTGTCGGAAGATGCGAAGAACCAATTGTTAGATGCGGCAGTGATCCACGCGAATCGCTATGACGACGCAGTAGAATGGAAAAGACTATTAGAAGAAAAACATCCGAACGTCGATTTCACGATCAGCCACTTTGGCCCGGTGATCGGCACGCATCTTGGTGAAGGGGCCATGGGACTCGGTTGGGTGAAACGACGCGGAACCTGAACAGGGGGAACTGCATGTCCGAACGACACCAACTTAAGCAATTCTTGGCAGGGCGCATTTGGTTGCGTCATCTTGTGCCATTTTCGGAAGAAGCCGTTGACGAAGCGATTCGTCAAGGCGATATCCATATAGAACCAGGCGTCACAACGAACAAGACGTGGCATGGTACGCACTATACGTGTCAGCGTTGCCATAATGAAAATCAAACACGTTTCACCGTATTCGCGTGCGCTCAATGCGAAGCACCGTGCGCCTATTGTAGAAATTGTCTCAACATGGGGCGCGTGTCATGTTGTTCGCATCTACTCACGTGGACAGGCACACCACCGACTTTTCCGACGAATCACCGTATGAACTGGCAAGGGAATTTGACGCCTTCTCAGCAGAAAGCGACGCGTGAATTGCTTGAAAGTACGAAACAAGGCGTCTCCCATTTACTTTATGCAGTGTGCGGTTCGGGCAAGACGGAAATGCTGTTTCAACCGATTCATTATGTATTAAATGAAGGCAAGCGGGTTTGTCTAGCAGCACCTCGTGTGGACGTCATCTTAGAACTATTGCCGCGGTTAGTGACTGCTTTTCCGGATACGACAGTAGAAGCGTTATATGGCGGGGCAGAAGTAGAACATTTTGACGCACAGCTAATTCTTGCGACGACCCATCAGCTCTACCGTTTTCACGAGGCGTTCGATGCGGTCTTCGTGGATGAAGCCGACGCGTTCCCTTACACAGCGGACGAAACGTTACAACGAGCCGTCAGGAAAGCAGCGAAACCGAACGCGCCGATTCATTTTGTGACGGCAACGCCTTCGAGTCAGTTGCTTGCGATGAATAAAAAACAAGGCCATATTTCGGTCCTCGCACGGCGTTATCACGGGCAGCCGTTACCCGTACCGCGAAACGTGGCGTTATGGAATTACGAGAAACAGCTGAAAAAGAAACGGATTCCGGCGAAATTACTGCGCTGGACAACCGAACGTCTGACTAAACAGCAACCGTTTCTCATTTTCTTTCATCAGATTGAACTGATGGAACTCGCTGAACCGTTATTCCAGAAACTCGATGAGCGAATTTGTGCAGTCCATGCGGAACATGAAGACCGCAAAGAACGGGTGCAGTTACTTAGACAAAAAGCAGTCCCTGGCTTGCTGACGACGACGATACTCGAGCGGGGGATTACCATTCCGAACGTGCAAGTGGCGGTTGTCGGAGCGGAGCAAACGATTTTCAATAAAGGCGCACTCATCCAAATCGGTGGGCGAGTGGGTCGTTCCGTACCGAACACGTCAGGCGACTTCGTACTGTTCCATCAAGGCATCACCTATGCGATGGATGAAGCGAAACGAGAAATTCGTAAACTAAACAACACCGTGGTGCCGCAATGACGTGCTTACTATGCGATAAACCACTACATGACCAGCCCACTTGGCAACACTTCCTCGGTCTTCAACAAGACACGTCCGCCTGTCCAATTTGTCTCGAAAAATTCGAACGCATCGACAGAATCCTAGAAGACAATGTTCTCGATTCTGTTCATTCACTCTATGCATATAATGAAGCAGCGAGAGAGTACTTGCATCAGTTCAAGTTCATGCAAGACATCGCGCTCGCACAAATTTTTGCCTCCCCATTACGTAGTGTACTGAACGATTCCAAAAAGATCATCGTACCGATTCCGATGCATCCGATCAATAAAAAGAAACGAACGTTTTCGCAAGTGGATGCGTTACTAGACGCCGCGAATATTTCGTATCAATCGCTACTTGCAAAAACAACGGAATCGGTAATGGGGGAAAAATCACGCAGCGAACGTCTCGCAATGACTGAACTATTCCACGTAACGGCCGATATACTCTATAATGAAGCAGTGCACGTGCTTGTTGACGATATTTATACGACTGGCACCACATTGCGTCACGCAGCTGAAGCGTTGAAGCAGCGCGGAGTACACCGAGTGGAAGCTGTGACGTTATTCAGACCTATTAGAGAGAAGTGAGAGAGATGGCGGAAGTTAGAAATTGTCCGACATGTGGCAGTATGTTTAATTACACAGGACTTCGAGACGTATGCGGCACGTGTGCGCAAGCGGAAGAAGAAATGTATGAGACAGTCTATCGATTTTTACGAAAACGAGAGAACCGTGCAGCGACTATAGAGCGGATTGTAGAAGTAACCGGCGTAACACAGGAATTACTGCATCGCTGGGTTCGTAAAGGGAGACTGCAACCGGCAATGTTCCCGAATCTCGGCTATCCATGTGATAAATGTGGCGCATTAACATCGTCAGGGAAGATCTGTGCCAAATGTACCGATGAAATTCAAGCGGACCTACGAACATTTGATGCGGCGCAAGAGCTCCGTGAAGCGATTGAGGCGCAAGAAAAAGGCACATACTACACACAAAAAGACCGTAGAGGATGACATGCGAAACGAGCAGTTCGTACTGCTCGTTTTTTCATACAAAAGCCTCTAAAAACTTCATGAAATCTGCCGAAGTAAAGAGTAGTACCTAAATCCAACACAAGAAGTGAAAGGAGCGAGACGTATGAAAATAGAAGGATTTAAACCACAAGCCGTCAACCCGTACCGCAATCAGCAAATGAAAGTGGATCAAATGAAGCAAACAGCACAAGTGAAAACGGATAAGCTCGAGATTTCATCAGAGGCGAAAAAGTTATCCGCAACTTCACCGATTGAATCGGCCAGACAACAGCGAGTACAGGAATTGAAAGCGCAAGTGCAATCTGGAGAATATCAAGTAGATGCGGGTAAACTCGCTTCCAGAATGGTGTCGTATTTCAATAAGCTATAATGAAAGTAGGGTTACACATGTCCATTGAACCAATTTTGACAACGCTCAATCACCTAGAAAAACTGCATATGAGCTTGCTCCGTCTGTCGAACGACAAGACCGCATTGCTAAAAAGCGGCGACGTCGACGGGATTGACCAGCTGTTGAAGGAGGAGCAAGCTCACTTAGCAGCTATTGTGCAAATGGACCAAAAACGTGTACAGGAAGTGAAGCAGTATATAACCGCACAAGGAAGTGCCGTACTTGCTGAACCGACCATGACACAATTAATCGAACTAGCAAGCACTCCGGACAAAGAACAGTTAGCAGAGGCGAGGGACCGTCTCCTGCATGCGATTCATGAGTTGAAACAGCAGAATGAACTCAATCAGCAACTGACTTATCAATCACTTCAATTTGTGAATCTATCGCTGGACATGGTCCGTCCGCGTCCGGAAACCGTCAACTATTCGAAAAACGAAGTACAAGGGCAGTCACAAAGCGGAGCAAAAACTAAGCTCTCTTCATTCGACTCCCAAGCTTAAGGAGGACACACTATGCGCTCAACATTCATGGGACTAGAAACTAGCAAACGCGGATTGTACACACAGCAATCCGCTCTTTATACGACAGGGCATAATATCGGAAACGTCAACACACCCGGTTACACACGCCAGCGCGTCAACATGCAAGCAACATCCGGCTTTCCTGGGATCGGAATAAACGCAGGCACGATGCCAGGATTTCTTGGGACAGGCGTTGAAACAGGTAGTATTCAGCGGATTCGTGATTCATTTGTCGATCATCAATTTCGCAGTGAATCAACGAAACTAGGATACTGGGAATCACGTACGAATGCGATTGCACAAATGGAAGACGCGATCGGCGAGCCTTCCGAGTATGGTTTACAGCAATCGATGAGCGACTTTTGGCAATCGTTGCAAACACTTGCGTCGAGTCCGGAAAACGGCGGGGCGCGTGCGGTGGTTGTGGAACGTGGGGTGGCGGTAGCTGACTCGTTTAACTATATTTACAAGTCTATTTCTGAAGTTAAAGGAAATCTAGGCGATGAAATTGATTTTAGCGCAAAAGATATTAACTCGTTGCTAACTCAAATTGGAGAACTAAACAAACAAATCGCCAACGTCGAACCGAATGGCTACTTGCCGAACGATCTCTACGATGCGCGTGACGGATTGCTAGACCAATTGTCTAGTTATCTACCGATTGAAACGAGCTATGAGAAATCAGGCGGACGTGCGTCGGCTATTGCGGAAGGTACCGTGACAATTAAAATTAAAACAAATGTTCCAGGAAAAACGATCACCGTAGTAGAAAAAGACCAAGTCGCAGAACTCACTGTAGACGGCAATGACCCAAATCAACCGTTTCCCAATTTAATGACAGGCTTCACGTTTTCAGGTGGACCGATTAAGAATCCGGCTGACGGTGAGCTGTCTGTGAACGATATGGTTAACAGCGGCGAATTGAAATCACTTGTGGACTCATATGGATATATAAATTCAGACGGAAAAGAAAAAGGTCTATACCCAGAGATGATGGCAAAACTGGATAAAATGGCAAATGAGTTTGCGAAAGCGTTTAATGCCGTTCATGAAGAAGGGACGGACTTAACAGGTGTAAAAGGCGAGCCATTCTTTGTTTTACCAGCTGGCGCAACCGAATTTTCTGCAAGTACGATCGCAGTAAATGATGCAATTAGAAAAGATCCGAATAAACTGGCAGCCTCGGATGCTAAAACGGGTGCTGAAGTCGGTAACGGACAAAACGCTAAAAAACTGGGCGATGTATTCTTTGCGAAGTTACCAGGACTAGAAGGTTCAAGCGTGCAGAGCTACTACGCTCAAACGATTGGGCAACTCGGAGTCGAAGGGCAACAAGCACTTAACATGACCGAAAGCTCAGGAGTTTTACTATTAGCGGTATCAAATCGCCGTGCCTCCATCAGCTCAGTCTCACTCGATGAAGAAATGACCGACATGATCCGCTTCCAGCAAGCGTACAACGCATCTGCCCGCATGATTACCGTGATGGACGAAGCACTCGACAAAATCATCAACGGAATGGGCACAGTCGGCAGATAATGAAGGAGGAATTTTCATGCGTGTAACACAATCGATGCTATCGCAAAACATGCTGCGCAACTTATCGAGCAGCTATAATAATATGGGCAAACTTCAAGAACAATTGAATACAGGCAAAAAAGTCAATCGCCCATCCGATGATCCCGTCGTCGTCATGAAAGGCATGGGCTACGGCATGCAAGTGAACAAAGTGGAACAATACCAAAAGAATATGGGCGAAGTGAACAACTGGCTCGATAGTTCGGACGATGCGTTGGATGGCGTGGGACAAGTATTGCATCGTTTGAAAGAGTTAGCTACAAGTGCTTCCAATACTGGCGCGATGACAGAGACAGATAGGAAAGCTATTGAAACTGAGATTGGTCAGCTCCGTGAACACTTGCAAGATGTAGCCAATACTAAAGTTGGCGACAAGCATATATTCAGTGGCAGTATGACAGATCAACCACTTTTTAATAAAGAGACAGGTAAGTACGAAGATGGAAATTCTTTTTCTGCCAATGTAGAAATACAAGTATTTGACGGGATAAACTTACGAGTCAGTACAGATGTAAGTAAAATGTTTAAAGATATTGATACGATGTTAGATAAAGTAAAAGACCTCACAGCTACTGGTTCTACGGCTACAGGAGAAAGTTTTGGTAAACTGATTGGGGAAATTGATGGTCATATGGATGTTGTTCTTTCAAAACGTGCAGACATCGGTGCCCGTTCCAACCGTGCAGAACTGATGAAAAATCGTCTGGAGATGCAAGAAGGTGCCGCAAAAAAACAACGTTCTCAAAACGAAGATGTGAACTTTGAGAAAACGATCACGGACTTGATTACATCAGAGTCGATCCATCGTGCCACATTATCGGTAGGCGCGAGAATTATGCAGCCTTCTTTAATGGATTTCTTACGCTAAAAGATGTGGCGGACACTACGCAAGTGTCCGCTATTTTTATATAAGAAAGTAAGGGAGTGATAAAAGTGAACATTCCACAGCTTCAAATTCAGACCACACCGGCTAAAATTAATCTCCAAGTGACAAAACCTATCCAGGAAATCCAACAACCTAAAGCCACGCTGAGCATTGAACAACCAGCAGCCATATTAGAAATGTCGACGACCCGACCGCAACTATCACTCGACACCACAGAGAATCGTGCAGATATCGATATGAAAAGTGTGTTTCGCCGAACGGCTGATAATGCTCAATATGGATTACAAAAAGTACAAGAAGGCACAGCTCGTCGCGCGCAAGAAGGTATGCAACTGATGAAAATTGAAAACGGTTCAACGATAGCGGATATCGTCAAACAGAACACGGAGAAACCAATGGCCGAACTGCAAGTGAAATTCGTAGGGGACCGTACCAAAATTAAAATGAGTTTTTCTGAAGGTTCACTGGATATTAATGTGACACCGCAGAAGCCGAAAATCGACGCACAAATAAATAAGCCGATCCATAATTACACACCTGGGAAAGTATCTGTAGAGATGCAACAGTATGGATCGATAGAGATTGATTGGAAAGTGTAATAAAAAGTACGTTGAGTAGTAAACCAGCAAAACGTTGAAAAGGAGAGAAATCTAGTGACACAACCACTTAAAGAAATCGCAACAAAATTCCACGGTAAAATAGAAATAGACCTATCGAAAGCATGGCACTTCCCGAAAGGACTTCCAGGATTTGAAGAGGAAGAAGAATTCGTCATCTTGCCAATTGGAGAGAATCAACAATTTCAAGTACTACAGTCAACAAAAGAAGCAGGTGTGGCATTCGTCGTAGCTAATCCATACAAAATTGTAGCAGAGTATGACTTCAAAATAGACGATCCAACAATTGATTTACTAGAAGTAGAAAGTCCAGAAGATTTGATGGTACTAGGTATCGTCTTTATTAAAGAACCATTTGAAGAATCGACCATCAACTTACAAGCACCTCTTTTATTCCAAACAAACAATAGAAAAGCGAAACAAATGGTATTGAATGATAAGCGCTATCTTATCAAACATCCAATCGATGAAAAGAAATTGGATGAAATGAAAGAAAAAACAACTAGCGGAAAGAGCGAATAATATGTTAGTACTCTCACGCAGAGCGGGCGATACGATCAAAATCGCCGATAATATAGAAGTGAAAATTCTCGAAGTAAAAGGCGATACGGTACGGGTAGGGATTGAAGCGCCTAAATCAGTGGATATTGTACGGGGCGAACTCATTCAGTCAATTAAGGATACGAATGCCGAATCATTATCACTGGATATGGACTGGTTCACAAATTTTAAAAATAAAAAGTGAATCATAAGTCACTGGATCACCACATTTCAAACAAATAGAAAAAAGATTTTACTAAACTACTAAACACTCTAGTCACCCATCCGATATTAGTAGTGTAAGCGGCAGAGAGCGTCCGGCCGGCACTCAAAACCGTACTACAAATAAGGGACACAAGGACGTGTACCCAACAAACACTCAAGGAGGAAATTAACATGATTATTAACCACAACATGGCAGCGATGAACACGCACCGCCAACTAGGGTCAAACAACACAGCAGCAGCGAGTAATATTGAGAAACTGTCTTCAGGTTTGAAGATCAACCGTGCAGGAGACGATGCAGCAGGTCTAGCAATCTCTGAGAAAATGCGGGGACAGATTCGTGGCTTGGACATGGCATCCAAAAATGCTCAAGATTCGATTTCTTTGATTCAAACAGCTGAAGGCGCGTTGAATGAAACACATGATATTCTACAACGTATGCGTGAACTTGCTGTTCAGTCTTCTAATGACACTAATACAGATAAAGATCGTGTAGAATTACAAAAAGAAGTTGCAGAATTAACAAAAGAAATTACACGTATTGCTGAAAATACTGAGTTTAATACTCAAAAGTTACTTGATGGCACTTTTGAAGATAAGGTTATGCATATTGGTGCAAACACAGATCAATCTCAAGAACTAACAATTAAAGCAATGGATGCAACAGGTCTTTCAATTGAAGCAGTGGATATAGAATCTCAAACTGGGGCGAATGCTGCTATTGAAACAATCCAGGAAGCAATTGATCTTGTATCAGCCGAACGTTCTATGCTCGGTGCAAACCAAAACCGTCTAGAACACACAATCAACAATCTCGGAACTTCTTCCGAAAACCTAACAGCTGCAGAATCACGTATCCGTGACGTAGATTATGTCTTAGCTGCGTAAGCAGTAACAGACACAGTCGTCCTAACTGGTAACGGTTAGAGAGTACGACCGGGTGAATTGCTGGAAACCCCTGAAACTGTTCTTGCTACAACGTAACTGGAAACGGTCAGCGTGAATGCTTGAAAAAAGAACAGATTGGGCAATCAGCAGCCAAGCTCCTGTCTCGAAAGAGTGGAGAAGGTTCAACGACTAGGATAGACCATCTAGGGCACATGCTATGATGATGAAATCCGTAGGAAACGCAAGGCTGAGTACCTTGCCGATCCGAAGTGCCCGGCCCCTACCGATAGCGGAGGGTGAAGATATAGTCTAGTCATTAGTGAAAGCTAATGTTCGCACGATGGCGAAAGAGATGATGGACTTTACGAAGAACAACATCTTAACTCAAGCAGCACAAGCAATGCTAAGTCAAGCTAACCAACAGCCACAAGGCGTACTTCAATTATTACGTTAATTGATTCAAAAGGCACGATCCAACAATCGGATCGTGCTTTTATTATTTCAATGACCATCTCAGTATGTGAAAACATTATAAAGTAAACTATTGTTTTTCTTGAAAGTATGTGTGAAGATACCGAAAGCCTTTATACAATAATTTTAAAAACCTATATCATCTGGTAGTATTAAGAATCAGCGTAAAGTAATAATTTAAAAGAAGTGATTTCATACTCGCGTTCTTAAAGATATAATTGTAAAATTTTGAAAAACGTCACTGTTGATAAGAAAATTTACTAACTGAAAGAGGTGTCACAAATGAACAACTTAACGCAGAAAGAAAAGATTCAACTTTGTAATATATTATCCACTTTAGTCGAAGCAATAGAACATCTACATAAGTTGGTCAAGGAGAAGCAATATATCCAAAGTCTTTATACCTTCAGCTCAATTGTAGAGGGGTATCATGAGATTCAACGAACAATTCTTCGTTCTGATATAAAACAAGTGAAAGAACAAAAGTTGCAATTGGATAAACAGATATCTCTAGTAGCAGAAGCTTTTGAAAAACAAGACTTGTTAAAAGTTAATGAGTTGATTCAGTTTTCATTTTTGCCGACTATAAGAAAACTATACAATATATTAGCAGAAGAAAATTCGTCTCGAAATGCAGAACTAACTTTGATTGGAATATTCCATTCGCTTGGAAATCCAAAAGAATTCTATCCGGAAAACCGTTTAATGGCAATGATTAGAGAAAGTGAACGTCAAAATTCAAAGTTGATATTCTTTACATCCCAAGATGTAGATTTTGAAAATGTAGAAATTAAAGCTTATATATATGAAGATAAAATTTGGAAAAGTGTTCATTCAAGATTTCCTGATGTCATTAACAATGTAGGTGGCGGCAAGCAGACACAGACAGAAAGAAAACTACGCAGAATGATACCTTTCACAAGTTTCCATGTTGGAAATAAATTGACTCTTCCTAAACGATTATTAGAGAATAAAAAATTTGCAGAATTGCTAGTGCCGTTTATAGTCGGAACGAGTAAAAAGCAAATCCTTGATTTTTTGAATACCAATCAAAAAGCAGTATTTAAAGCATTGAAGAGCAATCGAGGGGAAGATATATACTTTGTAACTAAAAAAGGACAACGCTACTCTGTGCTAGAACATAAAAACGAGGAAATCTTTTCATCCGAAAAATTTGATAGATGGCTGGATGGTATCATTCTTGCGGAGTCAGCAAGCTATATTATACAACGGTTTGTGCTGACCCGTACAAAAGCAAATGAACCCTATCATTTTCGTGCACATGTGCAAAAAGATGGAAAGGGTCAGTGGATGCTGACATATATTTATCCACGTATCGGTAACAGGAAAAGTAATTTAAGTAATGTGGTGCATGACGGGTATATTGAGGACTTTCATGAATTCATGATAAGAGAATTTGAATATAAAGGTTCTGAGTATGAGAATGAGATTTTGCTTCTTTCAATTGAAGTTGCCAAGCATTTAGACAAGTTATATGGTTTCGGTATAGATGAACTAGGTATCGATTTTGCTATAGATGATACAGGGCGTATTTGGATGCATGAAGCGAATAACGGACCACAAACAGCATTTCATGAAGAAAAAAGAGCTGTGAATACGATAGCATATGCAAAATATTTGGCTATAAACGGAATTTATTACGATGAAACATTCCGTAAGTCGCAATTAAAGATGTTTCAGTCAAACAAAAGTTCATTACCCTATTTAGAAATGAACGATAAATCACTGTTAGGAATTTTGAATGGAAATTATAAAGAAGATGAATTAATTCAAGCTTTAGCAGAAAGAAGTTATGAAAACAATATTTCAATTTGTTTATTTCAAGCAAAAGATATGGACTTTGACAAAATGCTAGTAAAAGCAAAAGTATGGATTGATAATAAGTGGGTCGAAAAGATTGCAGAATATCCCGATATCATTTTAGACCGCATTCAACTCAGAGGTCACCAAGATATGCAATTTATCTATGACGAATTGATCGATATCCCATTCTTGAGTATCACCAATACGAAAGATTTGACAAAAATAGGGTTTATCAAGATTCTTCAAAAAAACCCTTGTTTAGTAAACCATATACCAGAGATTAAACTAATCGAAAAGATAAGAGATATTACAAAGTTCCTTGAGACTCATCAATGTATTCGAATTGAAATGAATAACTACTCGAAAAATGTATTACAATTTATTCGTGTACTTGAGAACGGCAAATATGAAATAACGTATGACAAAAACAAGCTTCAGTATAATGGTTTACAATTACGAAATAAGTTAAAAGAAGAGTTGACGAAACATACATTTATAGTCCAAGAAGAAACCAGAATGTATTACTTAAACATTCCTTTTTATATTATAGCAGATTGGATGCTCGACGGAAAAGGTAACTGGAATTGCCTAAGTTTATATCCAGTTTTCGAAAAAGAAGACATAAATACCGATCTAATGACAGTGTTATCTTCGTTATATCCAGGGAATGAGTTAGACATTTTAAATGATTTAAAAAAAGTTGCAAACAATAGTGCGGTATTTATTCATGAAGTCTATGGGAATGATATTTCTTCTTTATCGTTCGAATTCGGCTTGAACGAAATAGGACAAGCAAGACTTAACTCTATTACACCTAATAAAGTTAGAAATATTGGAGATATTGAGAGTTATGCGGAAGGTATAATAAGTCGTGTTAAAGGTATTTTGAAATAGTTATAATTTGTTATGTAAATACGAATAATGAATTACCGTACTTTTATGTTCATTTTTAACTAAGTAGATTAGTATTAATATCAATTCCAAAAGTGAGAGATAAAGAATTCTGACTTTTGGAGTTTTTTAGTGTAGTTAAATACAATGAGTAGTTAATTTTTTTATACTCTCTTCTAATATTGTTTTCTACTAATAGATTTCATCTCTATATACCATCTTTTTGTATACGTTGCATTGTTGTATGTTTAATTATTACCAGCAAAATTTATTTTTTTCCTATCTATAAATCTGTAAATTAGAACCGATATATCAATTAGTGCAAAGGAAACCTTCCAAAGTACCTATTTTAATAGTGGCAATTAATTTGTTTAGAAGAGTGTTTTTTTATGTTTAACAGATTGAGGCGGTAGAATACAATTTAAAAGGGGATAATTATTATGCAAAGTAAGTCACAAAAGCTTTATTCTACTCTAATTGCATCAGCTTTAGTAACGGCAAGTGTAGTAGCACCAATCGGTAGTGTGAATGCTGCAACACCATCTTATATTGAGGTAAACAATAATGTAGGGGCTGCAGATACAGTAGTATTTAAAGGTGTTGTAGCCAAAGATGTAGTGAAAGTTTATGATTCTAAAGGAGAAAAACTACTAGGTAGTGCAACTGCTACTAAAAGTGGTGATTTGACGGTTTCTCTTAAAACACAGTTTACGGAAGCAAAAATTCAAGTAAGCCTAACTAATTATAACAAATTAGAGAGCAAAAAAATTGAAGTAGATGTCCCTGCTGAAGCTATGACGACGGCACCTGAGGTTGAAAGGATAACAGTAGCTAACAATGTAGGAATTGCAGATACAGTTACTGTGAAAGGATTAGTAGCTAAAGACGTTGTAAAAGTGTACGGGGAAGATGGAACCACGTTACTTGGTTCAGCAGTAGCCTCAAAAGTAGGCGATGTAGTCGTGACCTTAAAAGCACAGCTGACAGGAGAGAAAGTTCAAGTTAGCGTGACGAATGCCAATAGTTTAGAGAGTAAAAGGACAGAAGCTACAATTACTGCCGAAAAAGAAACACCGACTCCAGACGCTGACACGGTCACTGTAGCGAACAATGTCGGAGTAGCGGATACGGTCACAGTGAAACACTTGGCTATCAAAGACGTAGTAAAAGTATACGCGGAAGATGGAACCACGTTGCTTGGCTCAGCAGTCGCGTTAAAAGCAGGCGATGTAGTCGTGAGCTTAAAAGCGCCGTTGACAGGAGATAAACTTCAAGTGAGCGTGACGAATGTCAACAGTCTAGAGAGTGACAAGGTCGAAGCAGCCATTGCCGCTGAAAAAGTGACGACGGCTCCAGAGGTCGACACAATTACGGTGGCGAACAATGTCGGGATCGCCGATACGGTCACAGTGACGGGCTTAACTGCGAAAGACGTAGTCAAAGTATATAAAGTAGATGGTGAAAC
>NZ_PDYV01000034.1:0-10322 GCF_002743235.1 Sporosarcina sp. P25
ACAGCGGCATTGTGATAGCTATCATGTAATTCTTACCCACTTTTTGTTGAGGACGTCGCTCGACTTATTGTTGGGTACAAAAATTAGTGAGTGTATACTTTCTCGACCCGCGCAGGCACGTGGGGTAATGAATTAGTTCGTGTTTCTAGCAAAAAGAAAAACAGTGACATGGTGATAGCTATCACTTGTTTCTTGCGAGTGAAGTGTATGAACTGTCCTACACACTATCTAACGAAGGCGCCTGCTGTGGTAGGCGAAATAAGGAGACAGGCGCACTTCCTGTCTGTGGCTCCTTGCGAAAGCCATCCACCAGCGCCGTAGTGGGGACAATGAGCATTCCACTTACATTTTCAGCAAGACCATAGTCCCATGCTCAAACACGAGCAGAAAAAAGCATGTGAAAGAACTACAACTCAGTACTGCTTATTACGCACTCATGATAGAACTACAACCCTATCCCCAATCCTTATTTCAGATTAAACAAGTACTTGAACTAGTCCTACACACCATTTAACAAAGACGCTGCCAGTGGTTGACATAAAGAAAAAGGCTACCAACTTACTGGTAGCCTTTTAGAGTATTATGAAAAATATTTATTTACTTGTTCAAATACGTCAGATCCCATAACTTCCTTGCCATACTCACCTATACGATGAATAGACATCTTAGACACTGCACCGTATTCTGTTACCATGCTGGCAATGTCCTTCGCACGTTTTTTCTCAATGAGAGAATAGTCGAAGCGTAAGTTGAGATAATAACGATCCTCGAATGCATATAGTTGCGAATCAAATTCGTCTTCGAGTGAAATCATCTTGCTAGCCAATGGTATGATCTGGTCAAATTCATTGAAAACAAATAATCTATCTGCCACCTGTAACTCTTCTTCATTTTCTTCTTCAGAATCAGTAATCGCATCAAAAATTGGATCGAATAATTCTTCTGGATCTTCAATTCCAAAAGGAAACTGTGATGATTCTGCGTTCTTCGGAAGATGTGCGCGAGTCACAATCACTTCAATGCCTTCATTCATAGCGTTCACTTGAATCCAAAGTGGTCCTTCTACTTCAAATTCCGTGTCATCACCAAGTTCATCCATCATATCCCAAAAAAGCTCTTCGCTTTTATCACGATTATACCAGACGTCTTCTTTACTAAAACCACGGGCTTCAATATCTCCATAGGATAAATTAAACTTCACCGTGTTTTCATTAATGCGCTCTATTTCCATCCCTTATCTCTCCCTTCTGTAAAACAGGCCCTCCCCTGTTATATACTAATACACACTTGCAATGCTTATTACTACTATATGTCGACTCCGACGTTTTCGTAAGGGTTTATTGTATTTCATTTTAAGGATGTTTGCATTGAAGTGGTTAACCTAGAGGAATACAAGGGAATATCAATTCAAAAAAAGCTGATAGGCACAATTGTATCCCGTGTCATCCCTATCAGCTTTTGTTATTAAGATTAGTTTACCATACGCCGCGCTTCGAGCAGCTGATAGGCTCTAACTTTTCTCGGTAGGAAACGACGAATCTCATCTTCATTATATCCTACTTGGAGTCTTTTTTCATCTAGAATGATTGGTCTTCTTAAAAGACCTGGATGTTCTTGAATCAATTCATAAAGTCTTTGCAGTGGAAGACTTTCTACGTCAACATTTAGCTTTTGAAAAATCTTGGAGCGTGTTGAAATAATTTCGTCAGTACCATCTTCCGTCATGCGAAGAATTTGTTTAATTTCTTGAATATTTAATGGTTCAGAAAAGATATTACGCTCAGTATAAGGAATCTCGTGTTCCTCCAACCATGCTTTTGCTTTTCTACAAGATGTACAACTAGGCGATGTATAAAGTGTGACACCCATTTATTGACACGTCCTTTCTTACGGCTTATGCTCAATTAGATTTTGTATATTTGCAATTCGTGTAATTCACTTTAGAATTATTACAATTTATCTTTATACTGTTCATTATACACATAATCATTCTCAATTAATATAGTTTTCCGAAAAAACTTTTCTGGAATTCACAATTTCTTATTTTTCAACATGCCAGTAGAGAATGTTGCGGTATTCTGCGATAAATGAACATCTTCTACTTTTATACCCAGGCTAGAAATGTTTTAAACATTTCATTTGTAAATAAATGCATTCTCATTTAGAAAATGATTCTGCTAATTATTCCCTCTATGTATAGTACGTACAGATGTACTAAAAGGTTTCATGTTGGGCAAATGTTTTTTCTTTACTGCAAATCAAAGTTGCATTTTTTATAAGGTATCGATATAATCTTAAGCAATAAGTGAATGGCATTGAAGGAAAAAGTATTTTTGTGGCGGTTTTTGTAGAGAGCTTGTATAAGGTGAAAACAAGTAAAGCTGCACAAAAAGAATGGGCTCCTGAGCTTGATGGATGAAAACAGTACTCCATCACGTCTTCTCACGTTACGGGAATTGAGCGGCTATTAGTAGCAATTCGGGTGGTACCACGGTTACCTTTCATCAATCGTCCCTATTTACAGGGGGATGACTGATGTTTTTTTATGCCATTTTTCACGTATGATCCAGACTGTTCGTTCCAGTCGACTATTAAAAGGAGGATACATGATCATGAAAACCATTTTTTCAGGCGTACAGCCAACAGGTGTCATCACATTAGGGAACTATATTGGCGCGTTTCGTCAATTCGTTGAGCTTCAAAACGACGAGGACTGTATTTTTTGTATCGTCGATCAGCACGCCATCACTGTGCAACAACATCCAGATGACTTAAAACAAGCGATTCGTTCATTAGCTGCTACGTATATCGCAAGTGGCATCGATCCAGAAAAATCCACATTATTTATTCAATCAGAAGTTCCTGCTCATGCACAAGCTGGATGGATCATGCAGTGCATTTCGTACATCGGTGAACTCGAGCGTATGACACAGTTTAAAGACAAATCTGACGGAGCAGAAGGTGTATCTGCCGCGCTTCTTACCTACCCTCCATTAATGGCTGCGGACATTTTATTGTATAACACGGATATCGTGCCAGTCGGTGAAGATCAGAAGCAACATTTAGAGTTAACTAGAGATCTAGCAGAGCGCTTCAATAGCCGATACGGTAAAGTATTGACCATTCCGGCCGTTCGTATTCCTAAAAATGGCGCTCGCATAAAATCTTTACAAGATCCATTGAAGAAAATGAGTAAATCTGATCCAAATAAAAAAGCAACGATTACGATTTTGGACACACCAAAAGAAATCGAAAAGAAAATTAAAAGTGCTGTAACGGATTCTGAAGGTATCGTGAAATTCGACGTGGAAAACAAACCAGGCGTCTCCAATTTATTGATTATCGAATCTTCACTAAGTGGTGTAACGATCGAAGAATTAGAAGCTAAATACGAAGGCCAAGGCTACGGAGCTTTTAAAGTCGGTGTCGCTGATGCGATTAACCAACACTTAGCTGGAATCCAAGAACGCTATCATGAACTAATCAACTCTCCTGAACTCGATGCAATCCTCGACCAAGGAGCTGAAAAAGCAAACACCATCGCTTCCGCCACCCTCAAAAAGATGGAGGCCGCGATGGGCTTGGGACGTACACGGTAAGCAGTAATAAAATGACCGCCCCCACCAACATCATAAAATCTGTCGACTGCAAAATAAAAATCAATATCTGTCGATAATCATAACCCAATGCAGAATAATTTAAGTAAAACAACAGATTCGCAAGCGTCACCACAATCACACAATAACTACAAACAAACACAAAAAAACGCGTCACAGCCATCTCGTCCTTTACCCTTTTCCCTCATCCTATGTTCAGACCACGTGTAATAAGACGAGTCTTCACATTCATAACCAAAAAAGACTGAAAACCTCTCCAGAAACATACTAAGGAGCTTGTCTTCAGTCGTTTTTATTATAAATTGATTTAATGATTTTGGGTTTTGGTTTTGATATTGATTTAGAATTTTGATGTAACGAACTTTTTTTGATAAAACATACAAGAGTTGAACGGAGTGGAAGGCGGCGACTCCAGCGGGAACAGCGCGAGCTGAAAGCCCCGCAGGAACGCAGTGACGAGGAGATTGAAGCCGTGCCCGCGGAACGCGTCCGCCTGGAACGCAGATCAACGGTGCCCTCCCACTTACTCTTGAACTTGAACTTCAACTACTCCAATAATAAAAAACGGAAAGGAGTCAAAAAGACCCTTCCCGTCTACCTTTATATCTTCTTAAACACCAACGAAGCATTATGCCCACCAAAGCCAAGCGAGTTACTCATCGCATACGTAATATCAGCCTTACGCGCTTCATTCACTACATAATCCAAATCACACTCAGGATCCGGCGTCTCATAATTCATCGTAGGAGGTAAAATCCCTTCCTGCAACGCCTTCACAGTAAAGATCGCCTCAATACCGCCAGCCGCGCCAAGCAAATGACCCGTCATCGACTTAGTAGAACTCATTGCCAACTTATACGCATGATCACCAAACACAGTCTTTGCTGCCATCGTCTCAAACAAATCATTATATGGCGTGCTCGTTCCATGCGCATTAATATAATCCACCTGCGTAGGTTCAACGCCCGCTTTTGCCAATGCCTGTTGCATCGCACGCGCTCCGCCTTCTCCGCCTGGTGCTGGTGCTGTAATATGGTGCGCATCTCCAGTTGAACCGTATCCGACGATTTCCGCATAAATCTTCGCTCCACGTGCAACAGCATGTTCATACTCTTCCAAAATCAAGATTCCTGCACCTTCACCCATTACAAAACCATCACGGTTTTTATCGAACGGACGGGAAGCTTTCGTAGGATCATCATTCAAAGATAGCGCTGTGCTTGCGATGAAGCCCGCTACTGCAAGTGACGTGATCGGTGCCTCAGTTCCACCTGTAATCATGACATCTGCATCTCCACGCAGGATGACTTCAAACGCATCCCCGATAGAGTTAGTACCGGATGCACAAGCTGTTACGGAACAAGAGTTGATTCCTTTAGCACCTGTGAAAATCGATACTTGACCTGAAGCCATATCTGGAATCATCATAGGAACGAAAAATGGGCTGACGCGTCGATAGCCTTTTTCGAGGAATGTATTAAATTGTGCCTCATGTGATTCCATTCCACCGATTCCAGAACCGATCCAAACGCCTGTACGAAGCGCTAAGTCGCCTTCTAGTACCAGGTTCGCATCTTTCATTGCCATCATTGCCGAAGCAACTGCATAGTGCGTGAACCGATCCATTTTACGGGCATCTTTGCGGGAAACGTATTCTTCGATATCGAAACCTTTAACCTCTGCCATCACGCTGACCGGGAATTTCTCTTGATCCAGTCTTGTCATCGTGTCGATACCCGATTTCCCTTCCAACACTGATTTCCAAGATTCTTCAGCTGAGTTACCTACTGGTGAGATTCCACCGATACCCGTTACCACTACACGTCGTTTTTCCAATTTCAAACTTCCTTTCTATTGTTAACTTTTATTTTCCAGACTATTTACTTACCCCATTTTATACATAAGCCGCCCCATGTCAAGCCGCCACCAAATCCTACAAGAACAATCACATCATCATCTTTCACTCGACCTTCTGCTAAATCGTCTGTCAATGAAATCGGTATCGATGCTGCCGATGTATTCCCGTACTTATGAACCGTTTTCGACATTTTTTCTACCGGCAAGCCTAAACGCTCACGTGACGCTTCCATAATACGAATATTTGCTTGATGAGGAACCAAATAGTCTACTTCGTCTGTCGTTAAACCAGCTTTTTCGGCGACATTGACTGCCGTTTCTCCCATTTGGCGTACCGCAAACTTGAATACTTCACGGCCATTCATTTCTAAATATTTATCATGACGAAGATGTTTTCCTCCTGAACCGTCTGCCCCCAATTCGAATGAAAGAATTCCTCTTCCTTCACTTACTTTCCCAACGACTGTCGCTCCCGCACCATCTCCGAACAATACAGCGGTATTGCGGTCTTCCCAGTCAACGATTTTCGATAACTTTTCCACGCCTACTACCAGAACATAGTCATACGTGCCAGATTCAACAAATTGCTTCGCTGTTACTACACCGTAGATGAATCCTGCGCACGCTGCAGAAACATCCATCGCCGCTGCGTTCTTTGCACCTAGACGTTCTTGAATCATCGTAGCTACAGACGGGAAAGAAGTATCCGGTGTAACCGTGGCAACCAAAATCAGACCGATTTGATCAGCACGGATTTCCGCTGATTGTAATGCGTTTTTCGCTGCTTCAAACGCCATGTCCGATGTATTGATATCATCTGATGCGATTCTACGCTCTTCGATTCCCGTACGCGTGCGAATCCATTCGTCTGAAGTATCTAAACTTTTTTCCAAATCTTCATTTGTTACAACAGTTGACGGAACAAATTTCCCCATTCCTAAAAGTCCAGCTTTCATCTCATCTACCCCGTTCCTTATCATCTAATATTAGTACCTGGTAGTAATTATAGAAGAAAACATGTGTTTTTTCAAGACGAGGACACTTTTTCGTCAAATATAATACATATTTTGATTTCATCGTTTTAGTTTGCTATGGTATGATGGAATATGAAATAGACTAGTCGAGGTGAAAATCATGCACTATATTATGACATTTGTTTGGTCGTTCCTCTTGGTAGCTATGTTAAACTATGTTGCGGGCTCCATTGGAGGCTATGCATTTGACTTCATGGCGGGCGTTACCGTCTCAATCGTTTTGGCTGTACTTGTATTGATTATCACTACAATCATTCCAAACGAATCTCCAGCAGACGTTTGATTTACGATCAAAAAGCGTAAGAACTGTTCAACAGTTCTTACGCTTTTATTTTGACCTGATCTCATCTGACAACTTCTACCACCAATTCCCCTTCGTGCATGGACAATTTGATTTGCTGTCCTTCTACAAGACCACCTCGTATGACCTCTTGCGCAACTTTCGTTTCCACATGACGCTGAATGAATCGTTTCAATGGCCGCGCACCAAAGTCCGCATCTGCCCCTTCACGCACAATCCAATCGAGTACGTCATCATCATAGACAAGTACTAGATCTTGTTCTTGCAGACGATCAACCAAATCACCAAGCATCTTGTTAGTAATCGCTTTAAATGAATCTGTAGTCAATGAATGGAAAATGATGATATCATCCATTCGGTTCAATAACTCAGGTTTGAAATGACCACGAAGAGCTGCCATGATCAGATCTTCTTTGGCATGTTCTGTATCCTCTAAATCATTCTCGAGTAAATAAGCGGACCCGATATTCGATGTCATGATGACGACAGTATTCGTAAAGTTTACTAAACGCCCTTGACTATCTGTTATACGACCATCATCTAGAATCTGCAATAAAATATTCGCTACATCAGGATGCGCTTTTTCAATTTCATCCAATAACACGACAGCATATGGATTTCTTCTTACCGCTTCTGTTAACTGACCGCCTTCTTCATAGCCGATGTATCCTGGAGGTGCGCCGACTAGACGTGACACACTGTGTTTCTCCATATATTCAGACATATCGATTCGCACGAAGTGATCTTCCGAATCAAATAATGTAGCAGCCAATGTTTTCGCAAGCTCTGTCTTACCTACACCAGTCGGTCCTAGGAATAAGAACGATCCTATAGGCTTGTTCGGATCTTGAATCCCAGCACGTGCACGCCAGACAGCTTCCGTGACAAGTTGTACTGCATTGTCTTGTCCAATGACACGTTCTTTCAAAGTTTCATGCAAGCGCAATAACTTCTCACGCTCACCTTCAACCAGTTTCGTAACGGGAATTCCTGTCCAACGCGCAACGATTGAAGCAATCTCTTCTTCCGTCACTTCTTCACGCAAAAGACGTATATCTTTTGTTCCTTCCAAAGGACTTTCCAATTCTTTCAATTCTTTTTCTAGTGCTGGAATTTTACCGTACTGTAATTCCGCGGCTTTGTTCAAATCAAAACTACCTTGTGCTTCTTCAAGTTCACGGCGGTAGCGATCAAGTTCCTCACGTGTACTTTGAATAATTTTTAATGCGGCTTTTTCTTCATCCCACTGCTCGCGCATATCTTTTGAAGAATCTTTCAAGTCTTGCAGCTCTTCTCGTAAAGTTTGAAGGCGGGACTGACTCATTGTATCTTTCTCTTTACGCAATGCTTGCTCTTCAATCTCGAGTTGCATAATTCTACGAGTCACCGCATCCAACTCAGATGGCATCGAATCAATTTCCGTACGAATCATGGCGCTCGCTTCATCAATTAAATCTATCGCTTTATCCGGCATGAAACGCTCAGTTAAATACCGATCAGATAATGTTGCCGCCGCAACTATTGCACGGTCATGAATACGCACACCGTGGTGCAATTCAAAACGCTCTTTTAACCCACGTAAAATCGATACCGTATCTTCGACAGAAGGTTCACGTACCATCACTTGCTGGAATCGTCTTTCAAGTGCCGCATCTTTCTCGATATACATTCGGTATTCATCCAGTGTAGTCGCACCAATACAGTACAATTCACCACGTGCAAGCATCGGCTTCAACATATTCCCCGCGTCCATCGCACCTTCTGTTTTTCCAGCGCCCACTATCGTATGAATCTCATCAATGAACATAATGATTTCCCCATTGCTCTCTTTCACTTGTTTCAAAACACTTTTCAGACGCTCTTCAAACTCTCCACGATATTTTGCACCTGCAATCAGCGCACTCATATCCAGTTCGAAAATCTGACGGTCTTTTAATCCTTCGGGCACATCACCTTTTACAATTCGCTGTGCCAACCCTTCAACAATTGCAGTTTTACCGACTCCTGGTTCACCGATTAGAACTGGATTATTTTTTGTCTTTCTTGATAAGATTCGAATGACATTTCGAATTTCTTCATCCCGGCCAATCACCGGATCCATTTTGCCGTTTTTCACTTCATCAACCAAATTGCGACCGAATTGCTCTAGTGGTGAGCGCTGGTCTTCTTGCATTCCATCCATGCGCATATACATCCGCCTCTCGTTTATTTGACTTTGACTATCTTTGATTAATTAAATTATAGTATATTTTTTAGGTAAAGTAAAAGATTAACACTCGAATTCGTTTACGATTTTCAGATAAAAAAAGATCGCCCACAATGATGCGGGCGACGTCCATTAAACAAGTTGGCGAGGCGCAACGACTACCCCGTCTTCATCTGCGTAGACATAGTGACCTGGTGTCCATTCCACATTTCCGAAGTGAAGAACTTCGTCTTTCTGTCCTTCGCCGCGTTTGATACTCTTCACCGGCATGCTTCCGATTGCCATGACACCGATTTCCTGTGTGCCAAGATCCGCGGTGTCGCGTGCACAGCCGTAGATAATGACGCCTGCAAGTTTACGATCCTGTGCGATTTCGCCGAGCATGTCCCCCATCAGTGCGCAGCGTTTTGACCCCCCGCCGTCTACAACCAATACATGGCCTTCTGGAATCGTTTGGAGTGCTTCCTTCACTAGCACGTTGTCTTCAAAGACTTTTACGGTTGAGATCGGCCCCGAGAATCTTTTGTGCTTTCCGTAGGATTTGAACTCTATTGTGCACACTTGCAGTTCGTCGATGAAGTCATCACAAAGGTCTGCTGTTTTAACTGACACTTCCCATTCCCCCTAGTACATTCTGTTTGACGCTACCCTATTCCTATTCGACAAAATCTTGCATTTCCTTTTTTATTCATAGAAGATAATAAAATAGAGAGTTGAAATTAGGCTTGGGGTGGGGATTTGCGCTCTAGGCGGACGCGTTCTGGAGGGGACGCGGTGAGCCAACCAGTCGCAAGCTCCCTTGGTTGTCTCTCCTGTCGTCCTGATCCTCCCAGAGTCGCCGCCTGCCGCTCCAATCCCTACAATGTAAGTGGTAGATACTTCTTGTTACGCAATGAAGTTAGGTTTGTATTGTTTTAAGAACTTAAACTAGATCTGCAGTCGACCTTAATTAAGTTGAATTAATAACGTCCTTGATCTTGGTTAAGTTCAAAAGCTGGACAAGTTATTCAAGGAATACAGGCCTGAGTTCAATGCACATCAATAACTATCTCCCACTCGCATTGCAAGGGATTGGCGCGTAGGAGGGGGCGACTCCGGGAGGATCAGGTCGACAGGTGAGACAACTAAAGGGAGCGCAGCGACCTAGTTGGCTCACCGCGGCCCCTCCGGAAATGAACTGCACCCCAAAACTTGGACACATTCAAAGAAAAAGGATGTGGTTCAAGTGAGAAAAATTCATGTAGAAGATAAGATTCAAGCGGTTAAACGATACATTGAAGGTAATGAAAGTCTTCGTGAAATCGCTC
>NZ_PDYV01000035.1:0-7220 GCF_002743235.1 Sporosarcina sp. P25
GTAAACAATCGTTCAGTCACATTCATCCGCTCCCACATCTTTTTATTCATTATAAACAAAAGTACCCTATAGGATAGACTTTTTTCAAAGTGTCTATCTTATAGGGTACATTTTAATATTGGAGGGTGAGCTTTTCGCGTTAGTTTATGCCTTAAATTTTCTTCACAAACTCGGATTTTAGCTGCATAGCGCCAAATCCATCAATCTTACAATCAATATTATGGTCACCGTCTACTAAGCGAATACTCTTCACTTTCGTCCCCATTTTCAATGCATTGGAACTGCCTTTTACTTTTAAATCTTTAATGACCGTCACAGAATCTCCATCTTGCAACACATTGCCATTGGCGTCCTTGATCTCGGGTATACCTGTTTGATCGGATTCTTCCGTCGTTCCAGGCGTCCACTCGTAGGCACATTCAGGACAAACGAGAAGGTTCCCATCTTCATATGTATATTCGGATTGGCATTTCGGACAATTTGGTAAACTTGACATAAAAAAACCTCCCTTTCCTATACAGTCTACACAATTTGTGCCTGCTCGGAAAGGGAGTGAGTATTCATTTACGGTTAGTCATTGTCATTCGCATCGAATAAATACGTTCGCTGATGGAACTTCATACTGAAAATCAAGCCGATTGCTAGCATATTACTGAATAAGGAACTTCCCCCATAACTGATAAACGGTAGAGGGATACCTGTAATAGGAAGCAGCTGGATATTCATGCCGATGTTTTCGAATACGTGGAACGCGATCATCGCAATGACGCCCGTGCAAATGTATACGCTGAACGGATCGTGCAAAGAAAGAGCAACTTTCGTTAAATGGTAAATTAAAATAAAATACAGTGTGATAACTAAACAAGCACCGATAAAACCGTACTCTTCTCCAATTACACTGAAGATAAAGTCCGTATGATTCTCGGGGATGTATACAACGCGCTCCAGAAAACCTTTACCCGTCAGTTGTCCGGATCCTATTGCGGTCATTGCCGTAATCAAGTTGTACCCTTCATCTGTTGGATAAGAGTAAGGATCTAACCAAGAATAGACACGTTTAAACTGATAAGGTGAAAACCCGAACTTATCGAGCAAGTCTTGTGCGAATAGTGACATCCACAGCACAGCACCTGCGGCTACAGCTCCTAATGAAAAGATAGGTACGAGTAACTTCCATGAAATACCTGAAACGATGACGACGGCGGCAGTGATCGAAATGAATACGAGTGCAGTTCCTAGATCGGGTTGTTTCATAATGAGAACCAATGGAACGAACAGCATCAACGCTATTTTACCGAGCAATCGTAAATCTGTCGTATACGTCCTGTGTAACGAGCGTTCGTTATGCGTGCTGACCAACTTGGCAAGCCCGATAATAAAGAATGTCTTAATGAACTCAGCAGGCTGAATCGTCCCAATGACGGGTAAATGCAACCATCGCTTTGCGCTGTAGCGCATTTCTGCAATTTGCCCTGGACCTCCTGGCGCCAACATCAGAAAAACCAACAAGAAAATACCAAAGCCATAGAAATACCAAGCGAACTTTTTATATTGATCAGGTTCAAAATACATGACCATTGCTACGATGAATGAACCGAGTATATACCATCTCACTTGTTTTAAAACGAAGTTCTGTGTATATTGCTCAGAGGTTTGAGCGGATCCGATGACGAAAAAACTGACAATCGCGAAAAGTAAAATGATAAAGGCAAGTGTCCAGTCAAATCGTTCACCTAGCCTGTTTGATTGTTTCAATTATGAAATCACCTTTTCTTAAGCTAGTATTCTATTACTATAATCACCTATTATATCGCAAAACTTTTTAAGAAGTACACCCATTAATAGACGAGTTGTGAAATGATTGGTTTCTATGTGAAGTAAAAAGAATGGAGAACGTTGGTTTTTCATTCATGAATTGGCTCCGTTCATGGTAAACTGTATGAATGAAAACTACGGAATGTGAGGAGATTACATGAAAAGACGGTTAGGTTTAGTATATGGCGGGAAATCCGCGGAGCATGAAGTGTCACTTTCTACAGCGCGGGCAGTAACAGAGGCGCTTGATTTAAGTAAATATGAAGTATTGCCAATCTATATTACGATGCAAGGCGAATGGCTTAAAGGGGAACCATTGACTGGACCCGTCACGGAGATTGAGACATTACGTCTGAGAAGTGAACAACCAAAGCCCGATCATATTGAAAGTTTTTTGCAAGGAGATATGCCCGACGTCATTTTGCCACTTCTACACGGAACGAACGGGGAAGACGGAACAGTACAGGGATTATTTGAAGTCTTGAATATTCCATACGCGGGTAACGGAGTACTCGCTTCTTCAGCAGGTATGGATAAAGTCGTAATGAAACAATTATTCGCTCAAGCGGGGTTAGCGCAAGTTGCATATGTCCACTTTATTCGCAGTACGTGGAAAGAACATGCCGAGCAATTACTAGATCAAGCGGAACAAGAACTTAGCTACCCAATGTTCGTCAAACCAGCCAATCTTGGATCAAGCGTGGGCATCAGCAAAGCGGATGATCGCGAGTCGCTCGAAAAAGCGATTGAGTTAGCATTGAAATTTGACCGCAAAATCATTGTAGAACAAGGAATTGTGGCTCGTGAGATTGAAATGGCTGTTCTTGGTAATGATCATCCTAACGTATCGGTAGCAGGAGAAATCCGCCCGGTTGCTGACTTTTATGACTATGAAGCGAAATATAAAGACCAAAGCACGGAGTTGTCTATTCCGGCTGAAGTGCCTGATGCAGTTGCTAAGCGTATGAAGGATATGGCAATTCGGGCATTTAAAGTTCTAGACTGTTCAGGACTTGTGCGGGCAGACTTTTTCGTTACGGCAGACGACGAAGTATTGATCAATGAAGTAAATACATTACCTGGCTTTACACCGACAAGCATGTTCCCATTATTATGGCAGAATTCTGGATTGACCTATCCAGAATTAATTGATCAGCTAATTGAACTGGCAGTAGAACGTCATACAGAAAAACAACAACTACAATATACAATGGACTGAGTGGAGGAAGTAACGTGAAACGAAATCTAACAACGATCCAGCAATGGCTTCAGGCGGAAGGACAGCATATCGCAGAGCAACAAGTGACAGGTGTCTGCATCGATTCACGGAAAGTGCAAGCGGGGGACTTGTTCATTCCTTTTAGAGGGGAACAAGTAAATGGCCATCAATACGTCAAGGGAGCAATTGAGCAAGGTGCAATCGCAGCACTTTGGCTGAAAGATGAACCTAATCCACCGACAGATCTACCTCTTCTATTCGTCGAGGATGCAGAGCTCGCATTGCAGCAAATGGCCCGTAGCTACCGAAGTGAATTGACATGTACTGTCATCGGAGTCACAGGGTCGAATGGCAAAACGTCGACGAAGGATCTAATTGCAGGGGTATTGTCACCTTATCTAAAGGTTAAGAAAACGGAAGGCAACTTCAATAATGAACTGGGCTTGCCACTGACATTATTAGCTGTTGAAGATGATACAGAAGTTGCTATCCTTGAGATGGGGATGAGCGGCTTTGGAGAAATTTCATTCTTATCAACGCTTGCTAAACCACAGTTTGCAGTCATAACTAATATTGGTGAGGCACACATGCAAGATCTGGGCTCTCGTGAAGGGATTGCAAAGGCGAAGTTTGAAATCATCGACGGTCTAGAGGGTAACGGTATGTTGCTCTACGATGGTGACGAACCGTTATTAAAAGGATTAGTATATCAAAAGTCCAATTTGCGCAGTGTGTCATTCGGTTATGAACAAGCTGATTTGATTGCGCAACAAATTATATCTACAGATAAAGGTAGTTCATTTACTATAACTGGTAAGCATGAGGGGCAGTATGCCATTCCTGTTTACGGTTCGCATCAAGTGAAGAATGCACTGGCTGCGATTATAATTGCAAAAGAGCTGGGTCTGACAGAAAAACAAATTGAAGAGTCATTAAGTGAAACAACATTAACAGATATGCGTATGCAACCTATAACGGGTAAAAATGGTTCATTACTTATTAATGATGCATATAATGCAGCGCCTACTTCCATGCGTGCAGCGTTCCGTTTTATCGATGAAACGTCCGTCAAACAAAACAAGTGGCTCGTCCTTGGGGATATGCTGGAGCTTGGTCCCGATGAACAGCGCTATCACGAAGAGCTTGCGGACGAACTGAATAAAATGAACGTAAATGGGATTGCGCTATTTGGACCGCGTATGAAGTGGTTATCGGAGCAGTTGAAGGATTACCGTGGTGATATTATGTGGACCGCGAATGACATGGTATTACTTGCGGAGGCATTGCGCCCGAAACTAACGAATCAGACAGTGGTGCTATTCAAAGGGTCTAGAGGAATGAAACTAGAACGTATCATAGAGATGCTCGCAGAGGAAGAGTTGTGACGACAGGCGTTCTTATCATTCACGGATTCACAGGTGGTCCTTTTGAAATCGCTCCGTTTAAAAGATTTCTACAGAATTATACCGATTGGAAAATAGCGGTACCTGTTTTACCGGGACATGAAATGGATCTTGGCGTACAGAAAGGCACCGCCAAGTCATGGATGATGGTAGCGGAATTAGAATTAAGAAAACTACAAAAAGAAGTGGACGACGTCATAATCGTCGGCTTCTCTATGGGCGGCTTGATCGCCATGTACTTGGCGCTACGCTATCCGATAAAAAAGCTTGTCCTATTAAGTGCTGCGGCGAAATATATTAGTCCGCGTATTTTATTGGGAGATGCAAGAATCATGATGAGGCCTTTTAGACGTAAGAATTATCCTCCCGATTCGTTTTATCATCTGTATAACTATAAACTGACAAAGACACCTGTTCGTGTAGCGATAGAGTTTTTACGCGTCGTTCGCTTAGTGCGACCGTATCATTATCAAGTCAAAACACCTGTTTGTATCGTGCAAGGGAAGCAAGATGGTATCGTTCCTGCATTCACGGCCGAGTTATTGTATGAACAACTCGGATCAAAAGAAAAACATCTGATTTATTCTGAACATGGTAAACATCATATTTGTTATAGCCAAGATCGCCACGTATGGTTCGCGAAAGTACTGAAGTTCATGGGCAAAGACTGATTAATGGAACTTAAGCGGATTCGTTGCAGTCTTGTGTAAGCCATGGTAGAATGATGAAAGGAATTGGATACATTTACACGGCACTCTTCCGTTATACTATACGGAGAGTACTTTTTTTTGAATAAAACGGTGATTATTAGGCAGACTAGCAATGATTTGCTGTTTTCACCGCTCGGCAAGGACCGAGCTTTCCTTGTATGTCACGGGTTTTACATTGTGCTGTATAAAAATCTGGACGCAATTACGATCGGTGTAATTGATATGACCCCTCTCAACCACAAGAATCCTTCTAGAAGATTCTTTTTATAAACCAGAGATGGATATATCGGAAACGCTCCCAACTTTCAAAGTACATGGCTCGAATTTGCCGCGCTTTCATTTGCAGATGTAACCAATTGTCAAATGGAGAAATAAAGGAGAATGAATATTTTGACGAAGTTTTCAGAATTGAATATTAGTGAAGCAACACAAAACGCTTTGCTACGCATGGGGTTTGAAGAGGCAACACCAATCCAAGAGGGAACAATCACTTTTGGTATGGAAGGCCGCGACGTAATCGGGCAAGCACAAACAGGTACTGGTAAAACAGCTGCATTCGGTATTCCAATCATTGAAAAGTTGGATCCGAAGAGTACTGCAGTTCAAGCGTTGGTCATCGCACCAACTCGTGAATTGGCGATCCAAGTATCAGAAGAAATTTATAAAGTCGGCTACGGTAGCCGTGCGAAAGTTCTTTCCGTTTATGGCGGACAAGAAATCGGACGTCAAATCCGTGCCCTTCGTAATAATCCAAATATCGTAGTCGGTACACCGGGACGTATTTTGGATCATATTAACCGTAAAACATTGAAGCTGGATAATGTTCAAACACTTGTTTTGGATGAAGCGGATGAAATGTTGAACATGGGATTCATCGAAGATATCAACACAATTCTTGCAAGCGTACCGGCTGAGCGTCAGACGTTGCTATTCTCAGCGACTATGCCTGCTCCGATTCGTAAGATTGCAGAAACTTTCATGAAAAACCCAGAAGTAGTAAAGATCAAATCAAAAGAAATGACTGTTGAGAACATTGAACAGTTCTTCGTAAAGTCTCACGAACGTGAGAAGTTTGATGTATTATCAAGATTGTTGAATGTTCAACAGCCTGAATTGGCTATCGTATTCGGACGCACGAAGCGCCGGGTAGATGAGTTGGCTCATGCACTAAGTATCCGTGGCTATATTGCTGAAGGAATCCACGGTGACTTGACACAAGCAAAACGTATGTCAGTTTTGCGTCAGTTCAAAGACAATAAAATTGATGTACTTGTAGCAACAGACGTAGCTGCACGTGGATTGGATATCTCAGGCGTAACACACGTTTACAACTTCGACATTCCACAAGATCCAGAGAGCTATGTTCACCGTATCGGTCGTACTGGCCGTGCTGGTAAAAGCGGAGTGGCTGTTACATTCGTAACACCACGTGAAATGGGTTACCTTCGTATCGTTGAGGAAACGACTAAGAAGCGTATGACTCCATTACGTCCACCGACTTCTGATGAGGCATTGCTTGAACAGAAGAAAAATGCAGTGGATTCCTTGGTAGAAATAATTGAACAGAATAATTCAGAGGATTATGCTGGATTAGCAGCACAATTGCTTGAGAAACATGATGCAAAAGAAATTGTGGCGGCAGCACTTAAGTCATTGACTAAAAGTGTTGATGAGACACCTGTAAGTATTTCAGAAGAGCGTCCATTACCTTCACGCAGACCATCTTCATCACGTTCTGGTGGCTATAAAGGCGGCAATCGCAGCGGCGGTGGACGTTCACAAGGCGGACGCGGCAGAAGTGGTGGCGGTTCATCAGCTGGCGGATCAACTAGACGTAGTAGTGGACCACGCGATGGTGCAAGAAGAGATGGCGCATCACGACGCAACAGTAGCGCTCGTTCAGAACGCTAAGAAAAAATATAAAATCCGGGCCTGCATTATAAAATGTACCCTATAAGATAGACACTTTGAAAAAAGTCTATCCTATAGGGTACTTTTGTTTATAATGAATAAAAAGATGTGGGAGCGGATGAATGTGACTGAACGATTGTTTACCTTAAAAGAACAAGCACG
>NZ_PDYV01000036.1:0-6805 GCF_002743235.1 Sporosarcina sp. P25
CCATAGGCGTCAACTTAAGAAAAAATATAGGGTTATACTTCCTTCTTTGTTGGTATTTATAGAGTAAAACCAATAAAGGAGGAGTCTACTATGAAGCCGCATCATCCAGTTTATCAATTAAAACAGTTATTTCAGCTTCTGCCACCCAAAAGAATTGAACGATTTAGCTAGAGAAACAAAATTTATACAACGAAATCGGAAGTTCACGCTTATTTCTTTTTTAAACATGATTTTCACTAAACCCGGCGTGCTATCTACCCTTTCATTAACAGGTATGTGTGGGGACCTAGGTAATTCCGATATTCACTTATCCAAACAGGCATTGAATAAACGAATTAACCAACCTATGGTACTATTCTTACAAAAAATATTCTTACTTCTATATGATGCGCAATTGACATTGGAGCTTAGCTCCATACCGTTTAGAAGTAGTATTCCTTTTCGCTCTATACGAGTATTAGATGGAACTACTGTGACGTTATCTATGGACTGTAGTGAATTCTATCCTGGAAGTGTGGGAGCTGGCGTGAAAATCCAGATAGAATTTGATTTACTCACGGGGCGCTTTTTGTATATCAACTTACAGCCAGGAAAAGCAGGTGATGGTCCTGCTGGGTTGGATAGATTACAAAACCTACAAAAGAATGACGTGTTTTTACAAGACTTAGGCTACTTTAAATTCAAGATATTAGAAGGGATAAATGAGAAGGAAGCGTTCTTTGTTTCTCGCGCCAAAGCCGATACACAATTCCATACCCTCCATCCCAACCCACAGTACCATCCAGACGGGTCTCTTATGCAGAAATATGCATATGAACGATTGTTAATAGAAAGTGTTTTCCCTTCGATCAACCGAGGAGAGTATAAAGAATATCCTCTTGTATATATGGGGGCCAACTCCAAGATTCCCACACGCTTAATTTTATATCGTATGACCCAAAAGGAACAAAGTCGTCAAGACCAGAAAATCGCGGTGCGTAACCGGACAAAGCCAGGAATCATCAAACAAAAATCCAGAGATTTGTCAGGAGTTTCCATGATGATATCCAATCTGCCACCCACAGTCCCAGCGGAAGAAATTATCGCATTGTATCGATATCGATGGCAAATTGAACTTCTGTTTAGATCGTGGAAAAGTGATTTTAAAGTAGCGCACTTTCGAAGAATGAAGATAGAAAGATGGCAATCTCATCTGTACGTGGAGCTGATTAGGCTGCTTCTCAGTACATTGATTACCTACCAATTCCGTATTCATTTCTGGAAAAACGAAGGGTTGATTTTGAGTGAACAGATCACAATGCGAGAAGTTGGCAAAAAAATATGGGTGCTTTGGCGAGCCCGTGATGAAACGGTCTGGCAAAACACCCTAGAAAGTCTAGAAAGAATCCTTCGTTCAATTGGAAGGAAAAATATTAAAGAACCGAGTCCTATCGGTTGGAATACCTAAAGAAAAAAATAGGGGGAAATGAATTTTATTTGGCATGCATAAAATCAAATCCTGTTATAAATATATACCCGAAACAAATAGGAGCGAAACTCGAAAGTCTAAAAATAATAAAGTTTTTTTAAAAAAACTTCATTTCAAATCATACAACCGATTAACTATTCATTAAGTTGACGCCTATGGTCGCCCCAGCTTCCGCTTCAATCCTACTTTGGAAGTGCTTATATTTAGATCACTCATTGTAAATGGTGTGTGAAATAGAGTTCGGTTTCAAACTTATTTAGGTTCAAGTTCAAATAAACATAATTCTAACTTCACTGAACAACAATAGATCAACCTCAAGCCATGCCCGCAGGAAAGCGTCCCCTACGAAGCACAAATCCCCTCGCGTTTCCCCGTTCAGCCTATCCTCTTCTTTCATTTCTTCACCAAGTTAAAAAACCTCATAGTATACATATCCAAACAGTATACTGAGAAAAAGTATATAATGTTTTGAAATTTCGCTATTCTATTTGTATACTTGTAGTAGTACATAATAGGGGGAATGGAAATGAACCGAGAAGAACTACTTGCGCCCGCTCGCTATAATATTGTTTCTGAATTCGAAAAATATGCAACAGGTGATGGCAGAAAAGCGCTAATTTATGTAGATGAGCAAAATCAAGTACAACAAGTAACGTATGATGAACTCATCCAAGCGGCTAACCGTACAGCGAACGTGCTGACATCGAGTGGCTTGGAAAAAGGTGATGTAGTGCTGGTCATGGTGCCACGCATGATTGAAGCGTATGTGACATACATTGGCGCACTAAAGGCAGGACTTGTTGTGATCCCTAGTTCTGAAATGTTACGTTCCTCCGAAATTGAATATCGAATTGAACACAGTAACGCCAAAGCGATTATTGCATTTGATGCGTTTACCGATCAACTTGAACACGTGGAAAATTTAGATAAAGTGACCGTCTATATTATCGGTGAAGCAAAAGAAGGGGAAATCTCCCTGACCGCACAAGAAAAGAATGCTTCGTCAGAGTTTACCGCTTGTGATACCTCTAGCGACGATATGGCGTTTCTATCGTATACATCTGGTACGACAGGCAAGCCCAAAGGTGTAGTACATACACATGGCTGGGGATATGCACATTTGCGGACGACTGCACCGAACTGGTTAGGTATTGAAGAGCATGATATAGTGTGGGCTACAGCAGCACCAGGATGGCAGAAGTGGATTTGGACACCGTTCTTATCTGTTCTAGGAAGCGGTGCGGTTGGTTTAGTCTATAGCGGTAAATTTAATGTAGAAAAATATTTACAGCTATTGGATGAGTACCAAGTCAATGTTCTTTGTTGTACACCGACTGAATACCGATTTATAGCAAAAGCTGAAAATTTAAATACGTTTTCACTAGCCTCTTTGAAAAGTGCTGTCTCAGCGGGAGAGCCGTTAAATCGTAGTATCATTGATATTTTCAAAAAACAGTTTTCGCTTTCTGTTCGTGATGGATATGGACAAACAGAGAACACATTGCTTGTCGGTACGATGATTGGAATGGAAGCGCGTCCGGGATCAATGGGCAAACCTACACCGGGGAATATTGTGGAAATCATTAATGATGAAGGTAAACCGGCGGATGTGGGTGTAGTGGGTGATATTGCTGTTCATAAATCCACGCCTGCACTTTTTCAAGAATATTTGAATGATCCTGAACGTACGAAGATGCAATTTAGAGGGGATTATTATATTACTGGAGACCGTGCGAAAAAAGATGAAGAGGGCTATTTCTGGTTTGAAGGCCGAGGCGATGATATCATTGTGAGCTCGGGGTATACGATTGGACCGTTCGAAGTGGAAGATGCGTTGACCAAGCACCCTGCAGTTCGTGAGTGCGCGGTAGTCGCAAGTCCTGATCCTGAACGCGGAAATGTTGTAAAGGCATTTGTCGTCTTACGTGATAATACATTGGAATCAACTGAAAAACTCGTAAAAGAGTTACAAGATCATGTCAAAGAACTGACAGCACCTTATAAATATCCTCGTAAGATTGAGTTTTTAGAAGAGTTGCCAAAAACATCTTCAGGAAAAATTATGCGTATTGAGTTGCGCAAAAAAGAGCAAAATCAAAAATGATGTAGTCGGTAAGCTATAAAAAGGACTGTCAAGAGTCGTTTTATTCTGACATTTGACAGTCCTTTTTGTTTTACTTCAGAAGAACGTACGTTGGACTTTCTCGAAGAATGAGTTATTTGGAAGTTTTGCGGTACGAATGACTTTCTTGCTTAGTTGTGCTTCTACTTTTTCTACTTGTTTGATACCGAGTGCTTCGTTATCTGTTGCAATAGACGGGAATTCATTGCCTTCTTGCTGGATATTGAGTGTCAGCTGTCGTTCATTACTTAAAATGAACGACGTGCCGAGTGTGCGGTAGCGATTATTATTAACCGATGCAAGTTCTGTCACTTGGAAAGAAGGGAGTCGCGGATCAATCACAGCGCCTTTAACGGATTTATTATACGCTGTACTACCTGTTGGCGTGGAAATGATTATGCCGTCGCCAAGAAATGTTTCAAACAATAAATCATCGATGTAAATATCCATGACAAATGTGCGGATAATGGTAGAACGTATGCTGAATTCATTCAGGCATAAGAACGGATTCTGCTGATTAATCGACACTTCCAGGAGAGGATAACGGCGCTCTTCTATCGTTGCTTGTCGTAGTGTGTGTACAAGAGAACTACTATCATCGAATTGGAAATCACAATATACGCCGTGTGCTCCTTTTACGGATACTCCGAGATAAAGAACGTCCTGACGGAAATCGGTTTTACGAACGGCTTGTAGGAAGGTGCCGTCACTGCCGATACTGATAACTACATTGGCTTTGGCATGATCTTCTGTTAAGTTGAAGCCTTCTTTTTTAAGGCGTTGAGCAATAACGTGTTTTTTATGGACGGTGTCTTCGTCCAAACGACTGAAGAGAAAAATAGTATGTAGAGAAATCATTTGAATCATCTCCTTTTTCAGTTAATAGAATAAGTGTAGCATGAATGAAACATTTGGACGATTGGGAACGTATAAGTAGATGTGGACAAAGGAGGAAATATAGTATGAATGCAAAAAGATGGATTGCTGTAGCAGTAGCTGCCACATTGATCATTGTGTCGGTTGGTATTAATGCGATGTCATGGGTCTTCACGAGAGACTGGAACAGTTTCGTCAACGAAATCAATTTGATGGAGACTCAAGTACAAGAGACAGTGGTAGAAGAAGGAAGTATCAATGAGCGAATTGCGGTATTGACAGTGGATGGTGTCATACAAGATGTTGGTGAAGCGACCCTCTTTAGTGGAGCGGAATACAATCATCGGCAATTCATGACGCAGTTGAATGAAGTAGCAAGTGATGACACGGTGAAAGGAATTGTCCTTTCTGTTAATTCACCAGGTGGCGGTGTGTTGGAGTCATCGGATATTTATGATGCGATTACAGAAATTCAAGAATCGAAAGAAATTCCGGTCTACGTCGCGATGGGTGGCATGGCGGCTTCAGGAGGCTATTATATTTCAGCTCCTGCAGATAAAATTTATGTTCATCCTGAAACATTGACTGGTTCAATCGGTGTGATCATGCAATCGATTAACTACGGAAAGTTGGCAGAAAAATACGGCGTGGAATTCCCGACGATCAAGTCAGGTCCATATAAAGACATGATGAGTCCGACTCGAGAGATGAAACCTGAAGAACGTGCAATGCTTCAGGAAATGATTGACGATTCGTATAAGCGTTTCGTTGATATTATTGTAGACGGACGCGGTATGTCAGAAGCGGCTGTCCGTAAAGTCGCGGATGGACGCGTCATGAATGGTCGTCAAGCGATCGAAGCGGGACTTGCGGATGATTATGGTAAGCTGCCAGCTGTTATTTCTGCTATGAAAGAAGATTATCACTTGGAAAAAGCAGAAGTATTCGAATATGGAATGCCTACTAATTTGAAAGCAATTCTTTCCATGAAAGCCCATAATGTATTTAATGGAGATGTCGAATCACAAATTATGAAAAAAATACTGACTGAAAATACAGCACCACGCATGATGTATTTATACGGTGAATAAGAAGGAGGGAAACGATAATGACGAATGAACTGCTGGATACGCAACCAACCGTGCGACTTGAACAGACGCTCGTGCCAAAATATGCAGGCTTCTGGATCAGACTGTGGGCATTTTTAATCGACATGCTGGTCATTTCCGCAATTAGCGGCATCTTTGTCAAGCCGGTGTTCCGCGTACTTGATATGGCGATCACCAAGCCCTCTGCCTTTTTATTCAGTCCGTATAAAGTGACAGTACTTGTCTTGCTATTGTTGTATTTTATCTTGATGACGAAAATAGCAGGGCAGACCGTTGGGAAAATGATCATGGGAATTCGTGTGATGAAATCAAATGGAGAGAAATTAAGTTGGGGCTCTGTTATTTTTAGAGAAGGTTTCGGTCGTTTCATTTCACAAATGCTGTGGATTCTGTATTTGCTTGTCTTGTTCTTACCTCAAAAGAAAGCTCTTCATGACGTCTTTGCCGACACGGTGGTGGTTCATGAACGAACATTCGAAAGAAAAGAAGTGCAGAAAATCATTCATCCTGAACACCATCAGTTGCATGAAGACCCTACGGTTTAGTACACTAGATTAAAAGGAGTGGTTAGTTATGGTACAAGTTACATTCAAAGATAATCCGATTCATCTGTTAGGTTCAGAAGTGAAAGTTGGAGATCAAGCACCGAGCTTCACAGTGCTTGCAAATGATTTGAATCCTGTTACACTTGACGATTCAAAAGGTAAAGTACGTTTGATCAGTGTAGTGCCTTCTGTTGATACAGGTGTATGTTCCATCCAGACTAAGCGTTTCAACGATGAAGCCACATCACTCGGTGACGATGTCGAAGTCATGACGATTTCTTGTGATCTTCCGTTTGCACAGGGGCGTTTTAAAGAAAACGCGAAAGTGGAAAATTTACACTTATACTCTGATCATCGCGATCTTTCATTTGGTACAGCATTCGGTACAGCGATTGAGGAATTACGATTATTGACGCGTTCGATCTTCGTTGTCGATCGTGATGACAAAGTCACATATGTTGAGTATGTAAGTGAAGCGACTGACCACCCAGACTATGATGCAGCGATTAAAGCAGTAAAAGAATTGAATTAATTTAAAAACCCACCTGAACTAAAATGTACCCTTTGTAAAGGACAATTATAAAAAAAGCCTAAGCTGCTTGTTGAAGCTGTCGTCTGTATTCTGCAGGCGGCAGCTTTTTCAAGTTCCACTGCCCGCGATAATGGTTATAGTACGTCATATAAC